>CADDZC010000123.1 GCA_902812365.1 Acidobacteriota bacterium | reverse complement strand
CGACAGGGGCGCCGCCTCCTTCTCGGCCGGCAACCCGCCGGCCGAGAAGGAGGCGGCGCCCCTGTCGTTCCGAATCGGCGCGGCGGAATTTACCCCGGGCGGTTTCATGGACTTCACCACCGTTTTTCGCACCACCAACGTCGGCAGCGGCATCGGGACCGCTTTCGGCTCGATTCCCTTTTCCAACACTCCCGCCGGGCAGCTCACCGAGACTCGCTTGAGCGGCCAGAACTCCCGCGGCTCGCTGATGGTGACGAGCGAAGTGGGGGAGAACCACGTGAAGGGATACGTGGAGGCGGACTTTCTGGGCGTCCAGCCGGCGAACGGCTTCGTCACCAGCAACAGCAATACGTTGCGCATGCGCCTGTACTGGGTGCAAGTGACGCGCGGCAAGCTTGAAGTGCTCGCGGGCCAGTCCTGGAGCATGCTCAACCCCAACCGCAAGGGCATTTCGCCGATGCCCTCCGACATCTTCTATTCCCAGGACATGGACACCAACTACCAAGTCGGCCTGACGTGGGCGCGGCAGGAGCAGGTGCGGTTGATCTATCATGCTTCGAAAGTCTGGACGGCGGGAATTTCGCTCGAAAATCCGGAGCAGTATGTGGGGCCGGCCGTGACCCTGCCGGCCGGCTTCAGTCCCGGCCAGGTCGACAACGGCACCAACACCGCCACGCCCAACCTGCACCCGGACCTCATCGCCAAGATCGCGGCGGATCCGACGGTGGGGGAGAAACATCTGCACCTGGAGGCAGTCGGGCTGTTGAGCTCCTTCCGCACTTTCGACGCCGCCTCCGGCACCAAGTTCACCCGCACCGGCGGCGGCGGTTCCCTCAACCTGAACCTGGAACTGGTGAAGAAGTTCAACTTCATCCTGAACACGTTTTACAGCGACGGCGGAGGGCGCTACATCTTCGGACTGGGTCCCGACCTGATTGTGCGGCCGGGCAGTTCTCCCTCCCTGGTGCATGCCGGCTCCGGGATCGGCGGGTTTGAGTATCAGGCGAACCCGCAGACGATGCTCTACGGCTACTACGGCGGCGCGTACTACGAGCGCAATTTCGCGATCGACTCGACGGGCAAATACGTGGGGTTTGGCTATCCGGGATCGCCGTCCTCGGCCAACAAGTCGCTTCAGGAAGGGACGTTTGGGATCATCCAAACCTTCTGGAAGGCGCCACGCTACGGCGCGCTCCAACTGATCACCCAGTACTCGTATCTGACCCGGGCGCCCTGGTCCGTGGCCCCGGGGATGCCGAAAAACGCGCATGTGAGCATGGCTTACGCCGACCTGCGGTATGTCCTGCCGTAGGGGGGGCAAAATTCACGCCGGCTTAACACGGTTGTAACCTGGAAAGTTTAACTTGCGGAGGAGAGATGATATCGAAATGGCTGAAGACAGTGGCGTCACTGGCCTTGGTGCTTGCGGCCGCGGCGGTGAGCGGCCTGAAGCGCGGCGAGACTCTGGCCGCGCCCCCCGACCGGTTGCAGATCAACGGCGCCGGGGCTACATTCCCGTACCCGATTTACTCCAAATGGTTTGACGAATACCACCAGCTTCACCCCGAAATCCAGATCAATTATCAGTCGATCGGCTCGGGGGGAGGCATCCAGCAGCTCAAAGCCGGCACGGTCGACTTCGGAGCCTCCGACATGCCGCTGAATGACAGCCTACTCGGCCAGTTCAGCTTTAAGGTGATCCATTTTCCCACCGTTCTGGGTGCGGTCGTCCCCACGTACAACATTCCGGGGGTGAGCCGCGAGCTGAATTTTACGCCCGAGGCGCTGGCGGGCATCTTTTTAGGGAAAATCGTCAAATGGAACGATTCCGAGATGGCGAAGGCGAATCCGGGCGTCAGCCTGCCGGCGAATGACATTGTGGTGATCCATCGCTCCGATGGCAGCGGCACGACGTTCGTGTGGACGGACTACCTCTCGAAGGTCAGCCCGGAATGGAAGAGTAGAGTGGGGAGCAATACCTCGGTGAACTGGCCGGTCGGGCTGGGGGGCAAAGGCAACGAGGGGGTGGC
>CADDZC010000122.1 GCA_902812365.1 Acidobacteriota bacterium | reverse complement strand
TCCCCGGCAAGGCCGTCCAGGACCGGGAAAGCAGAGTAGAGCGGAGCGACCTCGCCCCAGCTGCTCGGCTCGTCCGCCCGTCCGACTCGCGCGCCAGTCGTTTTGCCGCGTTATCGACGGATCGGGGTAATGCTAAGCCGCTTGTGTAAAAACTCGCAAAATGCGATTTTTAAATCTTCATTGAAGCGGTAAAAGATGAAGAAGATGATTCGGTCCACGCTTTCGACGTCGACGAAGCAAACCCTCGGCGATGACCCATACCGTCGCGCGGCGAGGGGAAGATCCTTTTCCCCAATTCCCGCGGCACCCGCCTCAGCCCCTACGGCGTCCGTTACGTGTTAGTGAGGCATGTCAAGGCCACCGCTCAGGCCTGCCCGTCGTTGAAAGGGAACCGTGTTACCGTCCATCGCCTGCACCATACCATGGCCGTCGACCGGTTGGAAGGGGGCCTAGATCGCTCTGTTGTTGCCTCGTGGCTCGGGCACCAATCCGTTGACACAACGGATCTACCCGGAGGCCACCTTGCGGTTATCGGGCGCGGACCACGCTAATCGCCGACGCCTTCCAGTTCCTCGCGCGCGGCTCCTATGACGCGCCGAGTCCGGCTTGGTCACCTTATCACACAGAAGCGGTGAAGGGCTTCAAGAAGGAAAAGCTGGCGCGATTGGACCGGATTTCCTCCTCCCAAGCTGGGGTTGATTCCGTTATTGCTGCCCCATGCCTTCAGTCACCGCTCAATTGTGATGGGCACGGAGGGCCTCGGCCCGCAGCCGTTCCAGGGCCGCATTGTCCTCTTGGTGAACCAGCACACGGCCAGCGCTGCTGAAACCATTGCCGGCTTCGCCAAGGAAAATAAACTGGCGACAATTGTCGGAACCAAAACGCCACGCCAAGTCCTGGGCGGCACAGGCTTCAAGATGGGCTATGGCTTTGTGCTGCGGATTCCCGTCGCGACGTTTCATACGTAAAGCGGAAACACGCTGGAAGGAAAAGGTGTCGAACCGGACAGGGTCGTGAAGAGATCATGCGATGGCTTGAGAGATGGCCGTGACGCCCAACCTGAACACGCTTTGCGACTCCTGGGCCTTATTAGGGACAGCTAGGCGCGCCAAAACCACAATGCGGGTCGAAGTTGCGGGTTGCGGGGTTTGGGTCAGGATCCCGGTCAGGCCGGCGTCCAGAGACCCAAGGTTTGGTACGACGGTTCGGCTCGAATCGGAATACGGATCTCTACCGACACAACGGTTCTCGTAGGGCAATTCAAGGCTGTATTCCGTACACTCGTAGCTCTGCGGGTCGGTCTCCGCGCTGCGGGACAGCGAGATACAGGCGATTCAGTTGGGGTATGAAGCAGGAAGTCCGGGCGCCAGAGACGGTCTTAATTTGCGAAACTCTCTGATAATGGTTCCCATTTTCTTGCGCAATGACGCAGATAAAGCCATCGCCACCGGTAATGTACACCCGTTTGCGCGCTGTGTCGTACCACATGTCATCAGCATCTCCGACGCAAGGGACGGTGGCAATGATTTTCCCGGATTCAGTGTCCAGCACCAGCATTTCCGCTGGTCTCCGGCACGTGACCAATAAGCGTTGATCCTTCGCGTCCAAGGCCATCGGGAAGTTCGCGGCGGCTCCTTGAAGCTTCCAGGTGGCGATAACCCTCCGCGCCTTTCGGTCAACCACGACAATGATGTTGCCGGCACTCGGAATGTTAACGAAGATCCAGGATCCCGAATTTTCCAACTGGAAGGATTCGGGGTGACCCGGAAGCTTGATGGTTCCCAGCAGCCGACCGCTTGCGGCGTCGAGAATGCCCAGGCCCGCGTCTCCGTCGTTGCCGTAGCCCACGAATACCCGGCCGATCGAGGCGTCGTAACGGGTGCCATCAGCGTCGCTCGAAAAATGGACTGTTTTGAGCAGCTTGAATGTGCTTCCGTCAAAGATGCGGACAGTTCCGTCCCCGCCGTTGGCCACGAAAATGCAATTGGATTTTCGCGCGTAGCTCACGCCCTGCGGCTCGCTGAGGCCGTGAATCGTGCGAATGAGGCTGTTCGAGCTCAGAT
>CADDZC010000121.1 GCA_902812365.1 Acidobacteriota bacterium | reverse complement strand
TACATGGCCTCGATCGCCTCCGCCGCGCCGCCCGCCCGGCGGTTCGCGAGCCCGACGCCCTGAAGCTGGCGCAGATCATTCACCGCCAGCGCCGGCGCCGGCCCTTTCAGGCTGAGCGGCAGGCGCGGCGCGAGCGCCACGGCGCGGAACGGCGTGGCGTCCAGCTCCGGCGCCGCGCGCAGGTAGCGGTTCAGCCAGCCGTCCGCCGTGGAGGGCACGCCCGGCGTGGCCGTCTCCATGTAGTCCTGCGCCTCAAAATGGGAGCGGGTGTGATCGGGCGAACCGGTGGCGTGGACGATGGCCAGCTCCTTCGCGTCATACAGCGGCTTGAGCGCGCTCAGGCTAGGATGGAGACCGAAGAAGCCGTCCAAATCGATGGCCGCCTGGCCCGGCTCGGCTCCGGACAGCGGAGCCGGAATGGCGATTGTGGGGCGCATAGCATAGTAATGGCTCTCCCCGTAAGGCACGACGATGTTCAAGCCGTCGGCGGCCCCGCGCTGGAAGATCGCCACCAGGATTTTTTTGCGGGCGCTCGAGTTTGGCTGCTCGATGGCGAAGGCGGTGCGCCGCAGAAAGCTCGGCACCCAGCCCGCGCCAAACAGGCTGAGTCCGGCGGATTTCAAAAAGTAGCGTCGGGTGATGGCCATCAGTCGCCTCCATTCTCAGTGGTCAGCCCGTCTTTCGGCGGCGGGCCGAGCCCGGGCTGTCAGCGGCGCTGGAAGTCCGGTGACGCCACGAGCAGCGCCGCGATCTCGGGAACGGCGCGCGCCGAATCCACCGTCTGGCTGGGGCCACCGCCATCCGCCGGGAACCGCTTCAGGATCGCCCGCCGGGTCGAGGGCGAGAGCGAGGCCGGCGTCAGGAGTGCAGCCAGTCGATCGAGCGCCGCGGCGGGCGAGAAAGCGTCCGGCCCAGGGTTCAGGTCCTTCCAGTCCACCGCCGTGCCGCGAATGCGTCCGGCGGCGAGGGCCGCGGCGAATTGCCAGCGTGCCAGCAGCGAGCCGGAATCAATCCAGGTGCCGGCTCGATCCGGCCAGCCCGAGGGCGCCGGATACATAAACAGGGGCTGTCCCATGCGCGCCAGGAATTGCAACAGGGGCTCGCCCCCGTCGGTCTCGGCGCCGAGCGCGCGCAGGGCGCCGGCGACCAGCTCAAGAGGCGATTTCACTTTGGCGCGATACGCCGCCACGGAGTTAAACTCGGCCGAGGTCAGAATCGTGCGCAGGACAGCCCGAAGATCGCCATGGGTCTTCTCGAAGGTGGCGGCGGAGCGATTGACTACCGACGGCGGCGGCTCATCCGCCACGAAGCGCTGGCAGAGCTGGAACGCGATGTGGCGCGCGGTGGCGGGGCTGGTGGCCAGAATGTGGAGCACCTGTAATCCCTCGGCCATGCCGGCGGCGCGAATGGTGTGGCCGAGCACGACCTTGTCGCCCCAGTCGTGCATCCGCGGATTGAAATAGAAATCGCCTCCCTCGGCGGGACGGTGAATCGTCCAGCCGGTCAGGCACCGCGCCACCTCGATGACGTCCTGCTGGGTGTAGCCGCCATCCACCCCGAGCGTGTGGAGCTCCATCAGCTCGCGGGCGTAGTTTTCATTGAGACCCCGCCGGTTGGCCTTTTTCCGGCCCGGCGACGGCGGCCGGTCGGCGACGGGCGGGCCGAAATGCCGCCACCGGCCGGGGCGTCCGCTGCCGGGCCCGGGCCTCCACCAGGGGTTGGCGAGGCGAGCGTGGCGGCCCTCCCGCGCCGGCGGGGCGGAAGGCTCAGGGGCGGCGCTCATCCAGTTGTCGAGGTAGAAGAGCATGGCCGGACTTTCCGCCGTGGCCACGAGCAGATCCTCAAACTTGCCGAGGGCGTGAGGGCGGATGGCGTCGCGCTCGAACGAAGTGAGGGCCCATTTGTCCATACCCTTGGGAGCGAAGATGTTGAAGTGGTTCATCCAGAACTGAACCATCACTTCCTCGAGCTGCCGGTTGCTGTAGACGGCGCGCAGCAGTTCCTCCTGGCCCAGTTCCATCATCACCCGACGCGGGCCTTGGAGCGGCGCTCCCGAGACGGCCGGCGCCGCGGTCGCGGCTGGCCTCGGTGCGCCCAAAGCGGGCCGGACTCCGCCGCTCTCGGCCGCGCCGAGCGCGGCCATCCAGCCAGCGTCCGCG
>CADDZC010000120.1 GCA_902812365.1 Acidobacteriota bacterium | reverse complement strand
TGACCTTGCTGAATTGGCGCGGCATCCGGGCCACGGCGCGCGCCAACATCGTCCTGCTTACGATCATGGGCTCGGTCATCGCCGTCTTTATGGTTCTGGCCGTCCGCTACCTGTTCCGTCTTGAGGGATGGGCCGGCGTGTTTTCGATCCAGCCGTTTTACGACCCCGCCACGTTCGACCCGCGGGCGATCTGGACAGCCACCTCGTACGCCGCCTTGACCTACATCGGATTCGACGGGGTCACAACGCTGGCCGAGGACGCGGAAAACCCCAAGCGCAACGTCATGCTGGCCACCGTGCTGGTTTGCGCCTTCACCGGCATTTTTGGCGGACTGCAGATTTACCTCGGCCAGCGCGTTTGGCCGGACTTCAAGTCCCTGCCCAACCCGGAGACGGCGTTCATGGATGTGACGCGCCGGGTGGGAGGGACGCCGCTTTTCCATGCCCTGGGAATCGTGCTGATTCTGGCCACGGTCGGAGCAGGCTTGACAGGTCAAGTCGGGGCGGCCCGCCTGCTGTTTGGCATGGGTCGCGACAAGGTCCTGCCGCCGAAGCTTTTTGCTTATCTCGATCCTCGGCGCCATACTCCGACCCGCAACATCTGGTTGATCGGAGTGGTAGCGTATATCGGAACCCTGTTCGTCTCTTACGAGCAGGCGGGTGAGATCCTGAACTTCGGCGCCTTCATCGGATTTATGGGTGTTAACCTAGCCACCTTCTGGCAATTCGCGGTGGTGCAGCCGCAAGCATACCGGCGCCGATGGTGGGCGGATGTGGCGATGCCGTTGATCGGTTTCGCCTTCTGCTTGTGGATTTGGCTGGGACTGAAACCGGCCGCCAAAATTGTGGGCGGGATCTGGTTTCTGGCCGGACTCATATACGCCGCCATCAAAACTCGCGGCTTCCGGGAGCGGCCGATCATGATCGCTTTTGACGAACCTTAGATCAAGGCGCGGCTGTGGCGCTCGGGCCCGAAGCGGCGGCTCCCAACATTGAGATATAAGAATTTGATAGGGATGGAGCGAGGTATCCGCACGGGAGCGGAAGCGAGTTGCGGCCGACAGGCGCGCCCAGGGGGCAATGATGTTCAAGTGCGATGCCGAGATGGTGAAGTTCATTCGCGAACATTTATATGTGGCGGCGGTGTGCGACATTCTGGATAACCTCGGTTACCGCCACCAGGCCATGCACCAGCGATTGCGTCCTCTGCTGCCGGATCGAAAGAACTGCGGCTTCGTAGGTCGCGCTCGGACGCTTCGGTGGATGGAAGCCGATTACGTGCAACGAGATGACCCGTACGGCCTGGAGATTGAAGCCATCGATTCCCTCAAGCCCGGTGACGTGGTGGTCCATTCCACCGACTACGCCGGGAGCAACGCGCCCTGGGGCGAGCTGATGAGCACCGTGGCCAAGAGAAACGGCGCGGTGGGATGTGTGTGCGACAGCCAGATTCGCGACTGCCTCCGAATCATCGAAATGGGATTTCCGGTCTACTACAGCGGCATCCGCCCCCTCGATTCGGTGGGACGCGGAATCGTGATGGCCTACGACGTCCCCGTCCGTTGCGGCGACGTGCTGGTGAAGCCGGGCAACTTGGTGTTTGCCGACTTTGACGGTATCGTGGTGATTCCGAACGAGGTCGAAGAAGCAGTCTTAATCCAGGCTCAGGAGAAGGTGCACAAGGAAAATCTCTCCCGGAGGGAATTGCTGGAAGGCAGGTCGCTTCGCGAAGTTTATATGAAATACGGTGTCCTATAGAGGCCTGAAACCGTGGCTTTCGGACGGTGACAGTATCCGGCGGCGCGGCGGCGCCGGGGTTGAGTCGAGGAAGGTGGCCGGTCGCCGTCGCGAGCCGGAAGGCGGCGGGTGCTGCTTCATGTGGCTCCTCACCTGGCTCATCTGGCCGGGATCCGGGTGGGGCGGGCGAATACCTGCATTGTCGTGACCGCCGCGCAGCATTTCAAACTGACGGTCTCTCGCCTCGGAGGGGAAGCGGGCGCGGCGGGCGCGGCCGTCGAGATCGCGAAAAATCTTCTTCCCACTTTGATTTGATCTTTCGCCGCCGATCTCCGAAGCGCTCCGGTTCACAGGAGATAGGCTGGGAGTGGCGGGCGAGTTTTGCGCCCGGTGGCCCTAGGATCGTTCGCCAGCGGCGGGTAGCTACCACCCCCCTGGCTCGGCCCGTCG
>CADDZC010000119.1 GCA_902812365.1 Acidobacteriota bacterium | reverse complement strand
GCGATGGAACCCTGGTACAAAGTCGCGACGCCGCGAAAGGAAGTGCGCGAAGGGCGCTCGTTCAACCCCGACGAGTTCGCGCTCGTGCTGGAGCAGGTGGCGGCGAGACGCGGGCCGGTTGACTATCGCAAGCCGGAGCAGTTTTTCGCCCGAACGCAGTTTACGCGCGCCTTAAAAGAGCACACGGGCATGGTGCTGCGGCGGCTGGCGGGGCGGACGGAAAACTGCCCGCCGGTGATGACGCTGGTGACGCAGTTCGGCGGCAAAACCCACACCTTGACCGCGCTCTTCCACTTGGCAAAGCACGGCAGCCAGGTGAAGCACGATCCGGCGATTCAACAGCTTCTCGCCGATGCCGGACTGAAAGAGGTGCCGATCACCAAGGTCGCCGTTTTTGTGGGGAACGCCTACGACCCCGGCGAAGGCCGCGAGACCCCGTGGATTGACATTGCGCGCCAGTTCGCCGGCGACGCCGGTGCAGCGGCGCTGGGCCCGTTGGCCAAGGAGACTCCGCCAGGAACCGAAGCGCTGGGCAAGCTGTTTGAGGTTGCGGGCGGCTCGGTGCTGATCCTCTGCGATGAAGTTTTGAACGACATCAACCGCTACCGCGGGATGGACGCCGAAAAATTCTTCTCATTCATTGACAACCTGGTGCGGGCCATGACGGGCACGGAGCACTGCGCCGCCGTCATCAGCTTGCCGCGCAGCCAGGTCGAAATGTCCGATTGCGACCTGCAATGGCAGGAGAAGATCAACAAGGTCGTGCGGTGTGTCGCCAAAGACCTGATTTCGAATGATGAGGCCGAGATCAGTGAAGTGGTCCGCAAGCGGCTTTTTGAGGATTTAGGTTCAGAGAGAATCAGGAAAAACGTCGCGAAGACCTACGCCGACTGGTGCTTCGAGCGAAGGAATCAATTGCCGCCTGAATGGACCGCGGTGGATACGGCCACGACGGACGCCAAAGCACGGGAGTTTTTGCGATCGCGATTCG
This sequence comes from Acidobacteriota bacterium, assembly GCA_902812365.1. Lineage (GTDB taxonomy): Bacteria > Acidobacteriota > Terriglobia > UBA7540 > UBA7540 > CADDZC01. The sequence goes on along the minus strand of CADDZC010000119.1, from coordinate 1,308 downwards.
AGGCCTGCTATCCATTCCATCCGGCGACGATTTTCGTCTTCCGTCGCAAGTGGCAGGGATTGCCGCAGTTTCAGCAGACGCGCGGAGCGCTGGCCATGTTGGCGCAATGGATTTCCTACGTCTACGTTGAGTCGCACAAGCGGGCGCGAGCGGTGGCCTAGGTCGCGGAAATGCTGTCGCTGCCGGTTGCGCTCGACGGCTCCGGGGTGAGTCTGGCGATATGGCTTCGGGTAACCGGGATGCTCGTCTCGCCACTTCTGGCGGCTTTCGCGAATAACCCGGGCGGAGAGGGGATCGGAACGAATTTTTCGCCGGTGATAATCCCGCTGTCGTTGACGCTGACAGGCGGGCTGGCTGCAAACCGGTTGTTGGGGATGGTCAGGGGCAGGCTGAAAAAACCTGCTGGCAATAACGGCGCAAACTCATCAGGCAACCCCGGATCAGCATGTCCTTCGCTCATTCTGCCCCGAAGTCGCGTTTAACCTGAACCCGCCGACAAACAATTGACCCCATATAGAGTCTCATGGAGAGTTTTTACCGCCTCCTCGCGGATGGAACTGCTGACCATTGCACCGGCAGAATGGCTGCTCTTTTATTCCGGCGCCGACAATGAACGCTACGCCGTTGGACACACCTGTTTCAGCTAGGTTGACGAGCCCCCAAGCCACAGGAGTTGCGCAGCCTGGCACACCCTGTGCTGAACGAGCTCGCCCGAGAGGCCGGAGGAACAGTCAGCTTCTCCATCTTGGATGGCATGGATATCGTCCTAATTGACGTGGTCGGAAGCTTCCATGAGTTCCGGATGGTCGCCAGGATTGGAAGTACGAAACCTTTCCACATCCTATCATTGGGGAAGTCGACGGCGAGATTCCTGTCGGACTCCAAGCTTAATTTCCTCCTCAAACGCGCTCGCCTGCCCCTCGAAGCGTCCACGCCTCACTCCATTTCGGATTTAGCTCGGCTTCGAGGGAGCTGGAGCTGATCCGCTGTCCCGGCTGCGCAATCAGCGGTGAGGAATGCCTTGTTGGGGTCCGACCTGTGGCTGCTCCCCTTTTTTCCGGCCTCGGGGACGTAAGCGGCGCTTTAGGTATCAGCGGACCCTCAAGCCGGCTTTCGATGGAGAGGATTGCGGCAATGACTCAGCCTGTCATGAGTGCGGCAGCCAAAGTCACTGAACGTTCATTGATTTCTGCATAAATACTGCAATAGAATGTCCCTCGGGAGGGACCACTTATGCCCCGACTGAAGGGGAGTGCCGATCTGCTTGAAGACCGGCGCCGTCGCGCCCTGGCTTTGTGGGACACGGGC
>CADDZC010000118.1 GCA_902812365.1 Acidobacteriota bacterium | reverse complement strand
CCTTCCTGGCTCCCGCCGCCAGCCGCACCGGCGGCCCGGGGTCGGGAGGTTGGGGGGAGGGGGACAATGGATAACGAAAGCATTGATAACCTATCGTAGACACCTGGAGGCCATTTGTCAAGACCCGGGCTAACCCGCCCCGGCCGAGCAACCCTCCCGGGGCCAACACCGCGGCGAGCCGCCATCTCCACGCTGCCAACCCTCAGGCGAACGAGTACAATGAGTTGACGCGGCGGCCGGCGGCGTGTTACAAGCAGAACAGACCGTTCAGGTTGAGGGTCCCAGGGGCCTGTGGCGCAGATGGGAGCGCGCATGACTGGCAGTCATGAGGTCGAGGGTTCGAATCCCTCCAGGTCCACCAACTAACCCCTTCCAGGTCAACTTCATGTGATTTTCCATTACCCGTTAAAGCGCATCCACTGAGGGATGCCGAGACCCATCGTACCGCCCCCGAAAACTTTAGCGGTTGCAATGAGGATCCTCCGAGGTGTAACCACCCCAGGAGGGCGGAATGAAGCCGCGCCGGTTCATGCTTTAGGCCACCTTTCTATGCGGTTATGACCAGTTGCTCCCCGGCTTGGATCGTGATCGGTTGAGGAAACCGGACGCTGGCCTCGTTTGCGGAGCGCCGAAGCTGATGAGCGAGTGCGCGCGAGCCGAGCCGTGCGGATGAGCCGCCGGAGGCGATCCTCTCGACCGCAAAGGTCACCGAACGGCAGGGCAACGTTCCATGAATGACGGAGAGCGCAAGGCGTGTTCGGCGGCTCTGGAGGTGGCGGCTGAATGATCCCCAGCCGGTTCCTGTGGACCAGAAGCAATTCACGCGTTCCTGGCGAACACGCGGTTTGACTTCAACGCTCCCCTCCGCGCCGTGATAGCGAAATCCGCTCAGGGCCAGCAGCGCCGCCCAACTGGCCATTGGCCGCGCGTAGTGATATCCGCATTCTGCCTCGTCCCATGCATTGCGCCGCTCGCCGTCATAACGGCGGCGGATATTGGCGATCAGTTCGGTTCCTTCAGCAACCTTGCCCATGTAGAGCATCAGAATGGCGGCCGAGTATTCAAAGCCCGTCATCACTTCCTGGAAATAAGGGAATGGCGTTCGCGGGCGGTGGCCGCGCGGATAGTCGCAGATCACCAGCGCCGCTTCGCCATTCAGGGCGAACGTGCGCATGACGCATTCGTGATCGTAGAGCGCGCGCTTGTAGTTGTACTTGTAGATGGATTCGAGCGTCTTTTGAATGTGTTCCGGGCGAAGCAGCAGCCCGAGTCCCGCAATCTGCGCGTAATACTGGCCCACAAGCTGATCCACCAGGCAGCCTTCGCCCAGTTGGAACGTGGGATGTTCGGTATCGCTCGGCCCTGCCCCTTCCATCAGCCCCTTGGCGATCTGGTCATGGGGAATCGCGCCGATCTTCTGAATGTAGTATTCCCCGTTGAAGAGGTTTTCATCGATCCAGCGGCTGCCCTGCTCGAAAAGCCGCCGGTATTCCTGAGCTGCTTCGGCATCGCCCACAGCTTTGGCCATCTCCTCGCCCGCCCGAAGGCCGCCCAGATACCAGATGCCGCACAGCGGATTCGGCCCGATAAACTCCACGTCGTAAGTATTGTGCTGCACGCCTTCCATGACGCCGTCTTTATTGGCGTCCCAGCCGCCCGGAATCCAGGCAAATTCAAGCGCCCGCTTGGCGGTCGGCCACAGCTTACGCAGCCATTCGGTATCGCCCGAGAGTCGCCAATCGTAGTAGAGCTTGATCAGGCAGGCCATCTGCCCGTCGGCAGCCGCGACGCCGAAGTGTTCGATTCCGTAGGGCAGCAACTCCCGGTAGTCCATCAGTCCTTCAGAATTCGTCAAAAAGCCGAACTGCTGTTCTCGCAGCGAGCGCGAAAGCTGCGGAAAGATGTTGGCGATCGCCGCTTCATAGGCATAGACGTGCGTGCAGTTTCCAAAACAGCAGCCGGACCGCTCATTGCAGCCTTCAAAACCGTGGAACGATCCGTCCTGGGTGCGAAAGCTGGTCTGGGTGACCAGAGTTGAGAGATTGGCCGAGGCCGCCTCCTTGACCACATCGGGCACCGTGCTTTCCCGCAAAGTCGCAGCGAACTTTCGCGTGAGGTCTTCAAGCCTCGGCAGATGTTCTGCCGCATACTCTGCCGCCGCCCAAGCATCTGCAAAACACGCACAATAATGGTTGCCAATCCGATCCTGCTCGTGGCCCTTGGGCGCCGCCCAGCCGCATCGCGCCGGAGTGCGATTGGGGAAATGCCAACTGAGCAGAAAGGTGAATTCCGCTTTGCCCCGCGCGGGGATTTCCCGCTGAAGGCATAAAGCGC
>CADDZC010000117.1 GCA_902812365.1 Acidobacteriota bacterium | reverse complement strand
GGGCAGGGCCGGCGGTTGCGGCGGTGCCTGGGCGGCGGTGGCAGCGGCCTCCGGCTCGACGACTCGGGCTTCCCAAACCCGTCCGGCGGCGGAAGCCGGATAGAAGTTCAGGCTGCCGGAGGTCGGAGTGATGATGAGCTTGGGGACGCCGTCCTGGTCATCAAATTGAATGGCGCTGATGTAAGGATTTCGGAAGCGGAAGACCGATTCGAGCGGCTGGACGGGCGTGCCCCCCAAAAACGCCACCCAGCGCCCGTTGGTGGCGGCGCTTTCCACCGAGACGCTGCCGCTGAACTCCACCACTACGTTCACGCCGTGAGGAAGAGGCTCCAGATGAACCGAAAAGGTGACCGGATTGACGTTGCCGATAAACATGCGGCGGTCGCCGGTCCGATACTGCAACGGCTGGCGGCTGAGCCGGGGCAGGACGCTATAGACAAAGTCCGCCGGCACCATCCATTGGCCGCCGGACACCTCCACCGGATGCGACAGGCTGAGCGCGGTGGCGTTGACGTAGACCCGCCGTTCGCCCTGGCGCAATGTTAGCGACGCCGGACCCAGCCACACCTTCAAAGTACCTCGCTTTTCCTCGAGCGCCCCCACCGTGCCGACCAGATTGAGCACCTTCAGGAGGGGAAGATAGGAAGCCTTGCCGATGGCCTCGAGCGGCATGACGGTATGCCCGCCCGGCAGGTAGAAGACAAAGTTATCGCTGCGGGCCTGGCGGGCCGGCCGGAGCAGGAGGGCCAAAGCGGCGAGCCCGGCGAGGGCTATCGGGAGTTTGGAGCGCTGAAAGGCACGCACCGCTTGGGTCAACGAAGCTTGATCCGGTGGCCGCACGGAGCCCAGCCGGGCAGGAACGCTAAGACGTCATAGTATAGCACGGTGTTGCCGGTTCGGTTATCCCGCGCCATGGTGCGGCGGAGGCGCCGTCCGCTCAGGCGCCGAATCGCAGGACAATCCCGCTCGCCAGACGCGCCTGCGTGTGATGATCGGGAGCGAGATTGGCATGAAGGTAATCCACCTGGAGGGCGCGAATCCACAGCGGACCCGCAATTTTGACGTCCAGGCCGCCGCCCACTGCCGCCGCCAGGGTTGTCCCGGTGCTGAACAGCGGACACGCCGGGCCGGGGCACGGCCGGCCGGCCAGCAGGCTGGCGTTGTTGGTGCCGCGAACCACCCCGAATAGGGCGTGGGCCAAAGGCAGGACTCGCGGCAGGTGGGGAATGGAGATTTGAGGACCAAACAGAGCCGAGGTCTGGTTTTCCTTGACGCCGGAAGGCGAGCCATACTGCTGGCTGATGTCCATCACCCATCCGAGCCAGGAAGCGCTCTTGCCCTCGAGCGACGCATCCCAGCCGCTGAGATTGAACCCCAACCCGCGGTTGTGAGCGGCGCGGACGTAAGTGTAGCCGCCGAACAGGGCCACTTTGGGGACGATCTGGGCGGCCGATGCCCAGGGTAGACAGATTGCCGCCGCCAGGCCGAGCAGGAGTCTGCGCACCCTACACCTCCAGGATTCGGGATTGGGCGCGCCGAGCCACCGAGTCTCGGGCCGCGCCGCCATCCCCAGCATACAGCATAGGAGCTTGTCCCGTGGGGTTGTATGCGCGCAGGACAACCAGCTCACGCGGGCTGTCGGGCGTCGACCACCACGGGTTGCTGGGCCCGCCGCCGGCCTCCCTGTGCGTTACACCCAGACAGGCCTTCCTGCCGAGCGATCGGGGCGGCATCCGGCGCCCGATTGGCGTATAATCCCCCCTCGTATTTAAGGAGGACTCATTCCATGACTCGCCGCACCCTTTTGGCCTTGGCCGCACTCCCGGCTTTGCCCGCACGGGGCGCCGGCAACGAGCCCATCCCGAACGGAGTCGTCCGCGCCGACCAGGTTCGGTTGAGCAAGGTGCCGGCGGGCGAATCGGCCATGTATTACGACGGCCATACCGGTCAGCTTCAGGTGCTGAACGCCGGCCTGTGGCGGGTGAAGCCCGGGGACAGCCCGCACGGAGTCCACCAGCATCCCGAGGAGGAGTTGCTCGTATTCAGCCAGGGCACCGGCGAAGTTTCCATCAGCGGGACGCGCTACGCGGTCGCGCCCGGCTCCATGCTGTATTGCGCCGCCAACCTTCCTCACGGCGTTTACAATACCGGTTCCACAGAAATGGTGTTTTACTTCATCAAATGGCGGGCCTGAGGGCATCCGGATTTCGCGCTGGGTGGCCTCAGGATCCCTCGGCGGGTGTGGGGGGCTACTTCCCCCCTTATCCGAATCGGACATGCGTGGTTACCACGTGGTTACACGCTTTGGCGGGCCATTGTGGGAGGGCTTAGGGCGGCGATTGGACTTCCCGCGGGGGGCCAATGGGCGGCTAAAGGGCATGAACCGGCCGGCGGAGGGGACTGGGCGGGGG
>CADDZC010000116.1 GCA_902812365.1 Acidobacteriota bacterium | reverse complement strand
CGCGCGCTACCGCAGCCTGAACGGAGGCTTCCGCCGGCCCACGGGGATGCTGACGCCGCTCGCTTCCGCGCTTTTCCTCCATGAGCTGTTTCGCCGTTCTGACATGGTGGCTGCCAGTTGTCCGACCGGCGGACTCTATACTGTACTGATCGATAACGCGGGCGAGGCGGTGGGCTTCTCCGCCGAAGGGCTGGTGATGAAGCTCTATGGAACCCATCTCGCCAACGCTCTGCCGGTCGAGGTCAGCGGGAATTCACCGCAGCAGCCGGTTCGCGGCACTCCATTTCTGGATATCCCTTTGTCTCCGACCGGAAGTCCCACTTTCCCCCTGGACGTGGTTGCCGCCCTGTCTAAAGATCGCAAGGCCTTCATCCTTTCGGTGGTCAATCCGACGGTAGAGAGGCAAGAGTTCTCGAGGCAAATCACGGGAGTGAAGCCTGGCGGGCCGGGCAAGCTGTGGCAGATCGCACCGTCGAGCGTGGATGCGGCGAACGAGCCGGGCAAGGAGCCCGCGGTTAAGATCGTCGAGATTCCGCAGCCGTCGCTTCCGGAAACGGTCGAGGTGCCGCCCTTCAGCATTAACGTTTATGAGTTTGGCATCGAGAACGTCTAAGGGTTGCTGAAAAACGTGTAGCAGCGGCTTTATGCCGCCATAGCGGTATCGAGAATCTGTGGCGACCTACCTGAGGATTGCAAAATAGGGTGACAGCTCGGTCTGGTAACGCCGCCGTCTCGGCGGCATTTTTCAATGCCGGCAAAGCCTGCCCTGAGCGGAGCGAAGGGATGCCGGCGCTACGCCAGTGCGTCACTCTATTTTGCAATCCTCAGGTAAAGTCGCCGCTACGTCGTCCCAGCAGGGTTCTTCAGCGATCTCCCGACGGCTCGCTTGTGAGGTGGCCACGAAATGAAAAACCGGAACACTCTGCTCTTCCTCATGGCGGCGCTCGCCGGCGCGACTATCGGCAGGGCGCAATCGCACGCATCCTGCGCGAATCTCAGGAATCTTAAAATCGCCGGCGTAGAGATCACGAACGCGGTCGAGGTTGCTGCCGGCGCTGCCATCCCGCCGTCGTATCCCCCGTACACCGGTCGATTGCCCGCGCACTGCCGGGTGGAGGGCGTGATTCATCGCCGCAAGGGAGTTGGCGGTGAGGAATTCGGAATCGGATTCGCGCTGGCGCTGCCAGAAAACTGGAATGGCGATTTCATGATGCAGGGCGGAGGCGGCGCGAATGGCGTGATCAACTATCCCACCGGCGCGGGCTATGCCGGAAACCAACCTGGGCTCGACCGCGGATTTGTGGTAGCCAGCACCGATACGGGGCACAAAGCGAAGACCGGCATCTTCGATTTTTCTTTCACTCGCGATCAGCAGGCGTACCTTGATTTCGCCTACCTTGCCGACGCCGAAGTGGCGGCAGTGGCGAAGCAGATCATCAGCCGGTACTATCGAAAGCCCTCCGCCTACTCCTATTTCGTCGGCTGCTCGACCGGCGGACGCGAAGGCATGATCCTCTCGCAGCGCTATCCCGGCGTGTTCAACGGCATCGTGGTCGGTGACCCGGCCATGCGGACGGGATTTTCGAATCTGGCGATCTCCCAATGGATTCCGACCGTCTACAACGCGGCCGCGCCTAAAGACGCCTCGGGCAGACCCGAGATCAGTAAACTGCTCACGCCCGGCCAGCGCAACCTTTTCATGGATGCGCTGATGAAGAAATGCGACGGGTTGGACGGCGTGGTGGACGGCATGATCTTGAACCCGCTCGGCTGCCATTTCGATCCCGCCGCGCTTTCCTGCAAGGCCGGGCAAACCCAAGGGTGCATCGCACCGAAAACGATTGCTGCGATCAAGAAGGCGTTTGGCGGGCCAAAGCTTCCGGATGGAACCCCGGTGTACCCGGGTTTTCTCTATGACGCCGGCATTGCTCCGACGCGCGGGTTTCCGGGTCTGCTGACGATGGGACCCCGCGGCCTTTTCGGTCCCTACCCGACGGGCACAACGATTGATGTGGCGAAACTGGCCCTGCGCGCTTCCCAACCACTCGTCGATTCGACGGCGACCAATCTTTCCACGTTTTCCGCCGACGGCAGCAAGCTCATCTTCTTTCATGGCGATAGCGACCCGTGGTTTTCGCCGCTCGATACGCTCGAGTATTACCAATCCATGGCCGCTGCCAATGGCGGCCTGGAGCAGGTAGAAAACTGGAGTCGCTTCTTTTTCGTGCCCGGAATGAGCCACTGCGGCGGCGGCCCATCCCTCGATCATTTCGACATGCTGACCGCTATCGTCAACTGGGTCGAAAAGGGCGCGCCTCCTGAACGCGTGATCGCTACGGGGCGCGCCTTTCCGGGACGCAGCCGCCCGCTCTGCCCCTATCCCGAGCACGCGCAATATAAGGGCAGCGGAAACACGGATGACGCCGCTAACTTCATTTGTGAGCGATGAGGCGGTGGGGTGATGCTCCCCAGAGTAGCGCGGAGTTGTTTTGTAAGTCCGCGGCTTTTCTCTGGACGACACCCAAAAAGCCGCAGACTTAAACAACGAGTCTGCGCTACACACTGATTGTTGATCGCTGACGCTGATTTTGGAGGTACGCATTGATCAAATCCACGCGTGTTGTTCTGGCGCTGGCTCTGGGGCTGCTGATCGCGCCCTCGAGCGCTGTTCTTGCCCAGCGTTTTCCCCGTTTTCCGCGTCTTCCTGCGCCTGGCCAGCCGCCTCCGTTTGTCAGCCCGATTTTTGGCGACAACATGGTCTTGCAGCGCGGCAAGCCGGACGCGATCTGGGGCTGGACGGATCCCGGCAAAACCGTCCGCGTCGAATTTGCCGGTCACAGCGCATCCGCGGTTGCCGGCGCGGACCATCGCTGGCAGGTGAAGATTCCACCGCCTGCCGCCGGCGGGCCTTACACGCTGAAGATCACCGGACCCGAGACGGTTGAATTCCACAACGTGATGGTTGGCGACGTCTGGCTTTGCGGCGGGCAGTCCAACATGCAGCTGCCGCTGCGCGCG
>CADDZC010000115.1 GCA_902812365.1 Acidobacteriota bacterium | reverse complement strand
GGGAATTTCGAGACGATATTTTAAGCTGTGAATTATGAGCAGGTTAGTCTGTTGAAATCGAGCCGCCGGATCGAAAATCCTCCCCAAGTGTGGAATTTCTCCCCACTCCGCCGGCTGCCACGGGCGAATCTCCGGTAAAAGCTGCCCTGCCGCTGGCCGATTGCGGCGGCCGGGTGGAGAGTACTGCTAACACGATGAAATACAGGGCGTTAGCCGGAATTTGAAGGTTGAAATCCACCAGGCTGTGAACCAGCATTGCCACGCAACCGCAAAAGGCTCCCAGCCGCAGCTCGGGCGACGGGTCGGCCCGGAGGTTTCTACGAAAGAGGATGAAAAAACTCGCCAGCCACCAGACCGCGAATCCAAGCCCGACCAATCCCGTCTCGGCCACGAGCTGCAGATAGTCATTATGGGCTTTGTCCCATGTCCAGCGGCTGTAAAAGGAAAGGTAGCGCGGAAAGACCAGCGAGAACGTCCCGAGCCCGGTGCCGGCGAGCGGATGATCGCGGATGATGCGCAGCGTGTCGCGGGCGACGAGCAGGCGGGAGTGGATCGACGCCTCGCGGCCGGGCGCGCCGAGGGTGGCGAGCCGCTGGAGGACGGGCGCCACCCCCAGCAGAAGCAAGCCGGCTGCCACCAGCACCGCCACCAGCATCGTGATCTGAAGCATCCAGCCCGCCCCCCGCGTTCGCGCCAGCAGCGCCAGCAAGAGCGCCGAGCCGGCCGCCAGGCCCGCCATGCCGCCCCGCGAGAGCGAAACCAGAACCGCCAGCCCCATGACGGCGGCAAACAGAGCCCACAGCGCCTGGCTGGCACGATCGGCGCCTGGCCGCAAGGCCAGGCCGAGCGCCACCGGAAAAATCATCTCCATCAATCCCGCAAAGTGGTTATGGTTGACGTAGGGCCCGAAAGGGGTGCCATCGCCGATCGGGCGCACCCAATAGAGCCGGCCGTTCCACGAAAGATACTGAACCAGGCCGAACAGCGCCACGCTGAAACCGATGCCGGCCATCAACCGGCCCACTCTCGCCGCCCTCCGGTCACACCACGGCTCGTTTGACAGGACGGCCAGCAGAACCCAATCGAGCAGCAGCAACAGCGCCGCGTCCCGCGTGGAGGGAGCATCCGCGGTGAGGCCCGCTAGGAGCTGGACGCCCACCCAGGCCAGGAAGCCGAAGCCGGCTCCGAGGAGCGGATTGACGTCACCGTATATCGAGCCGTCCCGAAGGCCGTTGGCGAGCCGAACTCCGGCCAGCGTCAAGATCAAGCCCTGGACCACGGCGATCGACCAAAACTCGACGGCCCCGAAGGCGAGCGGCGCGAACACCAGAAGGGCCGCCAGGATGACCTCGACCGCCCGCGACGGGCGGCGCAGGCCTGGGTCAGAGAGCGTCTCGCGCCCTTTTGCTCCCCACTCCAAAAACCGCATCCAAGTCTCCTTGTCCGGCCCCCATCGAGCCGGGGTATCGGCCGCCCGCTACCGGGTCCGGGGCTCCAGGCGCACATCGTCCACCCACCACGTTCCCTCAATGCGATTCTGACTGCCGAGCGCCGGCGCGCGCCGCAGGCGGATGATGAGCTGGCGCGTGGTGGGGCCGGTTTCGAGGCCGACCTCGTACCGCGACCACTCGGCGGTCCCGGCCACGGGCGGAGTTTGCCAATGGTAGCGGCCCGGGTCCTGGGGATCAAACGCCTCGAGGCGAGGCCGGGAGCCGGTGGTGAGGCCGCGGCTCTTCATGAAGGCGCTCAGAGTGTACCGGCAGCCGGGCGTGACCGGGATGCGCTCGGAGACGGCGGCGAAGTCGACGTTGGCCAGGCCGGGGAAGCGGACGGCCAGGCTGGAGGCTCCGCCGTGATGGGTGGCGGCGTCGAGGGCCACGCTCGCTCCGGCCACCGGCGCGATTCGCCAGTCGAGGCCGTCGCCGAGGGGCGGCGCTTCGAAGCCGCCGTTCACCACCGCGTTGTCGGGCGGGCGGAATTCCGCGCGCGGCAACACGCCGAGTTCCACTAACCGGTTCCAGGTGCCGGCAGCCTCCTGGCCGCGGCCGGCCTCGAGCAAAGCGTCGACATACGGCAGGACCGGCGCGGCCGGAAACCGCTCCGGCCGCGCCAGCAGGCGATTCCACACCCGCGCGGCTTCCGGCCAGGGAGGCGGCGAGCGGCGGCTGAGGAACTGCAGGTAGGCGAGGTTCATGGCGGCGGTGTCGGGCACCACGCGATCGAGGAGCGCGCCGCCGCCGCCGACCTTCCAGCCGGCGCTGAAGACCGGCTCGGCGTATTCGGGAGCGCCTTCGAGCACGCGGCGGAGATCCGCGAAGGCTTCCGCCGCGGCCCCGTTTCGCAACAGCAGATTCCCGGCTTCCCAGAGCCGGTGAACGTTGTGGGGATCGGCGGCGGTGGCGCGTTCGGCCGCGGCTACGGCGTCGCGACCGGCCCCTTGCGCTTCCAGCGTTTCGGCCAGAGCCATCCAGTATTCGCCGCTGGCCGGGCGGCAGCTGACCGCCTGCTGCGCGTACTGCCGGCCGCGGGCTTCGTCGGGGGGATTGATCTCGAACGAATAGGCGAGGCCCAGGCGATAGAGGAGCTGGCAGTTGCGCGGATCGAGGGCGCGGGCCTTTTCGAGGCGGGCGGGGGTGGGCCGCGCCAGGCACCAGCCGACATAGGCCTGGCGTCCAATCGCCGCGGCCAGCAGGGCCGCTGCGGCCACGGCGGCGGCAGCGGCCGCCCTCCGATGTCCGGACACGTTGAGCCGAACGATCATGGACGAGGCGCGCGATCAAGCTCCGGCGGCGGGCTCCTATGATGCCGCCGCCGGCCAGAATTTCCAAGCCCTTCCGCCCCGGCCGCCGAACCGCGGGGGGATTGATTGACCGCGGCTCCTGGGTGCGGTAAGGTTGAAGACAGATGAACCGGCGAGACCTCCTGAAGATGCTGGCGGGGGCCGGCGCGGCCGGCCGGCATTGACTTCGAGCACAATTCGGGGGCGTTTGGGAAGAAGTATCTGCCCGAGACGCTCGGCTCCGGCTGCGCGTTCCTGGACTATGACAGTGACGGCTGGCCCGACATTCTGC
>CADDZC010000114.1 GCA_902812365.1 Acidobacteriota bacterium | reverse complement strand
CGTTGGGCGGCATGAACGGGTTTTCTCGGCGAAATGGGCTTAGGGTCAGAAGCGGCGATTCTGAGGCTCGGCAACATGGTAGGCCCGTGGGGACTCGAACCCCAGACCTCTACCGTGTCAAGGTAGCGCTCTAACCGGGCTGAGCTACGGGCCTGCCCGCCCATTGAACCTCCGGAACAGGGCCATGTTAGCACAGGTTCACCAGGCAGTCACGTTGGGAAGGTTCGAGCTCCGCGGCACCCTCACCGCAGCAGTCCGCGAGCCCGGAGCCAATTGGCGAGAAGGGTTGGCCAGAGGGAGAGCGTGGCATCGGCCGGCGCGAGGCCAACCCCGTGCGGCCCGCGCTCGAAAATGTGCATCTCTGCCGGCACGCGATTCTTCTTCAGCGCCAGGAAGAACAGGACGCTGTTTTCGACGGGCACGACCGAATCCGAGCCGGTATGGAAGAGAAACGTTGGCGGGGTGTCGGGCGTCACTTGCAGCTCGTTCGAGAGCTCCTGAACCGATTTCGGGTCAGGATGATCACCGAGCAGATTGTGGAGCGAACCTTCGTGAACGTAAGGGGGGCTCAACGAGATGACCGGGTAGGCCAGAATCATAAAGTCGGGGCGGCAACTGACGCGGTCGATGGGGTCGGGCGCGTCGGGGTGGCCGGCGTCAAAATGAGTGCCCAGCGTCGAGGCCAGATGGCCTCCGGCCGAGAAGCCCCAGACTCCCAGGCGATGCGGATCGATGCCCAGGTCAGCGGCGTGGTAACGCGCCCAGCGGACAGCCCGCTGGCCATCCTCCATTTCGATCGGATGATGGTAGCGAGGTCCGAGGCGATATTTGAGGACCAAGGCGGCGACGCCGAGCGAATTGAGCCAAGCAGCGATCTGGCGGCCTTCATGGTCCATGGCCAAGGCCTGATAGCCACCGCCCGGACAGATGACCACGCCGGTGGGGACGGCTTCGGCGGCCTTAGGCAGGTAAACGGTGAGGCTCGGCCGGTCTTCCTCGCCGCTGCCCAGGGCGCCGGGGGCACCGCTCGGCCACAACCACTCCACCTTCTGGCCGGCGGCCCGGGAAGCGGGGAGCCAGGTGATCGTGAGCAGCAGGAAACAGCCGGCGACGGGCCGGGCGGCGGCTCGACATCGGTTCATGATGATCGCTCCAAGATCGTTTTTACAGAGCGGGCGGTGCGGCCTCGTGGTTTCGCCCAGCACGCAGCTCCGCCCCGGCGACGGGCAAGGACGAGCCAGTTTCCCGGGCCCTGTCGAGGCGCGTTTCGCGGCCGGAGCTGAACGCGAGCCGGAGGCGACGCGGCGGCGAGTTCCCGGCGAACCCCGGCATCGGAACGCCACTGGCCGACGCGGACGGCCCGGCGGCCCGGAGCTGGCGATAAAGAGCCTCGACCAGCTCGGAGGCCAGTTCGCGGGCATGCCAAGGGTAGTTTCCCAGGGGCAGCAACTCTTGCCGGGTCTGTTCGAGCGACTTCTTTTCTTCAATGCGGGTTCGGATTTCGCCGGAAAGCCATTCGAGGAATTGACGAAAATCGCGCAACTCCTTCTTCCCGCCCGGAGCCCCGTGGGCGGGAACGTAAACGTCCACGTTCCAACCCTCCACGTCGCGCAGCGCCGCAATCCAGCGCCGCACGTCGCGGCCATCCAGGCGGGGGAAATAACCGTTTTCGAAAACATCGCCCAGAAACAGGACCCTTTCGTCGGGAAGATAGACGGCGGCGTCCCCGGCCGCCTCGCCCGTATTGAGGCTGATGACCTGAATGTGCTCTCCTTGGAGCGGCAAGCCCATCGCTTGGGTAAACGTTTGCTCCGGGGGAGTGATGTGGATGCCGCGCATTCGGCGTTGCAGCTTCCAGTCGGTCGCCTCGCGTTCGCCGAGGCTCTTTTCGTGCCCGAACACGGCCTCGCGCACGGCGGGCGTGGATACAATGGTGGCCTCGAGGTCGCGGAACACTTCGTTGCCCAGGAACAAATCCGGCGTGGCATTGGTATCGATCACGTACTTGACGGGCTGCTCGGTGCGTTGGCGAATCTCGTACAGCAGCTCCCGGGCATGAAAGGGGCTGTTGGTGCTGTCGATCACTGCCACCCCGTCGCGCGCAATGACGAACCCGGCGTTCCCGGCGCGCGGCGATTGCGGGTCTCCCTCTTCTTCAATCACGTCGTCGGGAATCCAGGCGAAGACGTGCGGCTTGATCTCCGTCACCTGATAGAGGCCGCCCAGAGCCAGAAGCGAGCCGGCTTCGAAGAGCAGGCCCCCTGCGGCGGTCAGAACGCACGCCGCGGCCCAGGCTGGCCGCGCAGCGGCCGGCCCGCGCCCCCTTCGAGCTCCGCCGTGCTTTGCCTTCTCACCGCGCGGTTTTGCCGGTACGCTGTCGACGGTTGCCCTAGATGTCCACATACACCTGCGCTCGCCAGCCCGCCGCCGTTTCTTCGAGGGCCAGTTGATGATAGGTGACCGCCTTCACCAGGAGCTTGATCGCGTGGCGCGCCGGGTCATAGGGCTCGCCGCGCGCCGAGGCCTTCAGGTGGCGGTCGTCGAGGCTGATGATGTCAAAGTCGCGAAAAAGGCGCTTCTCCGCATCTTCAAGATAAAGGAGCTCGCTGAGCCAGTTGACCAAGAGACTGGGAGCATCCGGCGCCTCAACCGCGACCTCCACCGCTTCCCGCGGCTCGACCGATTCCAGGTCGATCAGCAGCGACATCAGCGCCCGCGCGGCATTCGCGAAGACCTCTTCGCGCGTCCGGCCGTACGCCTCAAAGCCAACGTCCGCCGTATGCTCAAGAACGCGAAAGCCCGGCGCCATCGCGTCTGGGTCTGCATTCCCACGGCTCGGCCGCGCACCCTCCACCCCGGCAACACCTCGGTCGTGTCTCATCATACTGAAGACGGAGGGTTTTGTGTAGACGAAGGCCCGCTTTGTCTGGTCCTGGCGCTTCCGGCCCGCCGGCGTTCTAAGCTTTCAGAGGGCCCGGGCCGTCGCCGGCTCTTCCGTGTCAGCGCAAAATAGAAATGTCCGGTTTTTGGCAATTTAGAAATGTCCTCCTCCAGGGATGATCAGGAGGAGGGATGTGTTTCTGGCTTATAGGTGTTTTGTTCTTGTTTTTATCTTGCTCTTTG
>CADDZC010000113.1 GCA_902812365.1 Acidobacteriota bacterium | reverse complement strand
CCCGCCGGCCGGCAACCCGAACACTCGGCCCCCCCCAGACCTTCCCGGGCCCCTTCCGATTATACGTTGCGATGCCGAGATTTGGGAATCGTCGCGCGCCGCCGAACGGCGGGGAGCCTGCCCTGCTCTCGCGGTTACGATGGCCGGCCCAATTCGGCCAGGCGCCGGCGGAGGTAGCGCCGCTCGACGGCGTTGGTGGTGAGGCCCAGGGCCTGCTGATACGCCTCCGCGGCGGGCTGCAAACGCCCCAAGCGGCGCAGAAGGTCGGCGCGGGCGGCGTAGTAAAGGTAATAGGAGAGAAGCTCACCCGAGGATCCGAGCTCATCGATCTTCGCCAGCCCCGCCTCCAGTCCCTCACTGAGGGCGACGGCCACGGCGTGATTGAGCGCCACGATGGGGGAAGGATGGATCCGCGCCAACTGCTGGTAGAGCCGCGCGATCGCGCCCCAGTCGGTTGACGCGGCGGTTGGCGCCTGGGCATGGAGGGCGCCGATCGCCGCTTGTAACTGATACGGCCCGATTGTCCCCAGACGCCCGGCCCGCTCCACAAGCTCCAGGCCTTCCTCGATGCACCCCCGATCCCACAAGGAACGATCCTGCTCTTCGAGCGGCACCAGTTCACCCTGGCGGTTGAGGCGGGCGTCCCGCCGCGAATCGTGGAGGAGCATCAAAGCCAGCAGCCCCAGATTCTCGGCCTCCTGGGGCATCAGTGCGCACAGCGTGCGGCCGAGGCGGATCGCTTCGGCGCACAGGTCGCGGCGGATCAAGTTGTCGCCCGCCGTGGCCGCGTAACCCTCGTTGAAAATCAGGTAGATGACGGCCTGGACGGCGCTCAGGCGCTCAGGCAGCCGGTGGGGTGGAGGCACTTCGTAGGGAATACGGGCTTGCTGAATCTTGCGCTTCGCCCTCACCAGCCGCTGTGCCAGGGTCGGCTCCGGCACCAAGAACGCGCGGGCGATCTCGGGGGTTGTCAAGCCGCCCAGGGTGCGCAGGGTCAGGGCCACCTGGGCCTCCGTATTGAGCGCCGGGTGGCAACACGTAAACATCAGGCGCAAGCGATCGTCGGGGAACTCCATTTCGTCGCCGTCCAGGCCCGGCTCATCCTCGTTGTGCGACGCCTTCACCTGATGAACGACGTCATCCTCCTTGTCGCGCCGGGTGCGGTCGCGGCGGGCATAGTCGATCAATTTGCGGCGCGCCACGGCGGTGATCCAGCCGGCGGGATTGGCCGGGACACCTTGAGCGGGCCAGTTGGCCAGTGCCGCCATCAAGGCGTCTTGCAGCGCCTCTTCGGCAAGGTCAAAGGAGCCCGAAATCCGGATCAGGCTGGCCACAATGCGCCCCGACTCTTGCCGGTACACCGCTTCCACAACCTGTTTCGAATGATCCATGGGCGCCCCCGCACGGGCTAGGATGAACGGGGGGGCAGTTCGGCCATCGGCCGCACCTCGATGCACCCGGTCCCGCCGCCGCAGCCGGCCGGAATCTTCGCTGCCCATTCCAACGCTTCGTCGAGGTCCTTGCAATCCAGAATATAATAACCGCCGAGCTGTTCCTTGGTCTCCGCAAACGGACCGTCCGTCACCAGGGCCTTGCCGTTCGTGTGTCGGACGGTCGTCGCCGTGCTCGCGGGCTGCAACGGTTCGGCGCCTCTGAATATTCCGCGCTCGGTCGCTTCGTCGATGATGGCCCAAGCCTGCTCCCCCGCTTTCTTCCATTCCTCCGCCGACATGGCCTCCCGCGCCTTTTCGTCGCTATAGATTAAGAGCATGTAGCGCATCAAATATACCTCCCGTGAGATTTGCTTCGGCCGCGGACAGCCTGGCTGGTGAATAAAGATGAGCGTTCAGAAGCGACGCTTGACGAACTCGCAAGCCTCTTCGGCGAAACCGGCCCAGCTTGCCTTGCCCGGCGGAATCACCGCCCACTCCTTCATCAACCTCCCCTGGCCGGGATCGAAGCGTTGGCCTTTCCCCTCGCCGACCAGTTTGTCCACGCGCTCCTTTAAAAGCTTTACCACGAATTCCCCTTTGGATGTCATCATGGCAAAAATCCTGCCCTTCACCTTGAGCCCCCGTGAGCCAAAACCTCTCCCCTCCCCGCGACTCACTTGCGGGGTGCCGGGCCAGAGCGCGCACGACGGCGGCGAACCGCAAATCCAGTTCTGGTGGCCGCCATTTCGGTTTCTTCGCAATTGTTTTCGCCATCATCTCTGATCCGATGGGCTTCGTTTCCGGCTGTCCGAAGTTTCTCGTCACGCGGAATACCGGTCATGGTGCCGGAGCCACATCATCCCGCGCGGGTCGTTCTCCTCCTGCCGGCCGAGAGGCGTCAGGTCAAGGTAATTATAAGTGTTGATGAGCAAATCCAGGCCGCGCTGGTAGGTTGAGTACGTGTGAAAGATAATGTCACCGTCGCGCAGAAAGACGCTTAGGCCCGGCAGGTCGCCCTGCTCGGTATACAGCTTACCTGCCTGCTTGAGTGCCGCCGCTTTCTGGTAGTTGTACTCGTCGCCGCCGGTCGCTCCATCCAGCGTAACCTGAAAATCGCGGTTGAAGCTGCTGCCGGACGATGAGTACCACGGAAAGGTCCATCCCATGCGCTTCTTGAAAGCTTCGAGCTTGGCGAGAGGCGCGCGGGAGACGACCGCGAAGGCCGTGTTCCGCGCGGCAAAATGAGCGAAGCTCCCCGGGAAGTTATCGGCCACAAAGGAACAGCCTCGGCATCCCTCTTCCCAGCTCGGGTCGAACATGAAGTGGTAGACGATGAGCTGCTCATGGTTTCCGAACAGGTCGCGCAAGCTCACGCGGCCGTTCGGTCCCTCGAACCCATACTCCTTTTCGATCTTCACACGCGGCAGCCGGCGGCGCTCCGCGCTCAGCGCGTCCCGCTGGAGGGTGAACTCTTTCTCCTTGACGAGCAGCTCCTTACGGGCCGCCAGCCACTCCGCCCGCGAGACCACACGCGGTTGGTTGAGCTCATTGACTCCTGCTTTGGATGGATTCATCGTTACCTCCTTGAGATTGAATGGTGACTTCGTCCGTCTTCCTCTGAACTTTCTTGACAGCCAGCGCCGCCAGCCCGCCCGCCGACGTCGCGGCAACCAGGGCCAGCGTCACGAAACATGCAGGACACATCGG
>CADDZC010000112.1 GCA_902812365.1 Acidobacteriota bacterium | reverse complement strand
CCCATTCGTCGAAGATGAACTTGATATCCTTCGTCTTCAGCGACGGCATCGTTTCCAGGTATTTGTGCCATGCGTCGAAAGCCTCGCCGACGCGGGTCGCCATCCTGCGCGCCTTGAGCTCGAGTGGGTCGTTCGCTTCTTCAAAGAGCTGTGTTCGGGCATTGAAAGCCAACTCGGGATAGCAATAGGTGTGCTCGGAGAGGTGATCGATGTTGTCGGCGCACTTGGCGAGCATCCATCCATCCCAGTCGTCCGTTCCGCCGAATTGATACGGCAGCTTTTCGGCGAGCGGCGGCCGCCAAATATCGGGGCCGGCCAGCTGGCGGTTTTCGGCGTCGCACCAGGATTTCTCGCAGATCGTCGCAGCCGCCGAGGTCACTTTGATCCTGGGGTCGACCTTCTTCATCGCCCGGACGAATTCGTTGTGCTTCGCCCAGTACTGGTTCAATGACATATGGCCGAACTGCCAGAAACCGTACATCTCGTTGCCGACGCACCACAGGCGGACGTTAAACGGCTCGGGATGTCCGTTCTCCGCGCGCAGTCTACCGAGCCTCGTTTCCGTCGAGCCATTGCAATACTCCACTTCCTCGGCCGCCACCCGCGCCTCGCCGAAGCCGCTGTTCACCGCCACATAGGGTTCGGCGTCAAGCAATCGGCAGAAGGCGATGAATTCATGGATGCCGACGTCGTTCGGCTCGATCATGCCGCCCCACATCACTTCAGGGCGCGGCGGGCGCTTATCGGGATCGCCGATGCCGTCGTACCAGTCATAGCCGGAAACGAAATTACCGCCAGGCCACTTCGCCATTTTGAAACCCGCCTCGCGGTAAAGGCGAATCATGCCGGCATGGAACCCGTGCAGGTTGTCAGCCGGCATCAGCGAAATCGTTCCGATGTGAAACCCGCCGCTGCCCGTGCCGGTGATTTCGAGGCGCGCGTCCTGGGCATCCACCTGCGCGGTGAACGTCAGCGGAAATTTGCGGTACTCATCCGAGAGCGAAGGAATCGAGATGGTCTGATGATCTTGCGCGCCCGGCCCCCACACCAGGCGGACCCGAACTTGCGCGCCGGGATCGCCCTTGAGATAAATCCGGCCCGTATAAGACCGGCCGCGGCCCAGGCGCAGGCCCGATTGCTGAATGCCGCGCGCGGCCGCTCCGGCAAGTTTGATCCGCGGGCTGTGGTCGCCGACCCAGGGCCGAATGGGATCCATTTCGACCGAATCGGCGGGCCCCACAGGCTTCCATCGCTCCAGGCGAAAGAAGCGGAAAAAGCCGCCCGCCGGCCGCGGCTCCTGGGCGGTAACCGGGCGGGCGAATTTCCTGTCGGTCAGCATCTCTGCCCACACGCGGGTGGTGGCGGGCTCCATGTACCCCCCGAAAATAAGAGGAGTGACAGGCGCCCCTATCTTGGTGGCATCGATCACCGCCTGGATATTTTCGGCGGGCGCGCCTGCCGCCGTTGCTGCCGGCTTCAGCAGCAGGGCGCCTGCCGCTGAAGTTGTGAGGAACTCTCGCCGGTTTACAGTCAAGGCTTCTCTCCTTTTGTTCGGAAACGTTTTACGGGTTGCTGAAAAATGTGTAGCGGCGGCTTTATGCCGCCAAATCAGCATCGAGAGCGCTCGACTTGTGGCGGCATAAAGCCGCCGCTACAAGTTTTCAACTAACCATTAATTAAAAGCGGCAGGCGCAGGCGACTTCCTCGCCCGGCATTTGGTCCGCCCCGCTCGCGCAGGCGTAACCGCGGCAACGCCGCAAAGCGTCCCATTATACCGGACAATGTTGTCCATTGGTTCCGAAAATAGCTCAGTAAATCGATTAAACGTACGGAAAACGTGCCGCGACTGTGCGCTACAACTGACGTTTTTCAGCGACTGAAAAAAGCCTTGACAAAAACTGTATGCTGTACACGTACAGTATTCACATGGCACAGCATCCCGTCATCCGCATCAACCTGGACTCGGACGTTCCGGCGCAGCGGCAGATCGTCGACAACGTACGGGTCCTGCTGGTCGAGGGGACGCTCCGGCCGGGCGACTCGCTGCCGTCGGTCCGTCGGCTCGCGATGGAACTGGGCGTCCACTTCAATACGGTGGCGCAGGCGTATCGCGAGCTGGCGGCGGAAGGCTGGATCGATCTGAAGCACGGACGCGGGGCCGAGGTCGTCGAGCGCGCTCCGACGCCGCCGAGTCGTGAGCAGATCGCGGACTTCCGGCTGCAACTGCGGCAGATGGTCGCACGCATGCGTGCACAAGGACTCTCGACAGCTCGCATCGCGGCGGAGTTGCACGCCATAGAGGAGGATATTACACAATGAGAACCGACCTGATCGCTATGTCCCTGGTTGCGGGTGCAACCCTGGTTTGTGTTCTGTTCCTGATGCGGCAGCAGCCGGAGATGGCCCGAGAAGGGCTGCCATCGTGCGTTCCGTGGCCCTGAGCGGCCTTGCGATCGTGGCCGCGATACACAGCTTTGGAGTCGTGCTCAACGCGCGGAACCCTTGGGCGGACGACGGTATCCCCTGAATCTGCCTGGCACGCAAGCGCGACGCAACGCCACCGTTCTTGGTTTCTGAGTTGCCGATTGTCTTCGAAGTGGCTGAGGTTTTCATCATAAGGGGCCTTCTAGATCTCGAAGAAAAGTCTTCTGTTGGTGACCGCTTACCGTAGCTTTTGAAATTCCGCCTCAGCTTCTTTAAGAACTGGAATGTCGGGGTCGGCGTGCTCCCACAAGGTGAGAAAGTCTTGAAATGCAGACCTCGCTTTTGCCGTGTCGCCTTGCACAGCGTACGCGCGGCCAGACTGCAAATGTGCCAGCGCTCCGATGGGATCACTTACCACAACCCCGCGGTGATCAAGAATTCTCTGGAATTCCCCCGCGGCGTCAGCGCCCTGGCGCAAGTCTAGATATGCTTCACCTCGGAGGTAGATCGGATATAGTGCCCCGAAATTCCCGTGCAGCGCGCTGCGTGGACTGCCGAGTTCGAACGGCATGGCTTTCTGCAAAACATCAATCGCTGTCGCTGGTTCACCACGGCTGAGTGCCAGACGTGCGCGAAGTACCGGCAGGTAGCTGAACTGGACTGATGTGTCCTCCGGAAATCGGTGTTCCAGATCGTCCGCGAGCTGTTGTGAGTGAGCCAAATCTCCGCCTAGGGCCAAGGCCAAAGCGGCGCCATACTCGACGCCGCGGTCGTTCGAAATGGCAAGGGCTGTCTTCGCTTGTTCTTTTGCTGCTGCGCTGTCACCGAAAAAGCCTTCCCAGAGCGCCACGCTGGCTCGG
>CADDZC010000111.1 GCA_902812365.1 Acidobacteriota bacterium | reverse complement strand
GAGCTGGGGTGGGTGCTGGGGAAGCATGACCGGAGCCGGCCGGTGGTGATCGACCCGGTGCTGAGTTACGCGACGTACCTGGGAGGATCGGGAGGGGATGCCGCCTACGGCATCGCCGTCGACAGCTCCGGCAACGCTTACATTGCAGGCTCAACCGCTTCGACTGACTTCCCGATTACCTCGGCGGTGCAATCGGCGAATGGAGGCGACGGAGACGCCTTCGTCGTGAAACTGAACGCCGCCGGCTCCGCGCCGGTCTACTCGACCTTTTTGGGCGGCAGCGGAACGGATGCCGCGACCAGCGTGGCCATCGACGCGTCTGGCAACGCCTATGTGGTGGGGAGCACATCATCGGCGAATTTCCCGGTGACGCCGAACGCTTTTCAGCCGGCCTACGGGGGAAGCGAAGACGCCTTTTTGGTTAAGTTGAGCGCGAGCGGGTCCCAGCTTCTCTACGCCAGCTATCTGGGCGGCTCGAGCGCCGATGCGGCCCAAGGCGTGGCCATCGATGCGTCGGGGAATGCCTACGTGACCGGTTGGACCCAATCGACCGACTTTCCCACTGCGCATCCCTTGCAAATCGGGAACGACGGACTTTCAGACGCCTTCGTCGCCAAGATTAATCCGGCAGGATCTGGCGCCGCCTCGTTGGTGTATTCCACGTACTTGGGCGGTTCCAGCGCCGATTACGGCGAGGCCATCGCCGTGGACGCTGCCGGAGACGCCTTTGTGGCTGGCTACACGGCTTCAGCAGACTTTCCCACCCAGAGCCCCTTCCAAAGTCAACTGGGCGGAGGCACGGACGCTTTTGTGGCGGAGCTGAACCCGGCCGGTTCCGGCTTGGTCTATTCCACTTACGTGGGCGGGGATGGCGAGGATCGGGCTTTCGGCCTGGCCCTGGATGCAGCGGGCAGCGTGTACGTCACCGGAGACACGCAGTCCGCCAATTTCCCCATTACCTCCGGAGCCTTTCAGACGAAGAACGCCGGCCAGGGAGACGCTTTCGTTTTTAAACTGAATCCGGGCGGCTCGGCGCTCGTCTATTCGACGCTGCTAGGGGGGAGCGGGGCTGACCGAGGCAACTCGATTGCCGTCGACTCCGCCGGCGACGCCTATGTGACCGGCTTGACGCAATCGAGCGATTTCCCGACCGTCGATCCACTTCAGAAGCTGCTGGGCATTTCAGGAGCGGGCTCGTGCGGCTCAACACTCTGTTCTGACGCCTTTGTGGCGAAATTGGGCCCCTCCGGAGCGCCCTTGTTTTCCACCTATCTGGGCGGCAGTGGAGCGGACGTGGGACAGGCGATTGCCGTGGACTCCTCGGCCGCCGCCTACGTGGCGGGCAGCACGACCTCCGCGAACTTTCCCGTCATTGCCGGGGCGGCGCAGGGCAATTACGGCGGCAACACGGCGAACGGTAACGCCTTTGTGGCCAAAGTGGCCAATGGGGATGCTCCGGGCCTAGCCCTGACGCCCCAGATTATCAATTTCGGTAATCAGGCCCTCAACAGCCCGAGCAGTCCCCGCGCGGTGACGTTGGTGAACGCCGGCAGCGCGCCGCTGAACATTACCGCCATCACAGCGACGGGCGACTTCTCCCAGACCAACGACTGCGGCACCGCCGTGCCGGCGGCGGGGGGCACATGCACGATCCAGGTGACGTTCACCCCCACGACCACCGGGACCAGAACGGACGAAATCCAGATCACGGACAACGCCGCCCGCAGCCCTCAGGCCATCACCCTGACCGGAGCCGGCGTGAACGCGGCGGGCGCGCTCACCCTTTCGGCCACGAAGTTGAGCTTCCCCGCTCAAACCGTGGGCACAACCAGCGCTCCGCAGACGATCCTGGTGACCAACAGCGGTGCGGCTGCCATCACGATTAGCAACATCAGCGTCAGCGGCCAGTTTTCAGCCACCAACACGTGCGGGAATCTGCCGAGCGTGTTGAACGTGGGGGCGAGCTGCTCGATCAGCGTCAACTTTACTCCCCTGGGCAGTGGCAACGAGACCGGCAGCGTGACCATCACTGACGATGCCGCCGGCAGCCCTCAGGTGATTTCGCTCGCGGGTACGGGCATTCCGGTATTTTCCCTGTCGGCCAATGCGCGTTCGAGCCTGATCGTCATCGGCACAACCTCCGCCACCTTTACCATCACGGCGGCGGCCCCCAGCACATTTACGGGCAGCATTTCGCTCAGTTGTTCGACCTCCTCCGGGGCCACGTGCACGTTCAACCCCAGTTCGATTACCCCCGGCCAGAGCGCCACGCTGACGGTAGGCGGCATACCGGCTTCGAATCCCACCAATCCGCTCAACTTTACCGTGAAGGGCACCAGCGGGCAGCAGACGGCCAATCTCTCCTTGGCGGTCTTCTTTGCCGATTATTCGCTGAGCGCCGCTCCGCCGCTCGCGGTCGTCACGGCCGGCCAATCGACGACCTACACGGTGACCGTTACCCCCACCAACGGTTTCAATCAGGTCGTGCTGTTGAGTTGCGGTAACCTGCCGGCGGCCACCACCTGCTCGTGGTCTCCCCCGGGACTGACCATGAACGGGACGGTGGCCACCGCGAAAGTAACCATCACCACGACGACGCAGCAATCGTCCGCCCGGCTGATGAGGCATCGGCGTCCGCCTGGAGGTCCGGTTCCGGGCTCAAGGGGGTTGTGGATGCTCCTGGTGGCGGCGGTCATGACGTTGGCGGCGGTGAAGCGCCGGCGGGAAGGCGGGATGGGTGCCCGGGTATGGGGGGGAAAGCGCCTGCGACTGGGCTTTTTGGTGATTCTGCTCGCTACTTTAGGTGCGTCGAGTTGCAACGACTACGTCAACAGCCTCAGCATCGTCTCGAGCGCGGTGTCAGGCACGCCATCGGGGAATTACACGATCACGATTATCGGTACGTTAGGGAGTAACAACAAGGTGACGCGGACGACCACCGTGAACCTTTCTGTAAGCAGTGGGTAACGTGTTGTCAGGTCGGGAGGCCAATCCCCCGGTATCGCCAAGGACGATACGCCCGGCCGGCGCGGAGTTTTCAAGCCACGGGGAGATAAAGATTTGACTGGTCGAGGAGGAACTGTCGTGAATCTGAGTTGCGCCGCCAGAAGGCTAGAGCTGCGCTCCGCCGGCCGGCGGATCATGGGCGTTTGCGCATTCGTAATGGCGTTGGGGGCGCCGGCTGTCGGGGGCGGTCATACACTGGGCACGCTTGCACCCGCGCAAAAACTGACCGCCGCGCAGTGGATGGCTCGGTACGCGCGGCTGCCGCTGAGCTTTGAGCGGAACGAGGGTCAGGCGAGCGGGGAGGTGAAGTATGTGGCTCGGGGGCCGGGTTACACGGTGGGGC
>CADDZC010000110.1 GCA_902812365.1 Acidobacteriota bacterium | reverse complement strand
GGCTGGCGGCGGAGCCGCGCCGGCGCGACCGCGACGGGAGCGGCCGCCGCCGCCGAGACCCCGAACGTCTCTTCCAGGCTCTTGACCAACTCGGCCGCCTCGAGCAGGTTTAACCCCTTGATCTCTTCCAGAATCTTCTGTACTCGCTCGGACATCGCTTGGTTCTCCTCCCTGAAATCCGGGACGCCCCCTCCGGTCCGCCCCGTTTCAGACTCAGGCCCGTCACAGGCCCGAGTCACGTCGTCTGACTGCCAAACTTTTTCTGTTCGACGGCCTGCTGCAGCACCACCGCCAAGTTTCGCGCCACGGCCGCCACCGCGGAAGCCACGCGCGCCGCCGGAGCGTTGACCAGAAACGCCACCTTCGCCAGCAGCGCTTCGCGGGACGGCAACGTGGCAATCGCCGCCACGTCGGCGAGCGACACGACCCGCCCCTCCACCATGCCCGCCTTGAACACCAGCAGCGGATTCTCTTTGGCGTAAGCGGTTACGACCTTCGCCAGGGCCACCGGATCGCCCTCCGTGTAGGCCAGGGAAGTCGTTCCGCGAAGCTTGGGAGCGACCACGGCCTCGGCCGGGGTACCCTGCGCCGCCCGCTCAATCAGGCTGTTCTTCACCACCCGGTAGCGGCCGCCCGCCGCCGCGATCTTCCGGCGCAGTTCGGTATCCTGCGCCACCGTGAGGCCCTCGAAGCTCGACAGAATGATGCTCTTGGCCCTGGCGAACGCTTCCCGCAGGGCCTCTGCCTGTTTCTGCTTCTCGTCCCGTTTCATTCTGCGTTCTCCCTCACGCACCCCGGCGCTCGCCGGCCCTTATCCGCCGGGCCGCTGCCCGGGCCGCCGCGCTCGGCCGCGGCCGGCTCCTTCACCTCAGGCTAAGTCGCCTCGACCGAGGCCAAATCAACCGGCACCCCCGGGCCCATCGTCGATGAGACCACGATGCTCTTCACGTACTTGCCCTTGGCCGTAGGGGGCTTGGCCTTGAGGATGCTGGAAATCAGGGCCGAGGCGTTTTCGGCCAGCTTTTCGGCGTCAAACGAGACCTTGCCCACCGGACAATGAACGATGCCGCCCTTGTCGACGCGAAACTCCACCTTGCCGGCCTTGATCTCCCGCACCGCCCGCTCGACATCCATAGTCACCGTGCCGGTTTTGGGGTTGGGCATCAGACCGCGCGGGCCCAGAATCTTGCCCAGACGGCCCACGGATTTCATCATGTCAGGGGTGGCAATGACGGCATCAAACTCCATCCACCCGCCCTGAATCTTCTGCACCAGGTCCTCGCCGCCCACCTCATCGGCCCCCGCTTCGCGCGCCTCGCGCACCTTCTCGCCCGAGGCGATCACAATCACTCGCTTGCTCTTGCCGAGGCCGTGGGGCAATACGACCGTGCCCCGCACCATCTGGTCGGCGTGCTTGGGATCAACGCCCAGCCGGACGGCAATCTCGACGGTTTCATCGAACTTGGCGAAAGCCGCCTTTTTCACTAAGGGCATGGCCTCCGCGAGGCCATAGGCCGGCTTATCCACCAGCTTAGCCGCCTGCTCGTACTTCTTTCCCATCTCCTGGCTCCATCTGACAAAGCTGGACAACCCGCCTCCGGAAGCGCCCGCGCGGCGTCCGCGCCGGGGCGAGCGTCAGGCCGCTCATCCCCGCTCTTACGGCACCACTTCCAATCCCATGCTCCGTGCCGTTCCCTTCACCGTCGCCACGGCGGCGGCCAGGTCGCGGGCGTTGAGGTCAGGCATCTTGATCTTGGCGATCTCTTCCACCTGTTTTTCCGTCACCTTCCCCACCTTATTTTTGTTGGGCTCGCCTGAGCCCTTGGCGATCCCCGCCGCCCGCTTCAGGAGCACGGAGGCGGGCGGCGTCTTGGTAATAAACGTAAACGTCCGATCCTGATAGATGGTGATCACCACGGGGATGATCAGGCCTTCCTGATCTTTGCCCGACGTTTTGGCATTAAAGGCCTTGCAAAATTCCATAATGTTGACGCCTTGCTGGCCGAGCGCCGGACCGACGGGCTTAGCCGGCGTGGCCTTGCCAGCCGGAATCTGCAGCTTCACCACCGCTTGAACCTTCTTGGCCATCTCCGTACCTCGCGAGCGCTAGGCTTTCTCGACTTGATAAAAATCCAGCTCGACGGGCGTCGAACGGCCGAAAATCGTCACCATGACCCGCAACGTCGAGCGGTCGTCATTGATTTCATCCACCACGCCGGTAAAGTCCTTAAACGGACCTTCGTTGATCTTGACGGTTTCGCCCTTTTCAAACGTCAGCTTCGGCTTGGGATGCTCGGCCGCGACTTCGACGCGATGCACGATGCGATCCACGTCCTCGGGCGTCAGCGGGCTGGGCATGTTTCCCGAGCCGAGGAAGCCGGTCACCCGGGGCGTTGAGCGCACCAGGTGCCACGTATCATTGTTGAGCTCCATCTCCACCAAGACGTAGCCCGGGTAAAAGAGCTTGGAGCTTACAACCTTCCTGCCTTGGCGCACTTCGAGTACGTCTTCGCTGGGGACCATGATCTCGCCAAACTGGTCCGCCAGACCCGCCGCTTCGATCCGGCTCTTCAGCGTCTCGGCAACCTTCTTTTCAAAGCCGGAATAGGTGTGAATGATGTACCAGTTCTTGGCCATGGTTCTCTCGACCAGCCCGTGGTTACACATGCCGTTCAAGCCAAGCCAGCAGCCTCGTGATACTGCTGGAAAAGATCCAATCGCAAATCGCGAAGTAACCGGCGAACAGAAAGGTGGTGATGATCACCATCACCGTTGTGCCGTAAACCTCTTGCTTGCTCGGCCACGTGACGCGCTTCATTTCGGTGCGCACGTCGTTAAAATAGTCTACCGCGCGTTGCCACCCGCCCTTGCCAAGCGTTCCTTCATCACCCATGGGTCACCCGCAATGTTCCCAGCCTCTCCGCTTTCTGCCGGTGAGGCGATTGGCAGGGGCGGAGGGATTCGAACCCCCATGACCGGTTTTGGAGACCGGCAGATTAACCGTTAATCTGACGCCCCTGCGAAGCAGCAGCCGTGGGCCGCGACCACGGCGCCGGGCCGGCCTACTCCCCACCCCGGCGGTTACTTGACTTCCTTATGGACCGTGTGGTGCCGGCAGGAAGGGCAGAACTTCTTGAGTTCCAGCCGGTCCTGGTTTTTTTTCTTGTTCTTGGTCGTCGTGTAGTTCCGATTCTTGCAATCGGAACACTGTAAAGTTATGATTTCTCGCACCTTCTCTCACCCGGCCGGCTATTGAATGATCTCCGTCACCGTGCCGGCTCCCACCGTGTGTCCGCCTTCCCGAATCGCAAACCGCAGCCCCTTCTCCATCGCAATCGGCGTGATCAGCTCGATCTCCAAATTCACATTGTCCCCCG
>CADDZC010000109.1 GCA_902812365.1 Acidobacteriota bacterium | reverse complement strand
CGGGGTTCCTGCGGCTGCAGGCGGATGAGGAGGCCGGAGATCGGCAAGGAGCGCATGGAGTAACCATAGAGTACACATTTATGCCAGCCTTGTCAAGACCTGTTCCCCGCCGCCGCCCCCGCACCACACGCCGTCCGACCGACTTTCGCCCGAACCCAGCCGGCGGCGCCCGGGGCGGGAGTCCCCAATTTGACCTGATGCGGCCAGCCGAGCTACCCTCAACAAGAATATCGAGACCCGGGGAGGGCGAGCTAAGGGCATCGGCCGGGATGGCGCCGCCGGCTGGTCCGAGGGCTCGGCGGGGGCAGGCCGGCAGGGGCCCGCCGCCGCGAGCCGCAGCCGGGCCAGTGGGCGGATCGACTATGAATACGCTTGAATCGACCCTGCTGATCGCCGGCGGCTCGATCGTGGCCGGCTTCCTCGGAGCTCTCACGGGGCTCGGCGGAGGCGTGATTATCACCCCGCTGCTGACGCTGGTGTTTGGCTTTGACCTGCGTTACGCGATCGGGGCCACGCTGGTCTCCGTCATCGCTACTTCGTCGGGCGCCGCCTCGGCCTATGTGAAGGAGGGATTTTCCAACATTCGCATCGGCATGTTTTTGGAGATCGCCACCACGCTCGGGGCTGTGGCCGGCGCCTCGCTCGCCCTGCGATTGTCCACCCAAACTCTGGCCGTGATTTTTGGGCTGGTTTTGCTCTACTCCAGCTACGCCTCGACGCGCGCGGAGACGGTCCCGGCCGACACCCGGCCGCCGGACCGGATATCGCGGTTCTTCCGCATGGGTTCGAGTTATCCGAGCTTGACGGGCGAGCGCCATTACGAAGTCCACCGCGTTCCCCAGGGGTTCGCCCTGATGTTCGGGGCCGGGCTGGTTTCCGGGTTGCTCGGGATCGGTTCGGGCGCCCTGAAGGTGATTGCCATGGACCAGGTGATGCGCATCCCGTTCAAGGTTTCGACCGCGACCAGCAACTTCATGATCGGGGTGACGGCGGCCGCGAGCGCCGGCATCTATCTCCAGCGCGGTTACATCGCTCCCGGCCTGGCGATGCCGGTCATGCTCGGCGTGCTCGCCGGCTCGATCCTGGGGGCGCGCGTGCTGCCCGTCACCCAGACGCGCTGGCTGCGCGTCATCTTTGCCGCCCTGGTGGTGGGGATCGCCGCCGAGATGATCGGTCACGGCCTGACGGGGAGGATCTGACAGGGTGAAACCGGGGCGGCGCTGGAGCGACGAGCAGATTGAACGCATCATCAGCTATCAACTTCGATTCGGGGTTCTGTTGTCGGCCTTGCTGGTCATGGTGGGAGGAGTTGTCTATCTCGCCCGCGAGGCCGACCGTGTCCCGCATTACCGGGTGTTTCGAGGCGAGCCGCCCGAACTGCGCACGGTTGGCGGCATTATCCACCGGGCTTTGGCGTTCGACGGCCGCGGGATTATCGAGCTCGGCCTGCTCGTCCTGATTGCCACGCCCGTCATCCGCGTGGCCTTCTCCGTCGTGGCGTTTGCGCTCGAAGGGGATTATCTGTACGTGGGGATCACGTTGATCGTTCTGGCCGTTTTGACCTTCAGTCTGGCCGGCGGCCGCTTCTAGACCGATCGGCGAGCGGGTGTGGAGGGCGCGCTGCCGGGAGGCGGCGACGGCGGCGAGGAAGGGATCAGAGGCAAGGCCGCGCCGGCGACGCAGATGAATCCCACGACTTTCTTCGCGTTCCTGGGCGGTCTGCTAGTGCTGGCCTTCGTGGCCAACCGGCTTTACCGGCTCACTCGCGTGCCCGACGTCATCGTACTGATGACGGCGGGCCTGGTGCTGGGTCCAGTGCTCGGTTGGGTGGACGCCAGACAGTTTGAGAGCATCACCCGCATTCTCGGCACCCTGGCCTTGATTCTGATCCTGTTTGAGGGCGGGCTGGAACTGAACCTGCGGGATACCCTGCGGCACTTTCCGGGCGGCGTGCTGCTGGCCCTGGTCAGCTATGCGGCGAGCATGGTTCTGGTGGCGCTGGTGGCGTGGGGGTGCCAGGGTTTCCATCGCTTGCCGGCGCTGCTGGTGGGAGCGGTGCTCGGGTGTGTCTCCAGCTCCATCATGCTGCCGGTGTTGCAACAGATTCCCATGCGGGAGCCGATCCGCGTGACGCTGCTGATCGAAGCCTCGCTTGGAGACGTGCTGGGCGTCTCGACGGTGGGCGTGTTGCTGTCGCTCGCCAACCGCCGGGGGCCGGTCATCGGGGGCTTCGTCGCCGACATGATCTCGAAGCTGCTGGTGTGCATCCTCATCGCCGTGGTGGCCGGCATCGTCTGGTCGCGGGTGCTGCCCGTGCTGTCGGATCAGCGTTTCTGGCAAGCCTTCACGTTCGCCGTGGTGCTGCTGCTCTACGCCGGCACTCAGGCGACGGGCCGCAGCGGGCTGCTGGCGGCGCTGGTGTTCGGCGTGACGCTGGCTAACATCCGGCGCGTCCAGCCCGGGCTGCTCAGTTCGCTGCTCGGCAATCCGGGCGGGGGCCATCTCCATCATCTGGAAATCCTCTCCTTTCATTCCGAACTGGCTTTTTTGGTGCGCAGTTTCTTTTTTATTTTGCTGGGCGTGGTGGTGAAGCTTTCCGGCCTGCGCGGCTACGCGCTGCTGACGGCGGGGACGGCGGGAGCGCTGCTGGTGGCCCGCTGGCTCTCGGTCCAGAGCATCCGCTGGTCGTGGCGGGAGATCGCGCCGCGGGAGCGCGAGCTCGCGCTCTGGCTGTTTCCGCGCGGCCTCATCACGGCCGTGCTGGCCATCGAAGTCATCCAGGCGCGCGGCAATGAGTTCGCCTTCCTGCCCGCCCTCGCTTTCGCCATCATTCTGGTGACCAACGTCTTGCTAGTGATCGGCAGCATTCGCAGCCAGTCGGGCCCGCCCTCGGAGCCGAACGGGGTGGCCGGCCGCCGCCGGCAGCCGACGGCGGTGTAACGGAGCCGCCCGGCCCACAGGGAGGCGGGCGCGCGCCGCGTTCCCCGGTTTGACACGGCGGTGGCGCGGAAATATCATGAATCCGAGAGAATAGGCCCTCGGGCCGGAGGCCTCGGATGGGCTCCTTCGGTGAGAATCTGCGCCGCGAGCGGGAGATGCGCGGCGTCACCATTGAGGAAATCGCGTCGAGCACCAAAATCAATCCTCGGCTGCTGCGCGCCATCGAGGCGGACGATTTCTCCCAGCTGCCGGGGGGGATCTTTACGCGCAGCTTCGTTCGCGCCTACGCCGCTTATCTGGGGCTCGACGAGGAGCGGGTGATGGCCGAGTTTCAACTGGTGGCGCCGCCCGAAGACCTGGATGTGCACCGGCTCGGGGTGACGAAGCGCGTTTCAAGCCAGCCGGGCGGAGCCCGCGCCGGCGCGGTTTCGGCGGGGGTGGCCGTGCTGCTGCTGATCGGCGGATACGCGCTCTATCGCCGCGCGCACCGCGCCGCGGAGTGGCCAGCGGCCAAGGCCGCGGCATCGGCGGAAGCG
>CADDZC010000108.1 GCA_902812365.1 Acidobacteriota bacterium | reverse complement strand
CAACCCCACCCCCGCGCCCCTCACCGAGGGCCCAGGAAGACGAGCAAGGCCGAGGCCGCAAGAACCGTCACCGCTGCGCCATGGAAAGCGAACTTCACCTCTCGACCTCGCGCAGGGCGGGCGCGCCCGGGCGCAGGGCCCGAGGCCGGACGATGGCCGGCTGGTCGAGCCGAACCTCGGCCAGGGCGCCGATCAGGTTGGCGGCCCAGCGGTAGATATTGTGCTCGCGCACCACGTGACGCATGCGCCGCATCCGGGCCCGCCGCTCCTCGGGGTCCATCTCGAGGGCGGTCAGGATGGCCGTCGCCATCTCCTCGGTGTCGTACGGGTTCACGATCAGGGCATCCTGGAGCTCGCGCGAGGCGCCGGTGAAGCGGCTGAGGATGAGCGCGCCCTGTTCGTCGCCGCGGGCGGCGACGAACTCTTTGGCCACCAGGTTCATGCCGTCGTGCAGCGAGGTCACCAGGCACACGTCCGCCGCCCGGTAATACTCCACGATCTCCTGGTGGCTGTGATGGCGATTGAGCAGCACAATCGGCTTCCAGCGGCCGGACTGGAAGCGGGCGTTGATGCGCTGGGCTTCGGCCCCCACTTCCGCCATGAATTCCGCGTAGCGGGGGATGTGCGTCCGGCTGGGCGCGCCGATCTGAATGAACGTGAACTGGCCGCGGTATTTCGGATAGCGCTCGAGGAAGCGCTCGATGGCGAGGAAGCGCTCGATGATGCCTTTGGTGTAATCCACGCGGTCGACGCCGACGCCGAGAAACACGGCTTCCACGCCGAGCCGCTGGAACAACTGGGCGCGCTCGAGATAGGGATTGCGAGGGGGGGCGGCGGCATCGTCCTCGGTAAAAGACACGCTGATCGGGAAGGGCCGCACCAGGGTGCGATGGCCGCGCCGCTCGACGGCGAAATGGTCCCAATCGATGCGGGCTTCGAGCACCTTGTCGACCGTCTCGAGGAAGTAGTTGCAGTGCGACTGGATGTGAAATCCGAGCACGTCGGCGCCCAGCAGCCCGTCCAGCAATTCCCGCTGCCACGGGCAGATGCCGAACACCTGGGAGTTGGGCCAGGGGATGTGCCAGAACAGAGAGACGCGGGCGTCCGGGCGGGCTCGCTTGACCATGCGCGGCAGCAACGCGAAATGGTAATCCTGCAGCAGCAGGTACGGCTCATCCGTACCCGCCATCTCCTCGAGCACCGCCTCGGCGAACTTCTGGTTGACGTTTTTGTAATGCTCCCAGTCCCCAGCGCGAAAAATCGGGCGCGTGTAAGCAATGTGGCACAGCGGCCAGAGACCTTCGTTGGCGAACCCGAAGTAATAACCTTGCTCCTCCTCCGGGGTGATCCAGACGCGCCGCAACGTATACCGCGGCTCGCCAGGGGGAACCTGCAAGCGGCTGTGTTCGTCGACGTTTTGGCGGTCGGCGTCGCCGGAACCGTGGGCGATCCAGGTGCCGCCGCACGAGAGCAGGATCGGCTCCATGGCGGTCACCAGGCCGCTCGCCGGAACCACCAGTTCCGTGGTGTGATCGCGGCCCATGTGCATGTAAGGCTCGCGGTTGGATACCACAAACAGGGCGCCTTCCGGCAGCCGGTCCTTGACGTGGACGCGCAGCCGCTCCGCCGTCCATAAAGAGTCCGCCGAGGCGCGCAACCGCGCCTCCTCCTCGGCGGCGGAACGCGCCGCCACTAAGCTGCGGGTGATCTGGGCCACCTCATGCGCGATCGGCCGAAAAACATCCTCGTCGGGGACGGCCGAGGGAAGACCCTGGCCGGCCCGCTGGGCCTTGATCCACTGGGCCATGCGGGCGATGGGGCCGTGAACGCTCCAACGCACGATCAACAGGGTAATCAGGACGACGAGCACAATCTGCACCAGAACGCGCAATACCGCGTCTCGCCAGATGCGCGCGCTCTGGGCCTCGATGTAACTGGCGTCGTGGTAAACGGCCAGGGCGCCCAGGATGAGATTTTGGCGGTGCCAGGGCACGGCGTAAACGTGCATGGGCGTCGAGCCGCCGCCGAGGAAAGCGCCCGCGCCCCGGTTGCTGGCCATGGCTTCGATGGCCGGGGGCGGAGAAGTACGGAACCGCCGCTCGAGGCCCGGCGTAATGGCCAAAGCCCGGCCGTCCAAGCCATAGACGGCCACCCCCGCCAGCCGCTCGCGGTTCCCGAAGCGCTCGACCAGGCGCTGGAGCTCGCGCCGCCAGTCGCGGTCGGGCAGCAATTCGATGGATTGCTCGATGCTTTCCGCGAGAATGCTGGCGCGGCGTTCGAGGTCATTTCGCAGGCCCAGCTTCTCGGCCCGCACCTGGGAACGGGCGAAGAGAAACGTCACCAGCGTGATGCCGACCACGAGCGAGATGATGAGCCGCGACGTAATCCGCATACCGGTTATTATAACTCGCTATACCCCGGGTTGGGGACGGGCGGGCGCGGGGCAGGGATGGCAATTTCCTTGCCTTTTGCCGGCCAATCGACCTATATTCGAGGGTTTAGGGTAACGCATCGCCCGGCACGGGTTTCGATTTGGCTAAGGCCGCCCCGCCCCGTATTCTGGTAACGCTCGCCGCTCCTACGCTCGAAGCCATCGAGGCCCAAGCGGCATCGGTGGTGGGCTCGCAGGTGGGCTGCGAATTGCGGCTGGACTATCTGCGAGACTTCGCCGGCCTCGACTCGCGGCTGCATCAGATGCTGATGCGCCTGCGCTTCCCGCACACGGTCGCCACCTGCCGCCGCCGCGAGGCGGGCGGGCTGTTTGCGGGCACGGTGGAAGAGCAGGTGGCCGTGCTCGAGGCCGCGGTGCGCGCCGGCTGCCATTGGGTGGATCTGGAGGTCGAGTCGGTGGATCGGGCCGGGCCCGACATCCTGCGGCGATTCGCCAACGCCCAGGTCCTGGTCTCTTATCATAACTACCGGCGGACTCCGCCGCTTTCGCCCATTTACCGCCGCCTGTCGCGCCTGCCGGCGCGGGCGGTGAAAATCG
This sequence comes from Acidobacteriota bacterium, assembly GCA_902812365.1. GTDB lineage: Bacteria > Acidobacteriota > Terriglobia > UBA7540 > UBA7540 > CADDZC01. Next base: position 615 of record CADDZC010000108.1, on the reverse strand, counting down.
CCACTCAAGCCCGCTGGCTGGCCGATAACCTGAAAATGCTCCGGCTGCTCAAGAATCATCGAAGCCGCCGCTCGCGCCTGGTGGCCTTTTGTCTGGGGCCGACCGGGGTGCCGTCACGCGTGCTGGCGCTGCGGGCGGGTTCTCTGTTCACGTACGCGGCCGCCGCGAGCAACGCCGCCGCGGCCCCGGGCCAGCTCCCGGCCGAGGTGATGCGTTCAACTTACCGGGTGGATCATCTCGACCAGCACACTCGGATTTACGGGATTGTGGGGTCGCGGGCCTCGCTGTCGCTCTCGCCGGCCATGCAGAACGCCGCCCTGCACGCCAAGCACGTCAACGCCGTGTATCTGCCCTGCGAAACCAGCCGCCTGGGGGACTTCCTGGCGTTCGCGCGGGAGCTGCATTTCGCGGGGTTCAGCGTCACCATGCCGTACAAGCGGGCGATTATCCGCGAGCTCGACTGGGTGGAGCCGCTGACGGCGCAGATTGGCGCGTGCAACACCGTCGCCGTGCAGCACGGCAAGTGGATGGGATGGAACACGGACGCGGCGGCCGTCGTCGAGGTGCTGACCAAGCGCCTGCGGCTGGCGGGGAGCCGGGTATTGATCCTGGGGG
>CADDZC010000107.1 GCA_902812365.1 Acidobacteriota bacterium | reverse complement strand
ATTCACGTGCCCGCCGAACCCTTCGGGCAAGAGCTAAAGGGCCGCGAGCGGGATATCCTCCTTCAACGGGAACGGGCGCTGAGTCTGAGGGATTCAGGGCGGCGCCCGTTCTCTCAACTCGCGCCCAAACCAGATAGTTCAAGAGCGGTCGTCGGCTAGCGGCTCAAGGCAGCGGCAGTGCTAGAGGCTTTACTGTATCCTTCCCAGCTCCCACCGCGCTTGCCACAAGGATGGCTCTTTTTCCAGAGCGCGGCGAAAGTTGCGCCGGGCGCTCTCGCGGTGGCCTTCGAAGGATTCCGCCAGTCCAGCGGCGTAAAGCGCGTAGGGACCGACTTGTTCACTTGCAGCCTCCTGTCGGAGTTCATTTAGAATAACTTCGGCTTCAGCTTTTTTACCCAGCCGTTCAAGCGCCATGGCCCGGAACACGGACGTTGGCTTATCTTCCGCGGTTGCTTCGGCAGCTTCCTCCCAGACGGCTTGAGCGGCGGCGGTTTGTCCTTCCCTGGCCAGAGCTACACCCAGCTCGTAGAGAGCTTGTTGGTCCTGCGGTTGTGCCGGTTTGCCGACTCCAAGATTGCGTGGGTACTCGAGAGCGTGGCGGAAACTCGCTTCAGCGGCTGCAAAGTCCCCGGCATTGAGGGCAGCTTCGCCCTTCGCTATGTTGGCGATCACAAACATCTGGCGGACGATCGCCCCGCCTTCCCAAGGCTTGAATTGATGGTGCCGGAGCACGGCCAGCGCCTGATCGAACTCGTTATGCTCGACCAGAAATAGCACGTGACGAACGCGCACGACATCGTGCTCGAGCACGCCCGCCGGCGCTCGCGCCCACAGGGCCCGGCGACGCGAGTCATCACCGAGCGCCTCGTCGATCTCGTCCAGATCAGGATACAAGCGGTACTGGTCCGGATCGAGCTGGAGGGCCCGCTGGTAATGCTCCGCCGCCCGCTCCAAATTATGCCGGACGCGCCATTCGTAAACTCCCAGATCGCGCTCGAGCACACTCGTGTCATAGTGGTTGGCCAAGGCTTGGAGCCAGAGCCGGGCGGCATCATCATAACGGTCATGGGCGAACAAGAATGTTCCCTCGAGATAGAGCGTCTGGGCGTTCTGGGGCTGGTGCCGCAGCACGGCCGCCAACACCTGAGCGTCGGCCAGCCGTTGCGGAAACACTTTATCGCAACCAACCGATCCCGCCTTCCGCACGTAATCGGAGGCTTTTTCGTCGCGACCTTCCTCCCAGGCGTCGGCGGCGAGGTAGTCGTAAACCAGTGGCGAGGTTGATTGGGGAGGGAAACGGTCCAGCGCTTTCGAGAGCACGGCATCGGCGGATCTCCACAGTCGCAGGCTGCGGTACCAGGCGGCGACGGCGAGATAGTTCTGAACGTCGACATCCAAGACCGTGTTCCCGTTCACTGGACTCGGTGACCCACGGCGAAGGTGCGCCTTGACGCTCTCAATCCCATTTATCTGCCAAGCCTCGGCCCAGGCGTAAGGCAGGAGAGGCATGAGCTCAAGGGCTTGGTCGATGGTCCGGCGCGCTGGAGTGGTCTCGCCGCGGAGACGCAGGGCTACAGAAAGGTCGCATAAGACCAGTGCGTCTTGGGGATTGTGGCTCAGGGCCCCGCGCAGTAACCGAACGGCTTCTCCGTAGTTTTTCTGCTCGATCGCGATCTCTCCCAGTTCCGTGTAGGCCGCGCTGACCCGGCCACCGAAGCGGATGCTTTCCCAGAGGTGGTCTTGGGCCTGGGGAAGCCGCCCGGCTGCCCGATCGATGACCCCGGCGACATAACGAGCGGCGGGGTCTTCCGGGTCGCGGGCGAGTGCGCGGTCAACAAGGCATTGCGCGCCTCGTAGATCCATAGCGCCGTAACTTCGCCACGCCAGTTTGAGGAGCACCGGAACGTACCCGCCGTCACGTTTCAAGGCGGCTTGGTAGGTCTCGGCCGCCGTTTGCTGATCTCCGCGCTTCTCTTCTTCGACACCCGTTAGAAATAGCTCTTCAACGCTCATCTGGGACGGCAACTTTTCCGCACTCGGACGGAAGGGAGCCGTTGCGGTGGAATCCGGATTACCGTCGACGGGATCGGACGCGCACCAGTGCAGAAGGGTTTGGCCGCTCCTGTCGGCAACGGTGACGGCCAGCGTTCGGCGAGCCGCTTCGAGATCATCGACCGGAGCTTGGAGTTCCACGGTGTTAGCCGGCGCAAACCGCATCACTCCGAAGTCACGAACCAACGTTCCATCGAGCGTCATGCGAACCCGGGCGTCCGGGATCTCGATCGCCGGGCTGAGCCTTAGTTCTACCGAGGCCTTTTCGGTTCCCGAGCGTGGTATGAACCGCACATTGAGCGCGAGTTTCGGCGTGGCCTCAACGAACCCGCCGCCCATTTTCACGACCGGATACCAGTATTCCGTCCACCCTTCAACGCGATGAGGTGGCATGAATTCTTGAGTCAATTGAGTTTCAAATCGCCCGCTTTGGATTTCGTTGTACGGACCGTCATGATCGGTGAGCAGATCCGTCCAGATCAGGCCGTCATCCGCCACTCCCCAGCTCCAGATCTTCTTTCCCGGAACTTGGTGAAAGTCGGCCACATGGACGACCCCGTAGTCCGACCGGTGATAATACGCCCCGAAAAAATTGCGCCGCACGTGCAGGCCGAACAACGACGTGGGGCGCTGGATATTCTTGTACCAACTGTAATCCACACCCTTCCATACCGGGTAGGTGTGAACTTCCGTGAACGAGTGAGGATTGACGACCCGCATTGGGTAAACGAACTGCATGTCGCTCGTGGCTGGAACGGCCGCATTGGCCCAATACCAGTACAGGTGGGGCCCGGCCGTCGGGTTAAAGAGCGTTACCTTCTGTTCCAGCCTGACCTCGCGCGGATGCAAGGTGAGCGCCACTTCCCAGGGCATGTCGGTGACCCAATCGATCGCGCCCACGACGGCCGTCGCGCTGCCATCGGGATTGGCCAGCAACCGCGACGAAACCGGCGAAACCGTCACCACGGTGTGCCCATTCGGAAAGTTGAATTCGATCCCCCCTGAAATCCAGGCACCGCGCAGGCCCACCAAACCGTACTTCACGACGTGATTGCAATAAAAGACTTGCCGGTGGACGCGCTTGTCGTATAGGGAGTAGAGGCGACCTCCGAGCTCGGGCAGAATCGTGGCCTTCAAATATTCATTCTCCAGAAACAGGGCGGGGTAGATTTTCGTCTGGCGCTGTTCGGTCAAATCATCCAGCATCGTATAGGGATAAACGCTGCGGCGATTCATCAAGGGAAAAGGCGGGTTCGGGTCCTCAGGGCCGAGGAGATACGTGGGCAGCTCGACCGTACCGCGCCAGCCTCGGGCCGCGGCCCCATGGAGGGAGGCCGGGCCGCACAAAGGGACGGCCAGGGCCGTGAAGCAGAGCAGCCACCGGCGATTCCCACAGCGCCGGGTTGTCTGGGGAAACAGTTGAGGCGCCGCCATGACGAGTGCCACGGCCTGTTGACGATTCACAGTTGTACCTCCGGCCGGCCCGGGCGCCATGACGCGGTCGAGGGTACCGGGCGTGGCCAAACCGACTTGGCCAAACCTATTAGTAAATCAGA
>CADDZC010000106.1 GCA_902812365.1 Acidobacteriota bacterium | reverse complement strand
ATCCTGATGCGTAAGGGCAGCGAGTGTTTATGGGCGGAAGGGATTCCGCGGGCCTCGACGCCTGCGATGCTGAACTACCTGGAGGGGCTGCCGTAGGCTGGCGGCGGTGGGGGGGTGGTGGAACAGTGTTGACAGCTACCGAATATCTGTGTACTATAAAGTAATTCCTATGCTCCACGCCCGCTATCCCGTCCTCGACTGCGCAGCTGCCTCCCGGTGTGCGGAGTTGGGCAGGCCACGGTTGAGCGAACCCGCGCCGGCGGGGGGCGAGGGGTGGAATCTGGGAAGGTGCTGATGAGGCGGCATCAAAACATCTTTATTTTGGAGGAACGAAGCCACTAAGTTGTTGACAATAAGCAACCTAGCGGCTTCGCTGCAAAAACGAAGCCACTAAGTTATTGAAAATACGTAGAGGGTCTCGCGGAAAGCCACTAGGTCTATGAAAAAAAAGGATTTGATTGAAAATAGGCGGGTCGGGATCGCTCCTAAGTTGTTGAAAATCCGTGGAGTCGTGCAGCCGGCCCGGCTTCAAAACCACTATGTGTTTGAAAAAATTTAACTTATATCTCACAAGCCGAGTCCATTCTCGGTTCTCCTTCACCGATGCCAACCGCCCTCGAGCGGCGCGGGCGAAGAGTGGCTGGCCGCCTGACATTTTCCTTGACTCTGGAGTGGACTCCAGGGTGTACGCTGGACGAGTATGAAGGCCATTCGGATCGGTACGGTTTCCGAGCGGACGGGTTTCAGCGTGGACGCCATCCGGTTTTATGAGAAGCAGGGGCTGCTCGGACGCCCGCGCCGCAGTGAGGGCGGCTTTCGGCTTTTCAGTGCCGGTGACATCGAACGGCTCCAGTTCATCCGGCGCCTGCAGCGGCTGGGCTTTTCTCTCTCCGAGATCCGCGAGCTGCTCGGCTTGCAGCAGGAGGGCGGCGAGACCTGCCCGCAGGTGCGCGAAAGGCTGCGGGCCAAGGTCGCCGCGATCGGCGAACGGATTCGGCAACTGGCGGAGCTGCAGTCGCAACTGAGGGAGAACCTGGAAAAATGCGAGCGGCGGCTGGAGGGCGGCGAAGCTGGTCACGGCGGGCCTTGCCCGGTGCTGGAACGAATGGCGAGCCGGGGTAGCGATGCACATTGCAGTGCTATATCTTAAGGGTTGTCCGAACCATCGTCCGGCGGTCGAGCGGCTGCAGAAGGTCCTCGCGCAGGAAGGATTGCCGGCAGAGATCTTGGAGATCGAAGTCCGCGATCAGTCCGAGGCCGAGCGGCTGAAGTTTCCCGGGTCGCCGACGATTCGGATCAATGGCCAGGACATCGAGGTGGCCGCCCGGAGCGGTGCGACGATCGGCCTGGCCTGCCGCCGTTATCCGGGCGGCCTGCCGCCGGAACAGATGATACGCCGCGCGCTGCGCGAAGAGCAAGGAGGCATAGCGCCATGAACCCTTCGCCCCTGACGCCGGGCTGCGCTCTGGATGCCGGCCGAAGCCGCGGTGCCAGAACCGGCTTGGCCAGTATCGCCGCGATCGGCGGTGTGCTGGCCGCTTCGAGCTGCTGCTGGCCCCTGCTGCCGTTTGTTGTGGGGGCGGGATTGGCCGGCGGCTCGAATTTTTTTGCCGCCGCCCGACCGTACCTGCTCGGAGCCTCGATCCTGCTGGTGGCTTACGGATTCTACCAGGCGTGGCGGGGCCGGCAGTGCCGCCGTCCGCCGAGCGTGGCGGCGTCGGCGCTGTTGTGGATCTCCACCTTGCTGGTCGCGATCTCGCTTCTGTTTCCGCAGATCTTGGCCAACGCGGCGGCCAATCTGCTGGCGCGGTGAAGGGATGAAGCGCGGATACTGGGTCGGCGGACTCTTGGCGGCGGCCGTGCTGGGAGTGCTGCTGTATCTCGGGAGCGGCGGCCACGCCCCGGCCGGTCAGGCTCCGCTTGAGGCCCTGACGCCCGCGAACGCCGGCGACATCAAGAACGCTTTCAACGCCGCCAAAGACGATCCGCGGCTGCTCGTCTTTCTGTCGCCGACTTGACCGGTCTGCTTGCAGGGGGCCTCTGCAACCGAAACCCTTCTGGATCAGGTGGCCGGCCGGCGGGTGCGCGTCTGGGTGATTTGGGAACCGGTGCTGATGACCGACTGGGGTCCGCCCTCGACGGCAACGCTCGGGCGAATTCATGATCCTCGCGCCGCCCAGTTTTGGGACCGGCAGCGGCTGATTTCGCGCTCGATGGGCGGTCGCGGCGTCGTCTGGGATCATATCGCCGTGTATCCGGCGGGACCCGTCTGGGAAGACCGGCCGCCGCCGGCGCTTTACGCGGGCGGACCGGTTGTGCGGGTCATCAGTGAGGCGCGCGCCGCGCTCCTCGAGGCCCTGCAGCGCGCCGCGCCGCCGAGCTCGAGCCGGTCCCGGGCCGGGGGCGGGCAGTATGCTAAAGTGAGTTCGTGCCTTTGCCCACGGTGACCCTTTCGGCCCACGGCGTGGACCGCCTTCTGGCCGGCCACTTATGGGTGTATCGCAGCGACGTGGCCGATGCCTCCGGGGCCGAACCGGGGGCGATCGTCGGCCTGTACGACCGCCGCCGCCGCTTCTGGGGACAGGCTCTTTACAGCAGCACGTCCCAGATCGCCCTGCGGCTGCTGACCCGCGACAATCGGCCCCTGGACCGCCAGTTCCTGGCCGAGCGCATCGCCGCCGCCGCCGCCTATCGCGATCAGATCGCCCGCGGCAGCGAAGCTTATCGCCTGGTGGCCGCCGAGGGCGACGGGTTGCCGAGCCTGATCGTCGATCGGTACGGCGATTGTTTGGTGGTTCAAACGCTGAGCCAAGGCATGGATCGGCTCAAACCGGCGATCGTGGACATCCTGCAAGAGCGTTTCTCCCCGCGCGCCATCGTCGAACGCAACGACGTCGCCGTCCGCGCCCTGGAAGAGCTTCCGGAACAAAAAGGGGTGCTCGCGGGCGAAGCGGTGAGCGAGGTGGTGGTGGACGAACACGGCGTCCGCATCGCCTACGACGTGCTCAACGGCCAGAAGACCGGCGGCTTCTTGGATCAGCGCGAAAATCGGTGCGCGGCCAGGGACTACGGGCGCGGCCAGGTGCTCGATTGCTTCACCTACACGGGAGGATTTGCGCTGAACCTGGCCGCGCGCGCCGAATCCGTCCTGGCCATCGACACCTCCGCTGACGCTCTGCGGCTAGCCCGGCGGAACCAGGAGCTGAACGGCTGGTCGAATATCGAATGGCGCGAGGCCAACTGTTTCGACTTTCTCAAGGCGGCCGACCACGACGCCCAGCGCTACGATACGGTGGTGCTGGATCCTCCTCCGTTCGCCCGCCAGAAATCCAACCTGGCCTCGGCGCTGCGCGGATATAAAGAGCTGAATCTGCGCGCGCTGAAAATCTTGAATCCGGGCGGATTCCTGATCACATGCTCGTGTTCATTCCACGTGGGCGAAAGCGACTTTCTCGGGGCCGTGGCCAGCGCCGCGCTTGACGCTCACCGCGCCGTCCAGGTGGTTGAACGAAGAACCCAGGCGCGGGATCATGTCATCCTGCTGACCGTCCCCGAGACGCATTATTTGAAATGCTTGATCCTGCGCGTGGTGTAGAGCGAAGGGCGGACGGGCTCGGCGGGGCGTTGCCGGGCTCGGCTGGGCGAGGCCGTCCGCCCTTCGCTCTACACCACG
>CADDZC010000105.1 GCA_902812365.1 Acidobacteriota bacterium | reverse complement strand
GCCTCCACCCCCGCCTCCCGCAGCGCCTCGGCGAACGCCACGGCCGCGAAACGGCTCGGCTGCGGAACCGCGTAGGCGAACAGTACCGGCGGCTTGCCAAGCGGCATGCTTCCGCTCACGGTCACGGCGCGGGTGCCGTCCGGACGCGCTCGGTCATCCTGCCATCGAATCTCCGGCCTCGAGTCCGGCGCGCCGGTGATGGCGTGATTGAGGAAGCGCGCGTAGGCGGTGGCGGGTGACACGTCGAGAGTCACGGGCGCGCCGACCACCGGCCCCGGCCGAGCCGTCACGTCGATGATGTTGTCGTTGACAATGACCGGAGAAATCACCGTGCCCGTGCCGAGCTCGGCCGCGCCCTCGGGAAACAGGCTCGTGTCGACCCGGACGGCCCCGGCGACGCGCTGGATGCCCCGCGCCGCCACCTGCCGCGCCAGCTCGCGGATGACCAGCAGCGGATCGCCCCGCACGGCCCGCGTCTCGACGCTCCCGCCGTAGCTGTGGTCTTCGTTCTCGAAGGCCAGCGTCCCGTCCGGCTGAATCCGCCCGGAAAGGTTCGGATCGCCGCTCCCCACCAGCACGAGGTCGCCCTCGAGGACGCCGTTGGCGGCGAGACGGCCCGTGCGGTAGACGCGGGTGTGAAAGCGATACTCCGGCCCCAACAGCGCGAGCGCCGCGCCTTCCGTCACCAGCTTCGTGGTCGAGGCCGGCGTGAACAGCTCGTCCGGATTCAGGGCGTACACGGGCGCTGCGGCGTCGAGGTCGTAAAACTCGATTCCAAAAGCGCCGTGCCGAAATTCCGGGCGGCTGACGATTTGTTGGATGCGGCGGGCCAGCTCCGGCAAAGACTCGCCCCGCAGCCCGGCGGCCGCCCCGCCGGCCAGAACGCCGGCGGTCACCGCCAGCGCCGCCCAACGAGCCCGCCTGATCCTAGTCACGCCCAAAAGCTCCGAAATTGCCGCTGGTCAACCGGTACCCTCCTGCGCGGCCGAGCCGCCGTCAGCCGAAGATGATACCATTAGGCTCAAGCCGCGGTGGCGGCCAAACTCCCCCGCCCGCGCAGTGCCGGATGCTGGCGGAGTTCACCATGCGCGTGCGTGAAGCGTTGCGGCAAGGCTTCAAGACCCTTCTGGCCCACCAGACGCCTTCGGCCGGACTCGCCGCCGAGCTCCTGCTGATGCACGTCACCGGGCGCGACCGCGGATGGATCTACGCGGAAGGGGAAGTGGAGCTTAGCGCCGAGCAGGCCGACACTTACTTCCGCCTGATCGCCCAGCGCGCCACCGGCCGGCCCACGCAGTACATCACGGGCCATCAGGAATTCTGGGGGCTTGACCTCGAGGTTACGCCCGACGTGCTGATCCCGCGTCCGGAGACTGAACACGTGCTGGAAGCGGTGCTCGAACTCGCCCGCCGCCCCGAGCGGGCGGCCGCGGGCCGCCCGCTGCGCATCGTCGACGTCGGAACCGGCTCGGGCTGCATTGCCCTGGCGCTGGCTTCCGAGCTCGCGAGCGCGGCCATCGTCGCGGTCGATATTTCGCCGCCCGCCCTGGCCGTCGCGGCTCGCAACGCCGCCCGACTGGGGATGTCGGGGCGCATCCGGTTTCTCGAAAGCGATTTGCTGGCCAGCCTCGTCGCCAGCGACGAGGCCGGCCGGTTTGACTTTGTCGTCTCCAACCCCCCTTACGTCGGCCGGGACGAAATCGGCCTGCTGCAGCGCGAAGTCCGCGACTTCGAGCCGCCCCTCGCCTGGGGCGCCGCCGGTGAAGGCGACGAAGTGTACCGCCGGCTGTTTCCCCAAGCCTGGCAGGCCCTCGAAGCCGGCGGACACGTCGTGGTCGAGGTTGGTTACAATATGTCCGATCGCGTCGTAGCCCTGCTCGGCCCGGAGTGGAGCGAAGTCGGCGTCCGCCCGGACCTGGCCGGAATTCCTCGGGTGGTGACGGCGCGGAAGAAAATCCCGTAACCGCCGGCGCTCGATCACCGGCCCCAACCGCTATGCGGCGCCAAATCCTCCACGTGGACATGGATGCCTTTTATGTTGCCGTGGAGCAGCTTGAAAATCCCGCGCTCCTCGGCCGGCCCGTCATCGTCGGGGCGGATCCGGGCGGGCGCGGGGTGGTGATGGCGGCCAGCTACGAGGCCCGCCGGTTCGGCGTCCATTCGGCGCAGCCCATCCGCCTCGCCAGGAGGCTCTGCCCCCACGCCGTCTTTTTGCGCGGCCATCACGCCAAGTACGCCGAATACTCCCGCCGCCTTGACGAACTCTTCGCCGAGTTCACGCCGCTCGTCGAGATGGTGTCGATCGATGAGGCCTATCTGGATCTGACCGGCTGCGAACGCCTGCACGGCCCGGCCTTTCGCGCCGCCGATTGCCTGATCCGCGCCATCAAAAACCGCATCGGACTGAATGCCTCCGTGGGCCTGGCGACCTCCCATCTGGTCGCCAAGATCGCCTCCGACCAAGCTAAACCTCGCGGATTGCTCTATGTGCTGCCCGGCTACGAAGCGGAGTTTCTCGCCCCGCTGCCCGTGGGCCGCATGCCGGGCATTGGCAAGGTTACCGAGCCGCAACTCTTGTCCTTGGGCCTTGTGACCATCGGCGACTTAGCGCGGTTTGGCCGCGACCGGCTGAGGGCTCGGTTCGGAAAACTGGGCGAATGGTTTTATGCGAAATCACTCGGCCAGGAGGGCGAAACCGACCCGCGTGAGGACGGTCCGAAATCCATCAGTCACGAAACGACGTTCGAGGAAGATACTAATAATGTAGAAGAGCTGCAGCGAACCCTCTCCTGGCTCTCACAACGAGTGGGCCGCCGCCTGCGCGAACATCGACTGTTCGCTCGAACCGTCGGTCTCAAGATTCGGTTCGCGCCCTTCAGAACCATCACTCGCGACGCCACCCTCGATGAACCGACGCACTTGGATTGGGTCATCTTCCAGAATGTACTACAATTGTTTGAAAATGTGTTCGACCCCGGCTTGCGCGTCCGGCTCCTGGGCGTTCGAGTGTCCAATCTCGAAGCGGGCGTGTTCCAGCGGCGGCTTCTCGATGCAGCCCAGACCGATAAGCTGAGTCGTCTGGCACAAGCCGCCGACCAGATTCGGAGCCGCTTCGGCTTTGAGGCGGTTCAGTGGGCTCGCTCGCTTGAGCGGGGCGGCCGGGCGGTCAGAGAAGGAGTGACGGGGCAGGCTAGGCTGCGACCGGGAGCGGGCCGGACATAGAACTACATATGTGGTAATAATGGCCGGTGATCTCTGTTCGGCCGGTTGTGAAGACGGACTGCATTGGGCGGCAGAGGCCGCAGCAGCTGTTTATTATTACTAATGTAGTAGTACTCGATTTCCCTACGCACCGAAGACCGGCCATGACAGCGAGTCGAATTCGGGACCTCTTGCGGCCATTCGAGTTGGACCTGACTCGTCATCAGGCGGAGCAGGTGCTGGCGTATCTGGAGCTGCTGATGAAGTGGAACCGGAAGGTGAACCTGACGTCCATTCGGAGTGAGGAGGAGTGTGTGACTCGGCACTTCGGGGAGAGTTTGTATTTGGCGCGGTGGGTCGATCTGAGTGGCCGCCTGCTTGATGTCGGTAGCGGGGCGGGATTTCCCGGGCTGGCGCTGAAGATTGTTTTTCCCGAGATGAGGGCGACGCTACTTGAGCCGGTGGCCAAGAAGCGGGCATTTTTGAAAGAAGTGGCGCGGGTTTGCGGGATGGCGGGGGTGGAGGTGAG
>CADDZC010000104.1 GCA_902812365.1 Acidobacteriota bacterium | reverse complement strand
TACACGCACTTTACGTCGCCCATCCGCCGCTACCCGGACCTCATCGTCCACCGCTTGCTCAAAGCCGCGCGGCGAATTCGCACTCTGCCTCCGGCGCGGGCGAGCGCGGCTTTGAGCAAGCGGTGGACGATGAGGTCCGGGTAGCGGCGGATGGGCGACGTAAAGTGCGTGTAGGTGGGGGCGGCCAGCGCAAAGTGCCCGACGTTGTTCTCCGCATAGCGGGCTTGGCGCAGCGAGCGCAGCATGAGGTAAGACAGGATGCGCTCCTCGGGCCGGCCGGCCAGGCGCTCGGCCAGACGCTGGTAATGGCGCGAGGTCACCTCCAGGTCTTCGGGATCGATGGTCTCGGCGAAGCGCGGGTATCGCTCGCGCTCCTCGCGCCGGTGGACGCGGAGGCGGCGGGCTGCCGGCAGCTCGATGCCGAGCGAATAGCCGAAGCTGGCGGCGATCTGCTCGAATTCCAGCACCTTCTTCGGGTCCGGTTTTTCATGGACGCGATAGAGCGCCGGCTCGCCTTGCTGCTCGAGATACTCGGCCACGGTCTCATTGGCCGCCAGCATGAACTCTTCGATGATGCGGTGGGCGAGGTTGCGTTCCGAGCGGGTCACGCCGACCATGCGGCCGAACTCATCAAACTCGATCTCGGGTTCGGGCAAGTCGAAATCGATCGAACCGCGGGCCTGGCGCCGCCGGTTGAGGATGCCCGCCAGCTCCTCCATCAGCCGGAAGTGCTCGACCTGGCCCCGATAGCGGCCGCAGGCTTCCGGGTCGCCCGACAGGACGGCGTACACGGCCGTGTAGGTCATTCGCTCCGCGCTGCGAATGATGCCGGGAGTGAGTTCGTAGGCGACCACTTGGCCGAGCGGGTCGATCTCCATCAACACCGACATCACCAGGCGCTCGACGTGCGGGTTGAGACTGCAGATGCCGTTCGACAGCTCGAGCGGCAGCATGGGGACGGCGCGGTCGGGAAAATAGACGCTGGTGCCGCGGAGCCGGGCTTCGCGGTCGAGGGCGGTTCCGGGGCGGACGTAGTGGGCGACGTCGGCAATGTGCACCTGGAGCCGGTAGTGGCCGCCAGGAAGCCGCTCGACGGCGACGGCGTCGTCAAAGTCCTTGGCGGTCTCGCCGTCGATCGTGACCACGGGAAAATCGCGGAAGTCGCGCCGGCCCTCGCGCGCCGCCTCGGGAATGTACTGAGGGGTGCGGCCGGCTTCGTCCAGGACTTCGGGCGGAAACCGGTGCGGCAGGTGGTATTTGCGGATGATGATCTCGACGTCCACGCCGAAGTCGTCGCGGCGGCCGAGCACCTCGATGACGCGGCCGGTCGGGTTTTCCCGGCGGACGGGGTCGGGGAAGCGGGTGAGCTCAACATCGACGATCATGCCGTCAAGCTCGCGCGCGCTCCGCGGGGCCGGCGCGCCCGCGAGCCGCCGCCGGCCTTCGGATTCGCCGCCGAACTGGCGATGGAGGGCAGCCGCGTCGTCGTCGTGAGGCCACTCCTGGCCCCGCGGGATCAGGATCGGGAAGGGGAGGCGATGGTCAAAGGGCACCACGTAGTTCATCCGCGGGCCGCAATGAAACTCGCCCACGACGGTCTTTTGGGCGCGCTGGCTGACGCGCACGATGCGGCCGACCAGGCGCGGCTCCGCCTCGGAGTCGGCCCGCCGCGGCCGGCGGACGGCCGGGAGCAGTTGAACCTCCACCCGGTCGCCGTGCAGGGCCGGCCCCATGCCGGTCGGAGGAACGAAAATGTCCTGGGCGGCGCCCGCGATGGGCTCGTCGGGCACCACGAAGCCGTAGCCGTCGCGGTGGCCGATCAGCCGGCCGACGACGCTCGGCGGCCGGAGCGGGCCGCCGGCTCCCGAGGCCAGCCTGCCGTTGGGGGTCGAGCCGCGAACGAGAGCGAAGTGGTTCTTCTTCAAGTACACGATGCGCCGCCGGCGGGCGAGGTCCCGCAGCGCCTGTTTCAGGTCTCGCGCCCGGCTGGAGCGCAACCCGAGCTCAATGACGAGTTCCCGCAGGCGGAACGTCTTGTGAGGGTTTTTCTCGAAGACGTTGAGGATTTCCGCTGCGGAGGGAAATTCACGCATCGAGAGCGGTCAGAGGCTTCCCGGCCGGCCACGGCCGGCTGGAGACCTTCCCGGCGCGCCATCCGCACAGCGGAAGCCACGCTGGTGCCGAAGAGAGGACTCGAACCTCCACGCCCTGACGGGCACTACACCCTGAATGTAGCGCGTCTGCCAATTCCGCCACTTCGGCGCATGAAACTGGGTCTGATGGCGCCAGCGGCGCGCCCGGTCGCCCACCGATTTTCATCTTGCCATCCGGAGCGGCGACTGTCAAGCTGCGGCGGGCCGGCCTGAGCGCCCGGGATCGGCGGCCTGCAAACCCCGGGGCGGGCAGGACGCATCAGATCGCTCTGACCCGAGCGCCGGTGTGCGGGGAGAGTGCCGTTGGGCGGCGCAACCTGGGGGTCGTTCGAGCGAGGGGGCGGTTTCCGGACAGGTTGATTTTCCGGTAATGGCTGTGGCGTCAAGCTCTCGGCAAAGCCTGCGATCATGGTAGTATGAAAAGCTTGTCGCCTTTGACCTGGCGGCGATGCTGAACGGCGTCACAAAGGAGAAAACCGAAGTGCGCTCATGTCTGGCTGTTGTCCTTGCCGCGCTGTTAGGGCCCGGCCTCGCCGCCGCGCAGGGGAACTCCGCCCCCGCCTCGAGCCCGCCGGCGAACGAGCTGAGCCCGGGGGTGACGGCGTTCGAGCAGGTGCAGGGGAGCTCGACCTCCCTGGGCATGGTTTCGAGCGAGGCTACCGATCTCGGCTACAACCTGACGCCCCACTTCGGGGGGGACATCGGCCTTCCGGTCTTTTTTGTCCGCAGCCCGTTCTCTCTGGTCACCAACCACGACTGGCGCTGGACGACGCTGTTCGGGGATCCGTATCTGGATCTCCGATACGTCACCGAGCGCGCCGGCCTCCGCATCACCTCCGTGCTGACCGGCACCATACCGGTCGAGAGCCCGGAACGCATCTTTAACACCGGCCGCTTCGGGGTCGACTGGTACAACCATGTCGACCATAGCTGGGGCCGGTTCACTCCCTTTCTCAACCTGGGGGCGGCGAACGGCACCGTGGACCGCTATGTGATGCCGCGGCCTTACGCGATCGGGCGGCCGTACCGGAGCCTCGGCTTCATCTCCGACTTTGAAGGCGGCCTCCAGTATCGTTTCTGGCGCACGTACAAGATTGGGGCCTCGGCTTACGCGCTCGTCCCCGGCGGCCGGCAGAAGGCGTTCAGCCGGCTGGTGGCCCCGGGCACGTCGGTCGCGGGCGACAATAACCGCAACCGGTTTTTCTACAGCGCGTTTGAAACCGCCGGCTCCTCCCGGCTGACGCGCGACAATGGGTATTCCGCCTGGCTGGAGTTGGGTCGCGCCGAAGGAGCGAGCCTGCAGCTCGGCTATACGCGGAGCATGCACTTCGCCACCGATTCGGCGACCGTGACGCTGAATTTCAATCTGACCGCCTTGGTGCGAACGCTCACCGCGACTCGCTAGACCGGTCGCGCCCGATGAGCCGCCGGATCCGGTTCGCCACTGGGAAGAGATGAGCTCGATGCGAATTGGGCTGTTACTTTGGGGCTTCATTGGACTGTCCGCCAGCCTGGTTGCCGGCACGGAGAGCCAAGTTGCGGTTACGGCGCCCCCGACCGCCCGCTGGATGGCTCGGTACGCGCGGCTGCCGCTGAGCTTTGAGCGGAACGAGGGTCAGGCGAGCGGGGAGGTGAAGTATGTGGCTCGGGGGCCGGGTTACACGGTGGGGCTG
>CADDZC010000103.1 GCA_902812365.1 Acidobacteriota bacterium | reverse complement strand
GCCACTTCCGCCGTCAGGTTCGGCCGGATTTCCCGCTGCAGCGTCAAATTCCAGAACTGCGCCAGCGGGATGCGGAAGGAGTCGAGCGGATACACATAGTAAAAAATAAAGATGCCGTCCGGCAGCTTGTACCGCCCGTCCGGCCCCACCGGCGGGGGAACCGGCAGGGGCGGACCCGTCGTCGCGAGCGAGCCGGGAAAGGCCGGCGTATACGGGTTGGGAGAGGTATTCGACTGCGGCACGACGATGGGCGGCTGAACGTCGGGGTTTTGCCCGAAAACGGCTCCGAGGCCGCTGGCATTGTAGCTGTGGCCGTAGCCGGCGCGGATCACGGTGCGCTCGTTCAACTGGTAGGCCACCCCGAGCCGGGGGGCGAATCCGGCGTTGTAAGGCTGGATGCCCAGGTTGCGCGGCACCTGTCCAATGCCCGCCGCCAGAATGTCTCCGGTGGTCGGATCGAACATTCCCATGCCGCCCGGCTTGGCGGCGGTTTGGGGCCGGTAGTTCTCATAGCGCAGGCCGTAACTCAAGGTGAGCTTGGGAGTGATGCGCCAGGAGTCCTGGCCGAAGAAGTAGAGGCGGGTTTGCCGGATGCCGGGATAATACGGCGACCCGATGAAGCGGTCAAAACTCGAGGGCAAGCCGAGCAGGTACGCGCCGAGCCCTTCCCCGGTGGTCGCCCCGCTGACCGGCCCGGCAATGCTGTCGACGCTCAGGTCGCCGGTGAGGGAGCTGGCAAAGGTCATTTCACCGGCGCGATGATCGTCGCTCGGGATGCGTTGCTGCTGCGCCCGGCGGACGTCCGCCCCCCACTTGATGGTGTGGTTGCCGGCAAACTTCGTCCAGTTGTTGACCCATTGAAAGTGATTTTCGGTCTCATTGAGGGGGCAGTTGCACTGGTTGACGCCGAGCGAATAGCCGAAGGCAAACCCGCCGTCGCCGTTGATGGTGAAAGCCGGCATGCCGCTGGTCTCGATGGTTCCCAGGTTCAGCCCCGGCAAGCCCGCATCTTTCGCCGGCGTCGTCCCCACGCCGTTGGGCAGCACCCGCACCCGGTAACGGTAGGTTCCAAAGCGCGCCTCGGTAATGAGGGTGGGGGTGAGTGTGTACGTCCAGCCGAGAGACAGGCTTTGATTGCGGACGATCGAGTGCCCGGCAAAGCCGAAAGCCGAAGGGCCTCCGGCGATGGCCCCGTAAGCCCCGGGCGATTGCTTGTTGAAGTCGGCCAGAGTGTAGCGGCCGAACAGATGCGACTTGTCGGAAAGGTTGTCGTCGATGCGAACGTCGTACTGGTCGGTGTCGAAGGCTTCGGAAATGGAGGGCACGTAATTGTTGAAAAAGGCCCCGGGCGGGCCGAAGTTCGGGGCGGGCAAAGAACTGAGCAGCTTGGCCATGGGCGCGGCCACGGGAACCTGATTCAGCTTGCCGCCGCTCGAAAAGGCCAGGCGCCCGCTGCCGTCCGGGTTGCCGCTGGCCGGATCAAACACCATCCCGGCTTGGGCCGGAACCTGGGTTCCCTCGGTCGTGGGAACCAGCAGGGGATTCGAGCAGGGCGCCGCCTGCGCGCTCCCGTCCGCGCAGATATAGCTGCCGAGCAGGGCGCTCAGGTCGCCGGCCCGCTCGGCGGCGGTCGGCACCGTCGTAATCAGCGAGCCGCCCGTCCGCCGGCGCGTGCCTTGGTAATCAAAGAACCCAAAGAGCTTGTCGCGCCGCAGCGGCCCGCCCACCGACCCGCCAAATTGGTTCCATCTCAGGGGCGGATTGGCGCCGGTGAAGGGGTTCGAGGAATTCAGGACGTTGTTGCGGAGGAACTCAAACAGCGATCCGTGCAGCTGGTTGGTGCCGGACTTCGTGGTGGCCTGAATCAAGGCTCCCGAAACGTTCCCGAACTCGGCATCGTAATTGCTCGTCGTGACTTTAAATTCCTGGAGCGAGTCGAGGTTGGGATTAATGACGGCGATGCCGAGGATCGAACTCATGTTCTCGGTGCCGTCCAGCAGAAAGCCGTTGGTGAAGAAATACTGGCCGTTCACGTCAATCTGAATGCCGCCCTGGGGATTTTCGCTCGAAGCGTGCTGCCACTGGTTGGCCACCGCCCCCGGCATCTCGAGCACCAGCTCGGTCAGGTTGCGGTTGAGCACCGGGAGCTTCTCCACCTCGTTGCCGGTCAGCGTCACGCTCACATCCGCGCGGTCGGTCTTGAGCAGCGGCGTTTGGGCCGTCACCGTCACCTCGGTTTTGGCCTTCCCCACTTCGAGCGCGGCGTCGACGCGGGTCGAGTTATCCACCAAGACCTCGGCCGTGGTCACGAAATCGGCGAAGCCGGGCGCGGAAATCTTCACCTGATACCGCCCGGCGAGCAGGTGCGTGACCGAATAGTTGCCGTCGGCGGAGGTGGTGCCCGTGTAGACAGTTCCGCGGTCCAGGTCGGTCACCGTAATCCGCGCATTGGGCACAGCGGCCCCCGAACGATCGGTGACCGTGCCCAGAATGTAGCCCGAAACGGCCTGGCTGAAGCCGGGACGCGAGGCGGCGAGCGCCAGCGTCAAGGCCGCCAGGCTGAGTCTAACGATCGATTTTCGCGCCATGCGGAGGGCCTCCCCTCAATCGAAGATGGTGCCGGCCTGCCCCCAGTCGCTCCGGCTCAGCCATGACCGTCCCGTAGCGCTCGGCGTCTGCAAAAAACACTCCTCACCAGGTCGGGCCTTACGGGGATGGGCGTTGGCCGCTCCGGGGGAGCGACCGGCTGCAACCGGGCGCTCCCCCAGCACGCCGGAGGGGGATTCAGCAACAACGAGCGCGCGCCGTGATTTCTCGACCGCCGGTCATAGTTGAGCGGCCAGTATAGGAACGGCCGGGAGGTGGTGTCAACAGAAACTTCATCGCGGCTGTACAGAAAAGTTCCCGGGGCGCGCTGTCGCGGGTTTCATCCGCGCCCGGGCAAATCAGGTTCATCGGCGCGACTCTGCGCCGGTCACGCGCTTCGGCCCCGCTACGGCGCCCGCTGGCTTCCTTGGCGGCACGGCCGATTTCCGGCAGAGCCCCCGCCCGCCGGCGCCGGAACGAACGGGTTCAGCGAGGCGGTCGGAGCGAGTGTGGCACAGCAAACGCAGGACACGCCATTGCAGCAGGCATAGTAGCCCTCTTTGCAAGTCACGCTGCAATCCTTGCCTGACGCCGGCTCCGGCGCCGAGCTGCACTGGCTGGCCCCGGGGCCGCCGCTGATGCAACCCGTGCAAGGGTCTTCGGCCGAAACGAACTCGGCAAATTGCTCATGCGAAGTCGGAAACGATTGATCTTGCGGGCCCCACGCGTAACTGGCAATGCCAACCACGTCCATAACCTTCACCTCGGGCGGAATGCGATCTCCGTAAGCGTCGATCTTGAAAAACCACCCGGGCTGATCCAAGGGCTTGACCATCAACGACAGCTGAGTAAAAGCCAGTTTAGCCTCCCCGCGATACTCAATGGGCGGGTCGACCGGTTTCTCCCACTGCACCACGAACGCCGCGGTCAAAGGGCCGCCCGGGTGCGCGGGAGGGAGCGATACCAACACGGCCTTCCCGTCCGCGCTGGTGCTGACGGTGACCGTTCCCTGATAGTTGTCAGTGTGGGTGGGCTTGATCTTCTCCACGCCTGCCTGTGCCGGCGTCGCGAGAACTAGAGCAAGGAGCGATGCCAGGCCGGCTAGACAGGGCAATCGATTCTTCCAACCTGTCGCCATGGATCACCTCCGTTAGGATGTGCCCGCAGTCTAGCACAGGCTCTGTGGGCTATCAAACCCAGCCGGGAGGATGGTTCGCGCTCCGCCCGGGGCGCGCGGTCGGGGGGCGAATGG
>CADDZC010000102.1 GCA_902812365.1 Acidobacteriota bacterium | reverse complement strand
AACCATTTTTTTCTTGACAAAACCCGAGAACTTGTGATTGAGTGAGCCGCGAAAACGTCGCGTCGGGCGCGGGGATTCTCCTAGCGGAGGGAATCGACACCATGAGACGTCGGAATCTAAATGAAGAAAGTGGTACGCCTGCCGGAGGGCATTGCCAGCCGCGCGCGAGTTTTCTCGTATGGCTGTGGTTGGGAACCCTCTGGACTCTGTTCATCGTCTGCGGTGCGCCGCGGGCGTTAGCGCAAGGAGGAGCCCGCGTCAACGGCTTCGTTCGCGATCAGACCGGGGCCGTGATCCCCGGGGCGACGGTGGTTCTCCGCGATGAGGCGACGGGGACGGAAACCAGGACCAAGACCGATGCAAGCGGTTTTTACAGCTTTGATTACGTCTTGCCGAAGACGTACAGCCTGACCGTTCAGAGCACCGGGTTCAAGACGTACACGCGGACGGGAATTGTCATCCATCCGGACGATCGGTTAGACCTGTCGGTGAATCTGGAGGTGGGGCGGGAATTGCAGACGGTAGAAGTAACGGCGCAGTCAGCTCCCCTAGTGACCACGGACAGCGGAGCGAAGACCGACGTGATTGGCGCGCACGAGATTGAAAACCTTTCTACGCTGGGGCGCAATGCCGTGGAGCTGCTCTCGCTGCTTCCTGGAGTGGTCAACAGTGGCTTTAATCCGCTGAACGGCTCCAGTTTCGGCTTGGGCGTGGATTCGTTCAACGTCAACGGGCTGCGGAACGACATGAACGACGTTCGCCTGGACAACGCCCACATGATCGATCCCGGCTGCAATTGCGGCAATATTATCGAACCCAACATGGACATGATCCAGGAGTTTTCGGTCAAGACCTCGAATTTCGAGGCCGACCAAGGCCGGAGCGCCATGGTCATGGACACGGTCATGAAGTCGGGCAGCAGCAAGATTCATGGCGAAGCGTACTATTACGCCCGCAACGCGGTCTTTAACGCCAACGACTGGTCGAACAACCTCGCCGGAGTTCCGCGACCGGCGAGCAAATTCAACTATCCGGGTTTCAATATTGGTGGCCCGGTGCGCCTGCCGCATTCCGACTTCAACAAGAATAACGACAAGATGTTCTTCTTCGTGGCCGCGGAGTGGCAGCGCCAGTTGCCCGATCCGGGCACGGAGCTGGCGACCGTCCCGACGGCCCGCATGCGGCAAGGGGATTTTAGCGAGCTGCTGAATCCTCAGTTCTGCCAGACCGATTCGAAGGGAAATGTGACCGGCGGGCGGTATCTGAATATGCCCTGCATCGTGACCGATCCGTTGAGCGGGTGGGCTAATACCGCTCTGCCCGGCAACATTATTCCTGCGAACGAGATCACCCACAACGGCATGGTCTATCTGAATACCTTTCCTTTGCCCAACTACGTGGACCCCAAGGGGCGCTATAATTTCGCCGGCCGGCCCCTGCTGCCCTTGAATCGGAACGAGCAGACGATTCGGATTGATTACAATGTGAATGACAGCACCCGGGCTTACGTTCGACTCGCCCGCAACGCCGACCACCAGTTCTACCCTTTCGGCCTCTGGTCGGGCGAAAACAGCGGCTGGACGTCAAACATTCCTGAGCCGACACCGACCATCGGCATCAACTCGGGCGAGGCGCTCACCGTGAACGTGGTGAAGATCATCAGTCCCACGCTCACGAACGAGTTCCAGTTCAACACGCAAGGTCTTTGGCTGCCCAACCACTATCAGGACCCTTCCAAGCTGAGCAAGCAGGCGTTGGGATTTAACTTCACGGGCATGACCTTCCGGCTTGCATCCCTGCCAGAGTTCGCGCAAGGGAAACAGTACACCGGCCAGTTCATACCTCAGATTACGGATGGGTGGGACTATTTCGGTGGAAACCCCGGAGCCGGACGCTGGGGCGAGGGTGACGTGGGCGATGGCATCTTTGCTGACAAAACCGAATTTGAATGGCTGGACAACGTCACCAAGGTGCAAGGTACGCATACGCTCAAGTTCGGCGTCAGCGTGGATCGAACCCGCAACGATCAGAACGGCGGCCCCGTGCCTGAAGGCATGCTCATTACCAACAACTGGGGAGGATATGGGACCAGCAATGAATTCGGCGACATCTTGACCGAACACTTTAAAGCATTCTCCCAAGGTATCCCCAACAACGACGGCTTGTGGCGCTTCTGGAACGTCGAGTGGTACGCGCAAGATTCCTGGAAGGCGAGCCGAAAACTGACTCTCAATTACGGGGCACGATTCTCCTGGATGCAGCCCTGGAATGAGGCGCGAGGACTGGCGACGACGTTCATCCCCAGCGCTTACGATCCTTCGCAGCCGACCAGCTTCTTGAATGGCATTGCGACGCCGCTCACGTACCCGAGGGTGTCGCACAGCGTCTTTCCCAATCCCTACCCGGTGATTCAGCCGCGGGTGGGGTTCGCCTACGACCTGTTCGGCACGGGCAAGACGGTGATCCGGGGCGGCTTTGGCACGTATGTCACCCGCGACCAGGGCAACGTCTCGTTCTACATGGCCAACGCTGATCCATTTTCCTTCTCGTCGCAGCCGACGATCGATGGTTCGAAGTACACATTTTTCAACCTGGCGGATATCGAAGCCCTCAATCCTTTCGGCGCCTTGGGTAACATTTCACTGCAGGCGGAGGACCCCCACGATCCGAACCAGCCGCAGACCTACGAGTGGAGTTTTACGCTGTCGCAGGACATTGGCCTGAAGACGGTGCTGGAAACATCTTACGTGGGCAATGTCAGCCGACACCTCTATCGGCAGGTCAACGCCAACGCCATCGGACCCGGAGCCATGTTCATCCCCGGCACGACGGAGTGTTGCGCCAACGGAGACGCCAACAGCAATGACTATCGTCGATACAAGCCCTACGGTTCGATCAATTGGTCGACGCACAGCGACACGGCTAATTACAACTCCTTGCAGGTGACCGCGCGCCGCAATGTGGCCACCGGGCTGACGGTACTCGCCTCCTACACGTGGTCCAAGACGCTGGGTTATACGACCAGCTTTCAGGGAGTCGTCGATCCGTTTGACTCGCACCGCAATTACGGTTTTGCCGGCTACGATCGCTCGAACATCCTGAACTTCTCCTACATTTATCAGTTGCCGAAGCCGGCTCAGAGCCGTAACTGGAACCGCTTCGCCCGAGGCGTGCTCGACTCGTGGCAGATTTCGGGCATCACCCATTACACCAGCGGGGCGCCGTTGGTTCCTACGATCTCCAGTGTCGCCTGCACACCGGGGCCGGGAGCTCCTTCGGGCGGCAGCGGCATATGCAGCAATGGCTTTTTCGGTCCGGGCACCCAATTCTCTGGTGGCAACATCGGATGGTACGGAACGCCGGATATCGCTTTCCGGCCGATCGTCAACTGGAGAGGAGGCGGCAGCAGAGCGGTGGGCGGCCACTGGGTGAGCCCAGGCTCGATCACGCTGCCGCCAATGGGCCAGTTTGGTACCTTCGAGACTCCCATCTTCCGCGGGCCCGGCTCTTATAACTGGGATATTACTCTGTTCAAGGACTTCCCGTTTGGTGAGAACCGCCGCATCGAGTTTCGCTGGGCGGTGTTCGACTTCCTGAACCACGCTAACCTTGACAATCCGCAGCTGTCGGCTGACTTCAACTGGGTGGTGCCGGCCGGGGCGACCAGCTACGCCCAGGGCGTGCCGGTGCTCACGAACCCGGCTCAGTTCGGAGTCGTCACGGATGCGCACGGCCATCGCGAAATGGAGGCCGCCATCAAAATCTACTTCTAGCTTTTGGGTGGAGGCGATCGTGTCGCGAGGGAGTGCGTGGCGCTCCTCGGCTACTGAAACAGGAAATAGCGCGGGCTCGTAGAGTCGGCTCGGGAAATCGGGGTTGTGGACTGCGCGAAGGGCACGGCGCGTCCAGAGTAAGCGTCAACTCATTGAAAAGACAGGCTGGTGCGAAAGGGGGGACTCGAACCCCCACCCCTTGCGGGACCAGATCCTAAGT
>CADDZC010000101.1 GCA_902812365.1 Acidobacteriota bacterium | reverse complement strand
CATCTATTGACACACACTCCGAAATCGTGTACTATGTAGTAATATGACATCGGACCCGCACTTCGACCCGAATCGGGTGGGGAGCTCTTGTCTGCCGGATGGCGGCTGCCGAAGCGAAAAGGAGCTTTTGGGCACGGTGAGTGGACGGGAGAGACCCTGTGGGGGATGGTGGGGGGGCGAAGCCACTAGGTTGTTGAAAATAAGCAACCTAGCGGCTTCGTCCCGAAAACGAAGCCGCTAAGTTATTGAAAATACGTAGAGGGTCTGAATGAAAGCCAATATGTATTTGAAAATAATCTAGTTAATTTAAAATTGGCGCTTCGGGTCAGATCGTAAGTTGTTGAAAACAAAGATGCGGGTGAGGGAAGCCCGGCGGCCAGTCCAAAGCAAAGCCACTATGTCATTGAAAATAATTTAGATAAATGATTTTGACCACTTTCCTCCCCGTTCCCGCTTCCGTCCGCCCCTGTCTCATCCGGCTGCGGCTTTCGATCGGCCTCGGTTCGGCCGCGTCCGACGGCGATGCCGGACGCTGGCTCTCTTGACTCCCGCCGTCGAAGCGCGATACTAGGCACTCGGTGAACGGATCATGAAAACCCACCCGCTATCTCGCCGGAACTTCATCACCTGGACGGCCGCCGGGTTCGCGGCCCTTTCGACGGCTCGGGCGCCGGCGGCCGCCGGGTCATCGGGAACGGCGCGGAAGTTTTACACCGTGCTCAGCCTGGGACGACTCGGGTTCAGCGGCACCTTCCAGGAGTCGGTCGAGCTGGCTCATCGATACGGCTTTGAAGGCGTGGATCCGGACCAATCTCTGCTGGCGCGGCTCTCGGATGACGATCTGAAGCGCCTGGTCGATGACTTGGCCGCCCGAAATCTGCGGTTCGGAGCCGCCGGGCTGCCGGTGGATTTTCGCCGCCATGAGGTGGCCTTTAACGAGGACCTAAAACGTCTCCCGGCGGCGGCCCGGGCGCTCGAGCGCGCCCAAATCGGGCGGGTGAGCACGTGGGTGCTCCCGTGCAGCGACACCCTCACCTACCTCCAGAACTTCCGCCTGCATGCCTGCCGCTTGCGGGAGTGCGCCAAGATTCTGGCCGACCATGGCCAGCGCCTGGGACTGGAGTACGTGGCCCCGCGCACGTTTTGGCGCAGCCAGCGTCACCCATTCGTCCACACCCTGTCGGAGATGAAGGAGCTGGAAGTGGCGATCGGGACTGACAACCTCGGAATCCAGCTCGACAGTTGGCACTGGTACAACGCCGAAGAGACGGCCGCCGACATCGAAACGCTCCGCCCCCAGGACGTGATCACCGTGGATTTCAACGACGCGCCCCGCCAACCCCTCGATCAACTGCAGGACGACCATCGGGAGTTGCCCGCTGCCACCGGGGTGATTCCGGTCCAAGAATTCCTGGGGGCGCTGGTGGCCATCGGCTACGACGGGCCGATCCAGGCGGAACCGTTCAACGCGGCGCTGCGCGCCATGCCGGTTGAGGCGGCGGTGGAGGCGACGGCGGCCGCCCTGCGCAAAGCGTTTGAGGAGGCTGGGCTCCCCTGATGCGCTCTAAGTTGAAGATTAGAAAGTTCTTATCTTGGCTCGACACCCTGACTTTCGGGCAACCGAATTTCCCCCTTGTCCCATTGGCAGAACCGGTCGCGCCCCGTTTCAATAGAGAGTGGCGGCCTGTTGCGCCGTCCCGCACCCGCTCGGTGCCGCGAGGCCCGGGCGCCGGCTGGCGGGAGCGATAGCGTCCGGCTGCCGGCGGCGGCCTGAGGAGCGGACCGGCGCTATCGAGACCAGGGGAGTCTGTCCATGAAAATGAGCGTGAGGTTACTCGGCCTGGCCGTGATCCTGGGAGTCTGGCCGCCAGCATTCGGGGCCACGGCCAACCTGTCGCTGACCAGTGGCGGGCCGTATGTTCTGGACGGCGTCTACGTTGGACCCTATACGGGCACCATCAACGGCAACACCGTGCAGATCATCTGCGACGATTTTGCCGACGACACGTACGTGAACGAATCGTGGGAGGCTGTGCTCTCCCATTACGACACGCTGAGCAGCGTCAAGTGGGACCCGGGAGCCAGCAACCAACTTCAACTGTACAACGAAGCGGCCTGGCTGGCGCTCCAGTTAGAGGGTGCCGCCGCGCAGCCGGGCGCCACCGGCTCCTCGGTGGGCAACATCCAGTTTGCTCTCTGGCAAGTCTTCGATTCCGCTGCCTTTACCTGGCTGGCCAATCACGGCACCCCCAACAACCCCGCCACCGCCGGCAGCGCGGCCTGGTGGCTTGCGCAGGCCCAAAACCAGCCGTTCGGCGCGAATGAATTCTCGTTCGTTAACGTTTATACGCCCGATGGCCGCAACATCACTTGCGGCGGCGCTCCCTGCTCAACCGTGCCGCCCCAGGAGTTTCTCTACATCACGCCGGAGCCGACGACGCTGGTGCTGGTCGGCACCGGCTTGGCGGGATTTCTGCTGCGGCGCCGTCGTCAGGCGCGGGTCGGCGGCGGCCCGGGCCGTTAAAGTTCGGAGGCGAGGCGGTCCCGCAGGCGGCTGGTGACGAACCAGGCGAGACCGGCCAGGATGGCCAGGCCGATGGCGGTATCGAAGCGATGGAAGTAGGCCCGCAAAAGGGTCCATCGGGCCCCCAGTTTGAGCCCGGCGTAAGCGAGGGCCCAGCACCAGGGCAGCGAGCCGAGAAAGGTGTAAACGTTGAAGCGCCAGAAATTCATGCGGGCGACGCCGGCCGGCAAGGCGATGAAGGTGCGCACGACGGGCAGCAGGCGGGCGAAGAAGACCGTCCAGTCGCCGTAGCGGGCGAACCAGCGGTCGGCGCGGGCGAGGTCGCGGCGGGAAACAAGCAGAAGGCGGCCATAGCGCTCGACGAGGGGGCGGCCGCCCCGGGCCCCTACGTAGTAGGCGACAATCGAGCCGAGATTGCAGCCGGCCGCCCCGGCGACCGCCACCCCCGCCAGCCGGAAGCGCCCGGCCAGCACCAGATAGCCCGAAAACGGCATGATGATCTCCGACGGCAGCGGAATGCAGGCCGATTCGATGCCCATCAGCAGCGCGATGCCGGGATACCCGCCGCGGGCAATCACCGCCATGATGACGCTGCCCAGAAATTCGACGCCGCTCGTGATCATGTGGGAAGCGGGCTCGCCATTGCTCAGCGGTCAGGCAGGGTCTGCTGGCGGAGCAGGTCCACGCCCTGCGGGGTCACGCGATAGACCGCCTCGTAGCGCGGCGGCATCCCTCCCGCTTCCGTGGCCTGGATGAATTCCTGCTCCTGCAGATAGCGGATGACGATGCGGTCTCCTTCCACGCTGAGGGTTCCATCGTAGTTGTCGATGGACTTCCAGGTCGGCGCGAGCGTTTGTCCGTCGAAGGCGTAAAGGACGGCCGACAAGCGCGGATGGCTCTTGCCAAGCCGCGTCCCGTAAACCAGAAAATCAAAGCTGGCCGCTCCGGGCGCGGCCGGGAAAGCAAAGTGGACCTCGGCGCCGGGCACAAAGGAGGTCACCGCCGCCAGCCGGACGTCGCCCGCGCGGGCCTGATACAGGGCCACGACGTTGGTGCGATCCTGGTCGCTCCAGCCCAGCATGTAGGCGGCCCCAATCAGCGTTCCGCCCTTCCAGGGCCGCGCAAAGGCGGCCGGCTCGGCCACAAACGGCGCATGGAGCTTCGAGAAAGCGGACTCCATTTCGCGCCGCACCTGGACCTCGTACGGGACATCCGCGCTTTCGCCCGACGGCGGATGTTGGCGCAGCCAGGCGATCAGATCGCCGAGCACCAGCTGCTGAATCTGGGTGGCGATCGGCGCCGATTCATCGAGCGGCACGCCGTAAAGCTCGAGCACCAGCTGGTTGACGCGCGCCGGCAGATCCGGCGGCTCGGGAGGCGTCCGCCGCTTTTTGCCGCCGGCGGCAAAGCTGGCGAACGCCAGCCCCAGCGCCGCCCACACCACCCGATGGCGCCGCCGGACCACCGTCGCCGCAGCTCGGGTTGCCATCGAGCGAATCCTCCCTCTTCACCGGCCTCCACCTCCCAG
>CADDZC010000100.1 GCA_902812365.1 Acidobacteriota bacterium | reverse complement strand
CCCGCCGCCGGGCGGACGGCCCCGGGCGCGGCCGGATCGCCGGCTCGAGCTGCTATAATGG
The DNA here is from genome assembly GCA_902812365.1 of Acidobacteriota bacterium. GTDB lineage: Bacteria > Acidobacteriota > Terriglobia > UBA7540 > UBA7540 > CADDZC01. The sequence goes on along the minus strand of CADDZC010000100.1, from coordinate 4,793 downwards.
CTGTTCGCCCATTCTCCCACCCTTACGCCGCCATGTCGCCGAGTGCCGCCAGTGAAAAGACTGTCCCCCACAATCTGGAGGCGGAGCGCGCGCTGCTCGGCTCGATCATCCTTGATAATGAGACCCTCAATCTGACCCTGGCGACCATCGCCAAAGAGGACTTTTTTTCCGAATCGAACCGCGTCATTTTCGAGAAGATGCTGGCGCTCGCCGAGAAGGGCCGCACGATTGACCTGGTGACGCTGGCGGAGGAGCTGGGCAAGGACGGATCGCTCGAGAGGATCGGCGGGGCCGCTTACCTGGCCGCGCTCACCGACGGCGTTCCGATCGGCAACTATTCGTTCGTCAGCGAATACAGCCGCATCGTCAAAGAGAAGTCGCTGCTGCGGCGGCTCATCAACGCCTCGAACAACGTCATTGCGCGCTGCTTCGAGGGCACGGACGATCCCGAGGTTTTGCTGGACCTGGCGCAAAGCGAAATCTTTGATATCGCCGGCGACAAGGTGCAGTCGGGGTTCCGCAGCGTCGGCGAAGTTGTCAACGAAAGTTTCGGCAGCATCGAAAAGCTGCTCGACCGCGGGCGAGCGGCCACCGGTGTGACGACCGGCTTCGTGGCTCTTGACGAAATGACTTCCGGCTTCCAGCCCGGCGAGCTGATTATCCTGGCGGCCCGGCCCTCGCTCGGCAAGACGGCCCTGGCCCTCAACATCGCGGCGCATACGGCGGTGGAGCGCCGCAAGGCGGTGGGATTCTTTTCGCTCGAAATGAGCAAGGAATCGCTCGTCATCCGCCTGCTGTGCGCGGAGGGTCGCATTGACAGTCATCGCTTCCGCAGCGGCTTTCTGGACCGCGATCGCGACTGGCCCAAGGTCACCCGCGCCCTCGGACGCCTGGCCGCCGCGCCTTTGTATATCGAAGACACGCCGGGGCTGAGCGTGTTGCAGATTCGCGCCAAAGCGCGGCGGCTGAAGGCCGAAAAGGGGCTCGATCTGGTCATTGTCGATTACCTGCAACTGGCCACCGGCCATGGGCGCTTCGAGAATCGCACCCAGGAAGTCAGCTACATCTCGCGCGGCTTGAAGGGCATCGCCAAAGAGCTCAACGTTCCGGTGATCGCGCTGTCGCAGTTGAGTCGCGCGCCCGAGCAGCGCCCCGGCCAGAGACCCCAACTTTCCGACCTTCGCGAATCCGGCTCGATCGAGCAGGACGCCGACGTGGTGATGTTTCTGTACCGCGAGCCTCACCCGGCCGAAGAGGACAGCGGCCCGACTCCGCTCGGGGCCGAGATGCGGCTGATCATCGGCAAGCAGCGTAACGGCCCCACCGGCGACATTCCTCTCGTGTTCCTAAAGCCATATACGCGGTTCGAGAATCCGGCGGCGGAGGAGGCGGCCGGGCTCTGAGAGTGGGGCATTGCGAGGGGCCAGGGGGCGGGGCGCGCCGCAGACAATATCCATATTATTTTCATATACATAGTGGCTTTCTGGCGGTCTCGAATCCGCCTCTCAACGGATTTTCAATCACTTACGGGCCGTCCGGCCTCCGGCTTCTATCAATAACATTTTAATTTTCAACAACATAGTGGCTTTACGCGACACCCTCCACGCATTTTCAATAACTTAGCGGCTTCGTTTTTGTGCCGAAGCCGCTAGGTTGCTTACTGTCAACAAGATAGTGGCTTCGTTCCTCCAAAAAAAGATGTTCTGCTCCTTTCGCCGCTTCCGGCCGCGACGCAGAGCTCGCGCGCCAGGTTGAGACGCGCGGGCGAGTGGGCCTGCAGGCGGGGGAGCGGTGAGGGCGGATAGCGGGCAACCGATCAGTGATCATTTAACTATATAGTATATCACCGGCGGCGCGCTGTCAATAGCGGCCGCGCGGAGGCAAAGGCGCGGCGGCCCGGGCCGCCTCCTGGAGGAATGCTATAATCCCCCTCGTGAAGACCCAGATCGTGTTGATTGAGGATGAGCGCGACATCGTCGAGCTGGTCCGCTACAACTTCGGCAAGGAAGGGCTGGAGGTGAAGAGCTTTGAGCGGGCGCTGCCGGCCCTCGACCATCTTCGCGTGCATCCGGCGGACCTGGCAATTGTCGATATCCTGCTGCCCGACGTGGACGGTCTCGAGGTGTGCCGCCGCCTCCGCGCCGACGAGCGGCTGCGCCAACTGCCCGTCATCTTCCTGACCGCCAAGGGCGAGGAGGTTGACCGGATCATCGGGCTCGAGCTCGGGGCCGACGATTACGTGGTGAAGCCGTTCAGCCCGCGCGAGCTGCTGGCGCGCGTGCGGGCGGTCTTGCGGCGCAAGGAACTACCGCCGGCCCGGAAGGAAGTGATCGAAGTCCGCGATCTGCGCCTGGACTCGCGCACCCACGAAGTGGCGGTGCGGGGCCGGCCGGTCGAGCTGAGCAGCCTGGAGTTCAAACTGCTTCACTTTCTGGCCTCCAACCCGCGCCGCGTCTACAGCCGCGAGCAGTTGCTGGATGAGGTTTGGGGGCGCGATCGCTTTGTGACGCCGCGCACGGTGGACGTCCACATCCGGCGGTTGCGGGAGAAGATCGAGCTTCGGTCGGAAGAGCCGGAGTACCTTCAGACGGTGCGGGGGACGGGCTACCGGTTTGTGGATCACCCGGCCGATTCGGGCGGCGGACTCTGAGGCGCGGCGGTGCCGGGCCGGTTGCCGTGAATGTACGCAGCCCCATCTTTCGCAAGCTTCTGCTGAGCGCCTTCCTTCCCGCCGCCGTGACCCTGGCGGTACTGGACTTCTACCTGACGCGCTTCATCGCCCAACAGCAAGTGGAAAACGCCGAGCAGCGGCTGAGCTTGCAGGCGCGCCTGCTGGTGAGCGAGGCGGCGCGCGTGGCGCCCGATCAGCTCCAGTCTTGGGCGGCGAGCATGGGAAGCCGCACCGAAACCCGCGTGACCGTGATCGACTCGCGCGGGGTGGTGCTGGCCGACTCCGAACATGATCCGGAGACCATGGAAAACCACGCCAGCCGTCCCGAGGTGATCGAAGCGCGCCGCCGCGGCCTGGGCGCTTCGCTCCGCCACAGCCGGACGCTCAACCGGGACCTGTGCTATGTGGCCGTAGCGTTCGCCTATCGCGGCGCGCCCGGCTCCATTCTGCGCCTGGCCGTGCCGCTGCGCGACCTGGATCGGGCCATCGCGGAGGTGCGAAGGCGCGTGATCGGGGCGTCGCTGCTGGCCGCCGTCCTGGCCCTGTTCATCGCCTACCTGTTCGCCCGCTCCTTCACCGCGCGGATCACCCGGCTGCGCGCCTTCGCCGACGCTTTGGCCGGGGCGCGGCTGGCCCCCCTGCCGTTCAACGCCGGCGACGACGAGTTGGGATCGCTGGCGCGCTCGCTGGACCGCACCGCGCGCGAGCTCAATCGCCTGATCGAGCGGCTGAGCTTCGAATCGGCGCGCAATGAGGCCATCCTGAGCAGCATGGTGGAGGGCGTCGTGGCCGTGGACAGCCAGCTCCGCGTCATCTTCTCCAACCGCGCTTTCGCCCGGCTCGCCGCCCACGGCCACCCCATCCCGACGGGCATGCCGCTGCTCGAGGTGGTGCGGGATTCCAATCTGCAGGACGTGCTGAGAGACGTGCTGGAGTCGCAACAGAGCTCGCGGCGCAAGCTTCAACTGCCGGCCGCGGCGGGCCGGCTATTTGAAGTGCAGACGGCGCCGCTGGTGGGGCCGGCGGAGCGCGGCGCGCTGGCCATCCTCCATGATGTGACGGAGCTCGAGCGCCTGGAACGGGTGCGCAAGGATTTTGTGGCCAACGTCTCCCACGAGCTGCGCACGCCGCTGACCGCCATTCAGGGCTACGCCGAGACGCTGCTGGAGGGGGCGCTCGAGGATCGGGAGAACAACCGCCGGTTTGTCGAGGTGATCCGGTCGCACGCCGCGCGGCTGAATCACATCGCCTCCGACCTGTTGATTCTGTCCGAGCTCGAATCCGGCCCGGCGAGCCGGGAGGGGGAAGCGGTCTCGGTGCGGGCCGCGCTTGAAGCCGCCCTTGAGTCGGTGCAGCCGGAGGCCGAGCAGCGCGGAGTGAAGCTGGTGCGGGGGGTGGTGGAAGAGGCCGAGATCTCGGGCAGCCGGATGCGTCTCGAGCAGGCGCTGGTCAATCTCCTCAACAACGGGGTAAAGTTCAATCGCGCCGGGGGCGAAGTCCGGGTGGAAGTGCGGCGGACGGCCGGCGAGCGGGTGACGATCAGCGTCTCGGACACGGGCATTGGCATCCCCTCGGAGGATCTGCAGCGCATCTTCGAGCGCTTCTACCGGGTGGACAAAGCGCGCTCGCGGGAGGTGGGGGGCACCGGGTTGGGTCTTTCCATTGTCAAACACGTTGTGGAGCGGATGGGGGGCGCGGTGACGGTGGAGAGCGAGATGGGCCGGGGCTCGACGTTTCGGATGGTGCTGCCACTTCGCGCCCCCCTGGACGGGATCGGCTGAAAAACCTCTCCGCGCCCGCCGGCGGTGCCCGAGCGCTGTCATCGAATCTTTCCGCGGCTGTCAACCTCCTGTAACACACGCCCTCCATGATCGAGGCGCAGTCTGAATCGCGGCGTTGCTTGCTCGGTCGTTCAGAATTCCGGACGAGCACAAGTCGAAACCTAGAACACGAGGGAGACACCTATGCCAATCCAACTGATCCGGCGAGGATCGATCGCCGGCGCGTTTCTGGTCCTGGCGCTGGCCTTGACCATTCCGGCGGGCGCGGCCGGCGGTCCGGCCCAACAGCCGGATGCGCCCGGCTCGCCGGCGGCCGGCAACCCGCCGGCCGAGAAGGAGGC
>CADDZC010000099.1 GCA_902812365.1 Acidobacteriota bacterium | reverse complement strand
GCGGCTGCCCAGAGCGTGAGCGGAGCCATCAGGATGTCGAAAGGTCAAGAACTGCATGCACGGTCGTGCCGTTCGAAGACCGGTCCATCCTAAACCCGAGCTTTTGACAGAGGTGCTGCATGGCGAAGTTATCGGGCAACATGTCAGCGACGATCCGGTCTAGTTTTTCCTGGCGTCCGATCTCCACCAGCCGTCGCAGCAGTTCCGTCCCGATTCCCCGGCGGTGGAAGGCGTCGGCGACGACCAAGGCCACCTCAGCTTCGTTGACACCATGAAGCTTGGTGAGACGGCCTACGGGTAATATGGATTCTTCCCCCGAAGCCGGGTTATGATAGATAGCCACCAGCGCCATTTCGCGGTCGTAGTCGATGAAGCAGATTCGCGTCAGCCTCTCGTGGGATACGCGGTAGCCCAGGCTCAACATGTGAAAATAGCGCAGATACACCGTCGATTCGGACAGCGTCTGGTGAAACTTCACCATCAAAGGCTCATCCTCCGGCCGAATCGGGCGGATTGTCAGCGCCAGCCCCTCCCGTGCAGTCCAGGAACCGGCATATTGAGCGGGGTAAGGGCGAATGGCCGGTGCCGGAATCTGATCTTCATGGACCTCCCGAGGATAAAGTACGGCGCGTGCGTCGAGGGCAATGAGCTTTTCGCCGGAAACGAATAAGGGATTGATCTCGATTTCCTTCAGGAGGCGGTTTTCAATCGCCAGCTCGCTGAAACGCACCAGCACCTGCTCGAGCAAGCTGAGATCGACGGGCCTCCGCCCGCGGACGCCCGAAAGCGCGCGGAAGACTTGGGTTTGCTCCATCAGGCGGCGCGCCAGAGTTGTGTTGAGTGGGGGCAAGGCCAGGGCATGGTCTTTGAAAACCTCGACTAGCTGGCCGCCGAGTCCGAAGAGCAGCACGGGACCAAATTGTGGATCAAGCGTGCTCCCTATGATGAGCTCGTAGCCGCTGCTGGCAACCATGGGCTGAACCGTTACGCCCCGAAAGTGCCCCGGCCCGGCCTTCTGCTCCACCGAGGATTCAATGTCGCGGTAGGCCCGCCGGACTGCCGCTTCATCTCCCAAATTAAGCTCGACGCCACCGACGTCGGTGTTGTGGACGATGGTCGCGGAGAACAGTTTCAACACCACCGGATAGCCGATTGCAGCTGCCGCCTGCGCGGCCGCGGCTTCGCTGTCCGCAAGGCGGGTTTCGACAACAGGAATGCCGTAGGCTGCCAGCACGGTTTTGGCTTCGGGTTCGGTGAGGAGGGTGCGGCCGGCGCGCCGCACCTCTTCCATCACGGCGCCCACCCTGCGGCGCCGATCAAGATCTGTGCCGGCCGCCACCAGAGCCGGCGTTTCATAGAGCGCGCCCAAGTTGTAACTGTAACGCCACATCAAGCAGAAAATCCGAGCCGCCGTGTCGGGATAGGGGAAAGTGGGAATACCATGGCGATTGAGCATCGCCTCGCCCGCGCTGACCTGGCTTCCGCCCATCCAGCTTGCCAGAAGGGGTTTGCCCCCAAGCTGAGCTTAGGTTTTCAGCTGTTCGGCCGTCTGCGTGGGATCGGTCATGGCCAGGGGCGCGAGGATCACTAAGACACCATCGTTATTTGTATCGCCGGAAACTTGCCCAACCACCTGACCGTATCGTTCCGCGCTCGCATCTCCCAACATGTCAACCGGGTTGCTTCGACTCCAGTGGGGCGGCAGGAGCTGGTTGAGGGTCTCCAAAGTTTCCGGAGACAAAGTGGCAAGCGTGCCGCCTTCGGCGATGAGTGCGTCGGTGGCGAGCACACCTGGCCCGCCGGCATTGGTGACGATGGCCAGCCGAGGTCCCTGGGGGCAGGGCTGTTTGCCCAGGACCTCGGCCATATAAAAAGCTCGGCAATCGTGGTGACCCGCAGCACCCCGCATCGCCGGAACGTGGCATCGAACACTTCGTCGCGGCCAGCCAACGCACCGGTGTGAGAGGCGGCGGCGTTCGCCGCCGCTTCCGTCCGTCCGGCCTTGATAACACAATGATAGGCTTCGACAAGGCTACCTGGCGGGCCGCGGAAATGAATGCTCGCGGATCGCCAATCGATTCCATGTAAAGGATAATGCTTCGGGCCTGCGGATCGTCACCCAAGTAATCGATCAAATCCCCCCAGCCAACGTCCAGCATCGAGCCGATAGAAATAAAGGCGGTGAATCCGACGTTTTCCTTCAGACTCCAGTCCAGCACGGCGGTGCAGAGCGCGCCGCTTTGGCTGATCAAACCGACACTTCCTGGGCGGGCCATGGCCCCGGCAAAGGTGGCGTTGACGCCCGTCAGGGGGCTCATCAGGCCGAGGCAGTTCGGCCCGATGAGTCGCAAGCGGGCCGGGCGCGCCGCCGCCAAAATCTCCGCCTCGAGCCGCGCGCCCTCCGCCCCGGATTCCTTAAAGCCGGCCGAAACGATAATGGCGCCGCGGACGCCAGCCCGCGCACGTTCGCTAACCACGCCCGGAACGGTCGGCGCCGGCGTCGCGATCACGGCCAGGTCAATATCTTCGGGAATAGTCCCAACGGCAGGATACGATTTAATGCCCAAAACGCTTGAACGCTTCGGATTGACGGGAAAAACCGTGCCCCCGAAGGGGCTGGTGACGAGGTTCCAGACGAGAGAGCGCCCCACGCTTCCCTCTCGCTCCGAAGCTCCAATGACAGCGACGGAACGAGGCTTGAAAAACACGTCGAGAGGATGTCGCCGCCGCCTCAGAATGTCATGCGCCGATTCAACGGCGGGTTGGGGTGCAGCCGGAATCATCGAAGATGGTCTTCAATTCGGTTGTATTCGCAGAGCTTCCGCTGTACGCCTGGTGGAGCCACCAGCTCAGGGCCGGATGGCGACCTTGATCACGCCATCGCGCCGCTCGCCAAATACCTGATACGCCTCGACGATCTGATCGAGAGAAAACCCGTGCGCCAGCAGCATGCGCAGATCCACCCGACCGTACCGGACCAGCTCCAGCAAGCGGCGCATTCTTTCCTTGCCGCCCGGGCAGAGCGTGGTGACGATTTTATGGTCACCAAGTCCTGCGGCAATCGCTTCCAGCGGCACACCCAGTTTACCCGAATAAACCCCTAAGCTTGACAACGTCCCGCCCGGCCGCACCACCCGCATGGCGTTTTCAAACGTCACCGGCGAGCCCAGCGCCTCGATGGCCACATCTACTCCACGCCCCCGGTAAGCTTTCGGATCTCATCGACCACGTCCACCCGTTCGGGATCGAGCACCTGGTGGGCTCCCATGCTGCGCGCAAATTCCTGGCGCACCGGGTCCGGCTCGACGGCGATGATCCATCCCGCCCCTCGAAGCTTTGCCCCCGCCGTCGCACACAGGCCGACGGGCCCCTGCGCAAAGACGGCTACCGTGTCTCCGAGTTCGAGTCCCGCGCTTTCGGCCGCAGCGAAGCCGGTCGAAGCAATGTCGGCGAGCAGCACCACCTGCTCATCGGTGAGTTCGTCAGGGATTGTGGCCAAATTGGCCTAGGCATAAGGGACTCGCAAATATTCCGCCTGCGCGCCGTCGATGGTGTTGCCAAACCTCCACCCTCCGATCGACCCTCCACACTGCGACCAGGTGCCGCTCAGGCACAAATTGCACTGGCCGCAGGGCGTGATGGCACCGACCAGCACCCGCTTGCCAACTTCGTAGCCGGTCACGCCCGGGCCAATTTCATGAATCACACCTACGGGTTCGTGACCTAGAATCAAGCCCGGTTTGACCGGATATTCGCCCCGTACGATGTGCAGGTCGGTTCCGCAGATTGTCGTCAGTGTGACCCGAATTACGACCTCACCGTGCCCGGCTCGGGGCACAGGCACTTCCCGGAGATTAATATGATCTTCGCCGAGAAAGACGAGCCCCCGCATACTCCTCCTCCCTTTATTGGCCCGGTTATTACAAATGAGAGTGGCGTTCCCGTTCAGCCGGCTCGCTCCTCTCTAGCTTCCAGGTGAACGGCCAACACCGGGCAAGGGCCGAGCTGCAGCACCCGGTGGGTCGTCGATCCGAAGATGGCTAGATCCACGGCGCTCCGGCCGCGCACGCCGAGGATGACGAGATCGGTTTGATCTTCGATTGCAAGCTGGATAATCTCCTGGTAAGGCTTGCGGACCCGGACCACGGATTTAACGCTGCACCAGTTGCGGGCGTCGCCCGGAACTGGAGCTTCCAGCTTGTGGATGAGGCGGGCGGAAGCCGCCGTGAATTCCTCTTCCTGAGGCAAGTCCTCGAGCACGTGCAACAAGGTCAGCTCGGCTTGATACTCCATGGCCAGCGAGATGGCATAGGCAAACGCCCGTTGCCGACGATCCGAGAAATCAGTGGCCAGGAGAATCTTCCGCAGTTGCACCGGATCGGTAGGAGCGGTAGGAACCACGAAGTCGTGAACCGTTTTCCGCACCGCCAGCACCGGACATTTCGCCTTGCGGATAACGCGCTCGGTAACCGAGCCGAGCATCCAGCGATCGGCTCCCCGGCGCCCTTGCGTCCCCATCACCACGAGATCGACCGCCTGCTGGCTGGCGAACTCGAGAATCGCGTCCGCCGGAAACCCCACCTGGACGACTGACTCGGCTCCGGGACCGTTCGGCGCCAGGCGGGCCACCAGCTTGCGAAGCGCCTCTCCGGCTTCGGCCTTCGACTCGTTATAGTACTGCTGGGCCCAGGCTGGCAACATGTAATACGAATACTCGGTGAGAGGCCGGACAACGTGCTGAAGATAGAGCGTGGCGTCGTACCGCCGAGCCAGAGAATACGCATACTCAAACGCCTAATGTCAATTAAACCGGGATTTGGTGATGTCAAGCTGCTTGTGTAAAAAGGCGGAGGGTACGGTTCCGCCATTGGTGCTGCTCGTTGTAACCATGGAAGATGGCAT
>CADDZC010000098.1 GCA_902812365.1 Acidobacteriota bacterium | reverse complement strand
GTCTGGCCGGGCGCGAGCCACCCGGCGCCAGCTTCGGGAGAAGCCGCAGTGAACTTGGCGGCCGACGCCGGCCAGCAAGCCCAGGCGAAAACGGCCGACCAAGAGCTGAAGATGTACGAAAACCTCCCCGAGCTGGAAAACTACGACCTGCTGTCCAGTTTCGAGGTGCTGTCGGAACTGCCCAAAGGGACGGCCGGAGAGGGCGGGGGCGGCGACATTGTGGAATAACGGCGTGAGCCGGAGGCGGGATGCGGTGGCGGCCACGCCCTCCGCTCGAGGCCCCCAACCTCGGCATGCGGGGACGTGGGGGGCAAGTGTTCCCTGCCGGGTCCGGCCCGGGCAGCCGGGGACTATTCTTTGGCTGCTGGTCCTGGCGCTCGGAGCCGGCTCGGCCGGGGCCCAGCGCCGGCCGAGCCTGCCGCGCGTCGAGCGAGCCAGGAGGCCGCCCCGCATCATGCGGCCTCGCGTCCAGGACCGCCATCGGCATCCACCCGGATTCTTCAAGCAGTTGCGCGAACTGCCCCCGGACCAGCAGGAGCGAATTCTCGCCAACGACGAGCGTTTCCATCAGTTGCCGCCGGAACGCCAGGAGCAGATTCGCAACAATCTGCGGCGCTGGAATTCCCTCACCCCCGAGCAGAAGAACGTCCTGCGCCAGCGGGAAGAAATCCTCGAGAGCCTCTCGCCCGATCAACGGGCCCGATTGCGCGATATCTTTCCAGCCTGGCGCCGCCTGCCCCCCGATCGCCAGCAGGCGGTCATGGAAGCGTTTCGCAAGCTTCGCGCGATGCGGCCCCGGCAACGCCAGAAGTTCCTCTCCAGCTCGCAATTCGAGCGCCAATTCTCGCCGCAGGAACAAGACATCCTGCGCAGCATTAACGGCCTGCTGCCCGGCTCGGCGCCCTGACCGAGGCGCCGGCGACGCGAGCTCGAGCGCCGACGCTGAACCGGCCTGATCAGTACGGCCTGCGGTAGCGATTCATCGCTTTCTCTCGGCTCCCCGAGCGCCTCGGGCCCGATCCCGGCCGAGCGAGCCCGCCGGCATGGTATCGGCTCCATGTTCGCCCAATTCGGCCTGAGCCGGCTCCCCCGGCCACGGAGCGCGACATCTCGGGCCGATTGGGCGAGAATAAGGCCATGCTCACGAGGAGCGGGCGAGACACAAGAGCCGGAGGGCAGCGCGGCGCAGCGGGCTCCCGCCGCGCCCGCCAACCCATCCGCTCCCGGCTGGCGGTGATGCTGGTGGTTCCGCTTCTGGCGGCGATGGGTGCGGAGGCCGCGAGTTCGCCGGGGCCGCCCGGGCTCGTCGTGAACGTGGTGGACGAAAACGGCGTCGCCGTGCCCGCCGCCCAGGTGACGCTGACCTCGGCGGCGGGGCAGACGGCGCAAGGCGAAACCGATTACGCGGGCAGATGCCAATTCGCCCGGCTGCCGCCCGGCCCCTATCAGCTCCGGGTGGCCAAAGAGGGATTTTTCGAGTTCATCCAAAAAGACTTTCGAGCCGGCGAAACCCACGAGGCGAGGGTCACGCTCAATCACCAGCGCGAGCTGGTGGAGCGCGTGAACGTAATCTACTCGCCGCCGCTCATCGATCCGCAAAAGACCGTTTCCAGCCACACGCTCACCAGTCGCGAGATCATCGATCTGCCGTACAACGTGCCGCGCGACGTGCGCTACGCCCTGCCGATGCTGCCGGGCGTCCTGCAGGACGGCACGGGCCAGATTCACGTGGACGGCTCCGACACCCCGCAGATTCTCGATGTGCTCGACGGCTTCAACATCAGCGCCCCGGGCAGCGGCCTGCTGATCCTGCGCGTCAACACCGAGGCCCTGCGCTCGGTCAGCGTCCTGGACAGTCGCTACCCCGCCGAGTACGGACAGGGCTCCGGCGGCGTCCTGAGCCTGATCACCGGCATGGGCGACGACCGGTTCCGGTTCGCGGGCACCGACTTTCTGCCCTCGCTCGAAAATCGCCGCGGATGGCACATCGGCACCTGGACGCCGCGCGGTGCGCTCTCCGGGCCGATCCGCAGGGACAAAGCCTGGTTCTTGGTGGCCCCGGAGGGCGAATACCACACCGTCGTCATCACCGATCTTCCCCCTAACGCCGACCGGGGAACGGTGTGGAGGCTGGGCAATCTGGCCAAGGCCCAGGTCAACCTGCGACCCGGCAACACCCTCTTCTCCAGCTTTCTAATCAATCGCTTCCGCTCCGATCACGCCGGCCTGACCCGCTTCAATCCCCTCGATACGACTCTCGACCTCAATCAGGAGGCGACGCTGGTGGCGCTCAAGGACCAGGACTTGCTGGCAAGCGGCGTCCTGGCGGAAGTGGGCCTGGCGCAGAGTTTTTTCGATTCCGGCTCGCGCCCCATGGGCATCCAGCCTTACGTCATCAGCCCCAACGGCACCAGCGGCAACTACTTCGAGACCTCGCAAGGCCGCTCGAGCCGCCTGGAAGGCATCGCCAGCCTGATCCTTCCCGCCACCGGATGGCACGGGCGCCATGAGCTGAAGATGGGCACGGATCTCGACCGGCTCACCTTCCACCAGGCCTTTGAGCGCCGGCCCCTCTCGATCGTTCGCGCCGACGGGACGCTGGCGCGGCGCATTGTTTTTGACCCGACTCCTCCCTTCAATCGCAACAACTTCGAGGCCGGCGTCTACGTCCAGGACCGCTGGTCGCTCTCCGGCCCCTGGCTCGTCGAGCCGGGGTTGCGGCTGGACTGGGACGAGATCGTGCGCGAGGTTTTACCGCAGCCGCGCCTGGCCTCGACCTATCTGCTCCGGCGGGGCGGCGAAACCAAGCTGGTGGGCGGGATCGGACTCTACGCCGACCGCACCAACATCAATCTGGTGACGCAGCCGCAATGGGGCACGCGCACCGACTATTTTTACAGCGCCACGGGCGGTGCGCTGGCCGGGCCGCCGGTGGAGACCCGGTTTGTGGTCAACCCGCGGGAAATCGAGGCGCCGCGATTCCTCAACTGGAGCGCCGGCGTGGAGCGCAAATTGCCCGGCGAGCTGTACACGCAATTGGAATTCATCGGCAAGCAGGGGCACGACGCGCCGGTCTACGTCAATTCCTGCCGGACGGCGGCCGATTGCTTCAGCGGCGTCTTCAGGCTCGAAAATATCAAGCGGGACCGGTATCACGCGGCGGAGGTTTCGGTGCGGCGGAGCTTCCGCGGTGGCCATCTGCTGTTCGCCTCGTACACCCGTTCCGCGGCGCGCTCGAACGCCGTCTTTAATTTCAACGTCGAAAATCCCGTGTTCTCGCCGCAGGCGGCGGGGCCGTTGCCGTGGGACACGCCGAATCGCTTTCTGTCCTGGGGATTCCTGCCGCTCGTTCGCGGCTTCGATCTCGCCTACACGCTGGACTGGCACAGCGGGTCGCCGTTCAGCGTCGTCAACCAGAACCAGCAGCTCGTGGGGGCGGCGGGTTCGCATCGCTTCCCGACGTATTTTTCGCTGAACTTGGCGCTCGAAACCAAGCTGCACGTCTTCGGCTACCTGTGGTCGCTGCGGGCCGGCTTCAACGACATTACCAACCGCCACAACCCCTTTGCCGTCGATAACAACATCGACTCGCCCCACTTTTTGGCGTTCAGCGCCATTCAAGAGCGCTCGCTGACCGCCCGCATCCGGCTGCTCGGGCGGAAATGACCCCGCGCCGCCCCCCGCTAGGCGCCGAGCACCAACCGGTCAACGCGTTCGCTCACGTCACGGAGATACGCCTCATCGCCGCCTTCCAGCTCCACGGTCGCCGTGCCCCGATAGCCGATGGCGGCCAGAGCCTGCCGAACCGCCGGCCAGTTGACGTCCCCTTCCCCCAGATTCACCCACTGGAAGCAATCGCGGACGGGACGCTTGAAGTCCTTCAGGTGCAGCTCGACGATGCGCGGGCCGAGCGTACGAATCCAGTCCTCGGGGTAGCCGTAGAGCACCACGTTCCCCACGTCAAACCACACCTTGACGTAGGGGCTCTTGAATTCATCCACGTAGGCCGCCATCTCCAGCGGGCTCAGCAAAAACTTGTTCCACACCTCCTCGACGGCGATCACCACCCCCAACCGCTCGGCCAAGGGGATAAGCTTGCGAATCTGGCGCTGGGAGCGCGTCCAGGCTTCCCGATACCCGGTATGACCATCAACAACCGCAGGAACCAGCAAAACGTACCCGGCTCCCCACAGCTTGGCGTTGCCGAGCGACGTCCGCATGCCCTTCAGACTTCTTTCCACCACTGCCGGATCCGGGGACGACAGCGGATACTGCCAGTGATCCATGTTCATCACCGAATCGATCCGCATGCCCGCCTGCTCGGCCGCCCTCTTGATCTCTTCGGCTTCCTTCTCGTCAGGCGTCGTGCCCACCTGCAGCGCTTCGAACCCGGCCCGGCGCGCCAACCGAAAGCGTTCCCCATAGCTCAGCCCCCGGGGTAGCATGCTGGCGAGGACACCCTTCTTGATGTCCAGGCGTCCCGAAGCCGGCACCCGCGACGGGAGAGGCTCGGCGGCCGTCTCGCTCACGGTGGCGGCGCAAGCAGCGGAAACGGAGACTTTCAGAAAATCGCGGCGGGAAGGATTTGGGATCATCAGTGAAGTCCTCGGTGGCTGATCAGGGGGCTACGCCCGGGCCGCCAGTATTCGCAGTTAATTCTTTATTTTCATAAACTTAGTGGCTTTCAGCGGGAGGCTTTCCGCCTCGCCAACGTATTTTCAATCACTTACACTCGGTTCCGAAGCCGGTTTTTTAGATTAAGTCATTTGTTTTCATTAATATAGTGGCTTTGATTCACACCGTCTACGTATTTTCAACAACTTAGCGGCTTCGTTTTTGCACCGAAGCCGCTAGGTTGCCTTTTATCAATAACATAATGGCTTCGTTCCGGGAAAAAAGATGTTTTGTTCTGCCGCCTCCCTCCCCCGCCAGCCCCCGCCGACCCATCC
>CADDZC010000097.1 GCA_902812365.1 Acidobacteriota bacterium | reverse complement strand
AAGCCTCGGCTCTCCAGCGGCCCGGCACAGTACGGACAGGCATCCCCCACGGTCACGGTTTCGCGGCGATCGGCCTGCGCGGCTTCAACCCTGGAGCGGCCGTGCCCCGCATGACCGGGCCGAGCGCACCCGCGTGGCGACTGCGCCGCTGGGGAAGCGGAAGTGGGTGCCGCCGGCCGATCACCCCTGGCGACAGGCCGGCCGCCGGGAGGCGGAGAGGCGAGCCTCCGGCACGATCACGGTCGCGCCGCCGTCGTTGGCCTTGCCCTCCGCTTCGCCCTAAACGCTCGCCCTACGGGCTCGCAGGGCTGCGCTCCGGGCAAGGCCAACGACCAAGACAAGAGCAAAAACAAGAACAAGAACCAAAACAAAAAGGGGACACTTCTAACGAGCTAAGAAAGGGGACATTTCTAAAGAGCTTTGACACGCGAGAGCGGGGCGAATTGACAGCCGGCGGCGTCTCCGCTACGCTCGAACACTTGCGCGGCGTGGCCCGGCGCCAGAAGGAGAACGAAGCTTCGAGGCATGACCGGCGAAAAACTCCCCTCTCGGTCGGAGGATTTTCCCGAGTGGTACAACCAGCTTGTGCTGAAGGCGGAGCTGGCGGACTACGCGCCCGTCCGCGGGTGCATGGTGATCCGCCCGTACGGCTGGGCGTTATGGGAAAACATCCAGCAGGCGCTCGACCGCCGCTTCAAGGCCACCGGCCACGAAAACGCCGCCTTCCCGCTCTTCATCCCCCGCAGCTTGATTGAGCGCGAGAAACACCACGTCGAGGGTTTTTCGCCGGAACTCGCCGTGGTGACGATCGGCGGCGGCGAGACGCTGCCCGAGCCGCTGGTAGTGCGTCCGACCTCGGAGACCATCATCGGCCACATGTGGTCGAAGTGGATCCACTCGTATCGCGACCTGCCGGTGCTGATGAACCAGTGGAACAACGTGGTGCGCTGGGAGCTGCGCACCAAGCTGTTTCTCCGCACCCTGGAGTTTTACTGGCAGGAGGGTCATACGGCGCACGCCACGCGGGAGGAGGCGGAAGCCGAGACCCGCCAGATGCTCGACATTTACGCCGAGTTCGCCGCGAGCGAGGCGGCGATTCCCGTCATTCCGGGACGCAAGTCGGAAGCGGAAAAATTCGCCGGGGCCGAGACCACCTACTCGATTGAGGCGATGATGGGGGACGGGAAGGCGCTGCAGTCGGGGACATCGCACTTTCTGGGCCAAAACTTCTCGCGCGCTTTCGACGTCAAATATCTCGACCCCGCCGGCCAGTTGCAATACTGCTGGACGACATCCTGGGGCCTGTCGACGCGCTTCATCGGCGCCATCATTATGGTCCACGGCGACGATCAGGGACTGGTGCTGCCGCCGCGCTTGGCGCCGATCGAGGCCGTGATTGTGCCGATCTTTCGCCATGACGCCGAGAGGGCGGCGGTGCTCGAGGCGGCCCGCCGGCTCCGCAGCGAGCTCGTTCAGGCCGGCCGGCGCGTCAAGCTGGACGACCGCGAAGGCCTGAGTCCGGGCTGGAAATTCAACGACTGGGAGATGCGCGGCGTGCCGCTGCGCATCGAGCTGGGCCCGAAAGACCTGGCGAATCGCTCCTGCGTCCTCGCTCGCCGCGACCGCCCGGGCCAGCCCGGCAAGAGCGTGGCGCCGCTCGACGAGCTTCCCGCCGCCGCCGCCCGCCTGCTCGCCGACATTCAACAATCCCTTTACGACCGCGCCCTCGCCTTCCGCCAGGCCCACACCCGGGAGTGCCGCACCTACGGCGAGCTCAAGGCGGCGGTGGAAACCGGCTTTGCCGTCGCCTTCTGGTGCGGCGGCAGCGGCTGCGAAGCCACCGTCAAGGAGGAGACCAAGGCCACGTTGCGGTGTATTCCGCTCGAGCCGGCGGCCGCCTCCGGCGCTTGCGTGGTCTGCGGCCGGCCCTCGGGCGAGCGGGCGGTGTTCGGCCGGGCCTACTAGGCGCGAAGGGCCGCGCGTCGAGATTGCGGCCCCGAGCTCGACAACAAAAAGAGGCGGTGCTAAGCTGGAAATCGGCCTCGCGGAGGCCCGCGCCCGCGAGCCTTCTTTCACGCTCCGCGGGCTCGGAGTCGGATGAGCCATGCGGCGCTCGGACTCAGGCCAAGGTTCCGGCAAGGCGTTTTTGGCGCTCCTCATCGTCGTGGCGCTGGGCTACCTGGGCATCAAGACCATTCCCGTTTACGTGAACAATTATCAGCTCGGCGATTACATCCGCGATCTGGCCGTGCGCGCGACGGTGGAACGGCCGCCCGCCGAGCGCCTGCAGGGCGATGTCGTCGCCAAGGCTCAGTCGCTGGATCTCCCGGTGACCGCCGGCAACGTGAAAGTGACCGTGACCAACGAGAAAGTCATCATCCGCGTGGACTATACCGTTCCCATTGACCTCAAGTTGTACACGCTCAACCTGCACTTCACGCCGTCGGCGGAAAACCACGCGCTATAACCTGTGCCAAGCCGACCACCCGCGACAACCCGCAAACCCATCCCCACCCGCAAGCGCCCGGGAACGGCTCCCCGCCTGAAGCGCTGGCGCCGGGCGCTGCTGGCGGCGGCCGTCGCCGGCTTCCTGCTCGGCACCACTCTGGCGGTCTACTATTACGTCCAGTTTTCAGCGATGATTGATGCGCGCTTAGGCGGCGAGATTTTCCGCAACGCTTCCCTGGTGTTTGCCGCTCCGAAGCCGATTGCGGTGGGAGAGGCGCTGACTCCGGAGGCGGTGGCCGCCTACCTGCGCCGCGCCCTCTATTCGGAAGGGGCCCGCGGGTCATCGGTGGGCACCTACACGGTCGAGGGCGATCGAGTCGAGATCCGCCCGGGGCCGCTCTCCTTTTTTCACGATTCTTCCCCATCCGAGGGTCCGGTCACGATCTCCTTCCGGAGCCACCACATCGATTCCATCACGGCCGCCGGCGGCTCTTCGCTCGATCATTGCCGGCTCGAACCGGCGCTGATCACGACTCTATTTGACCGGAGCCGCACCAAGCGCCGGCTGGTGCAATATCAGGACCTTCCCCCAGTTCTCGTGGAGGCCGTCCTGGCCGCCGAAGACCGCCACTTCTTCACCCATCACGGCGTCAGCTTCTACCGCTTCATCCCCGCGGCCCTCAAAGACCTCCGCGCCGATGAGCGATTGCAAGGGGGCAGCACGCTGACGATGCAGGTGGCGCGCAACGTGGTGTTGCAGAACCGCCGCCGGACGTTCCGCCGCAAGATCGAGGAGATTCTCGTCGCCTTGCTGCTCGAGCAGCGCCTGAGCAAGCAGCAGATTTTTCAGCTTTACGCCAACGACGTCTACTTGGGGCAGCGCGGGAGTTTCAGCATCAATGGCTTCGGCGAGGCCGCCGACGCCTATTTCAACAAGGACGTCAAGAGCCTGACCCTGCCGGAGGCGGCGCTGCTGGCCGCCATCATCCGCGGCCCCAACCTCTATTCCCCCTATCGCCATCCCGCGCAGGCGCTGCGGCTGCGGAACTACGTTTTGCGCGAAATGCGGGACGACGGCTTCATTACGGCGGCGGAGGCCCAACGGGCCGCGCAGGCGCCGCTGGGCGTGGCTCCGCAGAACGTAGAGGGGAGCGAGGCGCCGTACTTCGTGGACATGGTGAAGGATCAGTTATTGCAGCAGTTTTCCGAGCGGGACCTCGTGTCGCAAAGCTACCGCATCTACACAACCCTGGATCTCGATCTGCAACGGGCCGCCTCCGACGCTGTGGCGGCCGGCATGGCGGAGGTCGATCGGGCGCTCGACCACCAACGGCGGGCCAAGAACGCGCCGCCCCGCGATCCCCGCCAGCCCCAGGTGGCCCTGGTGGTGCTTGACCCGCACACGGGCGAGCTGCGGGCGCTGGTCGGCGGGCGCGATTACGCCGCCAGCCAGCTGAATCACGCCCTCGCCCGCCGCCAGCCCGGCTCATCGTTCAAGCCCTTTGTTTACGCCGCGGCTCTGAGCTCTGCCGTGGACGGCTCGCAGCCGCTGGTCACCGAGGCCACCCTGCTCGAGGACGAACCCAGCACCTTTGAATTTGACGGCAAAACCTACGAGCCGCGGAATTATCAAGGCGAATATCACGGCCCCGTGACGCTGCGCCGCGCCCTGATGCTGTCGCTCAATTCCGCCACCGTGCATCTGGCCCAGATGATCGGTTACAACAAGGTGCGGGACCTGGCGCTCGCGGCGGGCATTAATTCGGAGATCGAGGCCACTCCCGCCCTGGCGCTCGGCGCCTACGTCGCCACCCCGCTCGAAATCGCCCAGGCCTATACGATCTTTGCCAACCAGGGCCAGTATCTCGGCCCGAAGTCGATCCTGGAAGTCAGGGATTCCGCCGGGCACATCCTTTACCAGAGCGAGCAGAAGAGCCGCCAGGTGCTCGATCCGCGCGTGGCCTACCTGATGGTGAATCTGATGGAGAGCGTCATCGACCACGGCACCGGCTACGGCGTTCGAGCGCGCGGCTTCACGCTGCCGGCAGCGGGCAAGACCGGCACCTCGCACGACGGGTGGTTCGCCGGCTTCACTTCCAATCTCCTCGCCGTCGTCTGGGTGGGCTACGACGACGACCGCGAGCTCAACCTCTCCGGCTCGGCTTCCGCCTTGCCCGTCTGGACCGATTTTATGAAGGCGGCCACCGCCCTTCCCGATTACCGCAACGTTGTGCCCTTTATCGAGCCGCCCGGCATTGTCACCGCGCAGGTTGACGTCCCCGTCGACCCGCTCGTGGCCAACGATCCGAGCGGCCCGCAACCCCAGCTCTTCATCGCCGGCACCGAGCCCCCCACGGGCCCCGCCATCCTGGAAGGGGCCCGCAATATCCTCAGCCGCATCTTTCACCTGAGCAGCTCGCCGGTCGCGCCGCCCGCCGCGCGTCCTCCGGCTACGGCCGCCGGCCCCGCGTGGTCATGCACGAGGGGCTGCGGCTCGACCCGGTCGTCGACGTGCTGGGCTCCCGGCTCCCGAATCGCTTCGTCGACCCGCGCGGGGGCGACACAGAGGTCGAGA
>CADDZC010000096.1 GCA_902812365.1 Acidobacteriota bacterium | reverse complement strand
GCCCGTGTCCCACAAAGCCAGGGCGCGACGGCGCCGGTCTTCAAGCAGATCGGCACTCCCCTTCAGTCGGGGCATAAGTGGTCCCTCCCGAGGGACATTCTATTGCAGTATTTATGCAGAAATCAATAGGAGAGTGCCGCCCTCGTTCAGACCAAAAGGGAGCGACAGGAGGGATCACGTCCGCCTGCTTGCTCCACGACCCCAAGGCTCTGGTCGGCCTCTTTAGGGTTGGCTCGGCAGTCTGCTCCGGAGCCGCCACCAGAAATACACTCCTCGGCAGAACCCCGGCGGCGGACGCAGTAACCATCGTCTGGAGGAGCTGAAGGCCGCTAGGGATGATCGCAGTCTTGTTCTTCGCGATCTACATGGTTACGCTAAAGCTTTAGGTGGTCAGGGCTATGGATCTATTTGTATGCCCTTTCGCTCGTCGGAGATCGCTCAGGTCGTCTGTGCCGCGGTGCGTCACGCGTTTCGCGAGGTTGATAGCCAGCCCTCTCTGTTCCTGATAGGTATATTTTCAGCGGGGAACTGGATACATGAGCCAGCCTAGGAGTACTGCGACGCCAATGAACAGCGCAAACGACTTGATTCCGTAAATCACGCGCTCACGTTGCGTGTCCTTCGAGACGACAGCAAAGACCACAGACACGAACAAGGAAAAGAGCAGCATGGCGGGGAAGTGCTGGATAATCATGCCGGAAATGACCATCGGAGGTCGTCCGCCATCAATCAACCGCTCACGTACCGCGATTCGAACCAGTAGTCGATCCACGAGGCGCCACGCCTCCGGGCCGTGGTTACCGTTTCACGGCTTTCGTCCCAGACCGATATCATAGGCGTCTAGGATGACGAGCACGTTTAGCATCCCGGCCGACACTAGAAAAGCCGTGCCGAAATCGGAGCTCACGAAGAACGGGTTCCCACCGGCGTAGCCGAAGAACTCTGCCATCGGCAGCGCCAGTCCCACGCCGAGCTCGCCAAGATAACCGAGCCTCTCGAGATACGAAGGCGATGTCAGAGCAAAGAACTGCCCTTGCATCAGTAAGCCGAGAAGAAACATAAGGATGATCGCGGCAAAAAGCACTAGGGCCCGGCCCCGACGTCTCAAAATCCAGTGGCCGCAACCCGGCACGAGCCAGGCGGCTACGCACAGCCGGATCAGGTGGCCCGTCGCCGGACGAAGCTTGGGTGCGGCGTCAACTCTTTCGACTTCCCGATCTATGGTTCTTCGCGCCACGCTGCCTCGTGGGAATCGGTCGTGCCCGCCGTGACCCTTGCCGACCTCCCCGGCGCCTCCTGCCGGAGGCCTCCGGGTCTCGATGCTCCCAAAGCAGTCAAAGCTAGCACACGTCACGGCAGCCCGGCAAGAATCGGCACTACGGATTGCTGGATTTCCCCCGTCACGCGCGCGTCGCTCTCTTCCACATAAACATCCACCTCGCTCCGCACCCCAAAGTCGGTCAAATAGATTCCCGGCTCGATGGTGAAGCCCGTGCGGGCAATGATGCGTCGCCCATCGCGGGTCTCGAAGTTGTCCATGTTGGCGCCGCCGCCATGGACGTCTTCGCCGAGCGAGTGTCCGGTGCGATGCAGGAAACAATCGGCGTATCCGCGGCGGGCAATCACAGCTCGCGCCGCGTCATCCACCTCGTAACCACACAACGCGTGACCCCGACGGCAGGACTGCTGAACGAGACTGAGGGCTGTGTCGCGGGCCTCGCGCACAATGTCGAACATTTCCCGGTGGCGGGGAGGAACTTCATGCCCCACAAAGCCTGTCCAAGTAATGTCGAAATACACCGAGCCCGGCTGCGACTTCTTACCAAACACGTCCAACAGGACCCAGTCGCCGGGCCGAATCGGTGTTGACGAAGCGGGCGTAGGCGAGTAGTGGGGATCCGAGCTGTTGGCATTGACCGCCACGATGGGCGGCTCCTGGGCGGTCACGCCGCCTGCCTCCAGAACCTTTACGATCTCCTGTTGGACGTCGTACTCGCCGACCACGCGGCGTTCCGCGGTCGCCTCACGGATCATCGCAAAGGCTGCTCGGACTGCGGCGTGGATACTTTCTCCGGCCGCAAGATGCATTTCGAGCTGTTCGGCGGACCATCGAGCTTCGAATAGTTGCACCAAATCAGCCGACGAGAGGACTTCAACGCCGCAGCTTCTCACCAGCTCGACGGTTCCCGCATCGACGAGGCCTACGGCGGGAATGTCGTTCAGCGCCGAGTACTGCATGGCCACATCGTTCCTGCCGGCCAGCATCGCTTTTAGCTTCTCTCGCTGTTCCTGCCAGGAAGCGTATTCGTAATGGATGCCGGGCAAGCCTTGCAAGACGCCCTTTTCAATTCGGTGTACCAGCTTGGCCGGTTCGCCCGACGCAGGAATCAAGTAATACCACCGACGAGTGCACGGCAGGGACGAAATGCCGAGGATGCGATAAGCGATGGGATCACGATGGTGGTGGTCATAGAAGAGCCAGCCGTCGAGGTGGGCTTCTCGCAGCGCATGCTGGATCGCTTGTAGGTCCACTTCCGAGGCCCTTTACGCGCCGGCGCTCTGACCGGCATGATCGGATTACGCCGTGCGCATCGCTCGACGGGGCGACACGCCAGAGAATCACTTCTTAACCTATCGGCGATCCGCGCCGCTGTCAACCCTATTCACGGATCTAGCCTACATACTGCGACATTGCCTAGAACGTGGCCGAGTCCATCGAATCAAGCTAGAGTGCGACCTGGCAGGGTTGGCTGCGCAATCGCTGGGTCAGGAGGCAGACCCACGAAGGTGCGGTTGTGCTGCTATAATGTCACCAACATGTTCTCTGCGCAACCGTATTCCTGCGAATCGCCCGTCCCTTCGCGCGAAAAGCAGGCAGTCGCCCTGGCTTCGCTGGGCACGGCGGTGTTGCTAACGGTAATGAAGGTTGCCATCGGGCTGTTCACCGGAAGTCTGGGCATTTTGTCCGAAGGCGCACATTCAGCCTTGGATGCCGTGTCGGCAGCGGTGACCTACGGTTCGGTGCGAGTGGCAGAAAAGCCTGCTGATTCCTCGCATCCTTTCGGCCACGGCAAGGTTGAACATCTATCCGCTTTCATAGAGACCGGGTTACTGCTCCTCACCTGCGCCTGGATAGCGATCGAAGCCGGGCGCCGACTCTTTTTTCACCATGCGGTTCGGGTGGAAGCCACCGTTTGGGCGTTCGCCGTGATGCTGGTCTCCATTACGCTTGATACGGTGCGAGCGCGAGCCTTGTTTCGCGTGGCGCGCAAATACAACAGCCAAGCTTTGGAGGCCGACGCCGTGCACTTTACCACTGACATTTTTAGCTCGACCACGGTCATCTTAGGGTTGGTGCTGGTTTCCCTGGCCGAAACCCGCCATCTTCCCCGCCTCGAGCAGGCAGATTCCGTGGCCGCGCTAACAGTGGCTAGCATTATGATTTATATCAGCTTACGCCTTGGTAGTCGCAGCGTGAATGCTCTCGTGGACGCCGCCCCGGCCGGAACGTCAGCGCGGATCGCCGCCAGCCTCGCCGGCGTCTCGGGCGTCGTCGACCACGACCGCATCCGCGTACGTCAGAGCGGCCGCCAGCTCTTCGTAGACTTGCGGCTGACGCTTGAAAGCAACATTCCGTTCGAACATGCTCAATCA
Source organism: Acidobacteriota bacterium (assembly GCA_902812365.1). Lineage (GTDB taxonomy): Bacteria > Acidobacteriota > Terriglobia > UBA7540 > UBA7540 > CADDZC01. The sequence continues at coordinate 1,440 of CADDZC010000096.1, read as the reverse complement.
GTCGTCGAAGCCGTGGAAGCCAAGGTGCGGGAGGCTTTTCCCACAGCCGACGTCGTCATCCACGCAGCTCCCCGTCCACCGGCGCCCGGTGACCTCGTCGAGCGCGTGCGCGCGGTCGCCCACCGCCACAACTTCCAGGTGCATGACGTGACAGCTTATCACGTGAATGGCCAGGTCAACGTCAACTTGGATCTGGAGGTAGCTCCCTCACTCAGTCTAGAAGCGGCACACCGCGAGGCTACACGGCTGGAGGAGGAGATCAAGCGCAATGTAGCCGAGATCCATGAGGTCAACGTCCACATCGAGCCCCTCCTGAACCGAGTCGAGCCGGCCCGGGAGGCGCCCGCGGTCGCCACGGCCATGGAAGAGAGGCTGATCGAGCTGGCTCGTCGTACTCCGGGCTTACTCGGCTGTCATGCTCTGGAAGCCCATCAAGTCGGCCCGAATGTGCTCGTTACCGTCCATTGCACACTCGAACCTGATTTGCCGGTTGAGCGAGTGCACGACATCACCGAAGAGTTGGGATTCCGCTTTCGTCAGGAGTTTCCCCAGATTTCCAGGGTGAGCATCCACGCCGAACCTGAAGTCCACCGCCTTCCGTCCGCCGACCCCTAACGAGCGACACGCCGGCCCTTCCCCCCGGCCAGCCGCGTTTGCGAGGCGTAGCCGACCAGCGCCTCTCCGTGCTCGTTTGGCGACCGCAAAATCGCACGGCCTACGGATGGGGCTTGGCGTTGGCGGGTGCAGCCGACGACGGCCGAGTCGAAGTAGAGGAAGCAGCCGCCGCGGCGACCGGGTTCGCGGCGTCATATAGCTTGACAATTGGTTCGGTGATGTCGACCCCTTTCGCCAGGTAATAGATGTTAAGGGCGCTGCCGTCAATGACCAGCGCCAGGTTGTTCTGCTGGGCGTAATTATCTATCACCTTCACCATTTTCTGTCCGATGCGCTGGAAGAGGTCTTGTTGATCGGCCTGGAAATCCGACTGTGCATCATCCTGCTCGCGCTTGAAGAGCCGCTGCTTCTCCTCAATCTCTCGCGCGAGGCGTAAGCGTTCCTCATCGCTGAGTGTCGCCGATTGCTTATTGAGTTGGTCCTGGAGTGAGCTGATCTCTTCCTGCTTTCTCTGCAAGTCGTCCCGCTTGGGCTCATATTTTTTCTGCAATTCAGCAAGTGCCTGCTTGCCCTCAGCGGTGTTGGCAATCGCCAGTTGCAGATTAATGACACCGACTTTTCCGCCGGACCCGCCCACGCTGGGGTCTTGCCCGCGAACAAGCACCGGCAGGCCCAACAGGCCCGCCACAACAGCCAAGGTTAAGATTCGATTTCTCATGCGAACTCCTTCGAAAAGCAAACCGCCATACTTCTCTATATTATCGCAGTTTCCGACTCCAGGACACCCGGTTCGACCCCCCCGGGTGATGTCAAGCTTGTGTAAAA
>CADDZC010000095.1 GCA_902812365.1 Acidobacteriota bacterium | reverse complement strand
AACCTGTCGCCATGGATCACCTCCGTTAGGATGTGCCCGCAGTCTAGCACAGGCTCTGTGGGCTATCAAACCCAGCCGGGAGGATGGTTCGCGCTCCGCCCGGGGCGCGCGGTCGGGGGGCGAATGGATTCTTGACACCGGCCCAATGGCAGTGTACTATTTGGTAATCTATGCCCCGCTCTCTCGCCTCGCTCCCGGCCTGCCCCGACCTCAGAGTCGTCCTGGGAAGGAACCCGTCCAACTGGGGGCGCGGCAGCCTTGTGGGGTCGGGGACACCGCTCAGCCAAGGAGCGAGGGAGGAGAGATGAGTACGGCGGGAGGGGGGCGAAGCCACTAGGTTATTGAAAACAAGCAACCTAGCGGCTTCGCTTCAGAAACGAAGCCGCTAAGTTATTGAAAATAGGTAGAGGGGTTCGGTGAAAGCCGCTAGGTTATTTAGAATCAATCAGATGAGTGGAAATGGGGGTCGGGAGGTTGGTGTAAGTGATTGAAAACAAGAGGGGAGAAAAGACAGGCGAGGGGCGGGGCGCGGGACAAAGCCACTAGGTTGATGAAAATCAACAGGATAGCTATTTTCGAGCGGAATCCGACCCAATCCCGTCTTCCATCCCACTTCGCTGCCGCCGGCCGCCCAATCGCCTTGACAGACCTGCGCGAAGCGTTGAACATGGAAGCGAGACTGATCAATGAGCGGCGATCTCCCTTTCCAACTCGGGCGGTTCTTGGTGCTGGCCGGAGTGATCTTGGCGCTGATCGGTCTCGCGGTGATGGTGGGCTCGAAGTTTTCGTTTTTCGGTCTGGGCCGGCTGCCCGGGGACATCGCTTACCGGGGCAAGCACACCACGTTCTATTTTCCCATCGTCTCGTCTCTGGTCTTAAGCGCCCTCTTGACGCTGGTGCTTTGGATCATCGGTTTTTTGACGAGACGGTAGCCGAACGGCCAGCGGAGCAACCTGGATGGGTCAGGCGGTCTTCGATTTCCAACCCGCCCGCAAAATCTACAGCGTCTCGGAGCTGAGCGCCGAGATTCGCCTGCTGTTGGAGGACACGTTTCCCGATCTGTGGGTGACCGGAGAGATTTCGAACCTCCGGCCGGCAAGCTCCGGGCATCTCTACTTCACGCTGAAAGATGCCAAAGCGCAGATTCGCGCCGTCTGTTTTCGCAACGCGGCGCGATACTTGAAATTCCAGCCGGCGGACGGGCTGGCGGTGATCGCGCGGGGCCGGGTCGGCGTCTACGAGCCGCGCGGCGAGTACCAATTGGTGGTCGAGTTTCTGGAACCGGCCGGCCGCGGGGCCTTGCAACTGGCTTTCGAACAATTGAAGGCGAAGCTGGCCGCCGAGGGATTGTTCGACGCGGCCCGCAAAAAGCCGCTTCCGGCGCTGCCGAAGACCATCGGCGTGGTGACCTCGCCCGCTGGGGCCGTCATCCGCGACATTCTGCGGGTGCTCGAGCGCCGCTTTCCCAACATGAACGTGCGGCTCTATCCGGCGCGGGTGCAGGGCGAGGGTGCCGCGCGCGAGATCGTCGAGGGGATTGAATACTTCAACGGTTGCGCCGGGCCCGGCCGGCCCGACGTCATCGTGGTGGCGCGCGGTGGCGGCTCGCTCGAAGACCTCTGGCCCTTCAACGAGGAGAGCGTGGCGCGGGCCATCGCCGCTTCCGAGATTCCGGTCGTCTCGGGCGTGGGCCACGAAACCGATTTCACCATCGCCGACTTCGTCGCCGATCTGCGCGCCCCGACGCCTTCCGCCGCGGCCGAACTCGTGGTGCGGCGCAAAGGAGACCTGATTCGCGAGCTTCAGGATCGCGCCCATCATCTGGCGCAGCTTTTCCGGCTGCGGCTGGCGGAAGCGCGAGGCCGCTTGACCGAGCTGCGCCTGCACCGCGCTTTCGAGACGCTCGGCGCCCGGCTGGCCGAGCGCGCCCAAGCCGTCGACGACGAGGCCGCGCGCCTGGAGGCGTCGCTGCGCGAGCGCCTCAGTCGCGCCCGCCAGGCATGGCTGAGCGCCTCGGCCGGCGTCGTTCGCTATGACGCCGGGCGCTGGGTCCAGTTGAAGCGCGCGGCGCTCGAGCAGCGCCAGCACCGCCTGCAGACCGAGTTTGACCGCTGGCTGGCGGAGCGCCGCCATCGTCTGGAGGGCGTCCAAGCCATGCTCGGCGAGCGGAATCCGTTGGCCATCCTCGAGCGCGGCTACTCGATCACGCGCGATCAGGAGGGAAGGATTGTACGCGACGCGGCGCAGGTGGAGCCGGGCGGCGAAATTCGGGTGCGCGTGGCGCGGGGCGAACTGCATGGCACCGTTAAAGACCGAACGCTCGGTTCCGGCCGGCCGTGAGCGTGCCCGGGGGAGGCCGCGGGGAGCCGGATTCACCCGGCTGGAGCGCAGGCAAACCGCGGGTGGCGACGCGAGGCGAGGGCATGGGTGGTGCGATCGCCAACGGCGCGGGCGGAACGGGTTCGCCAGGCGAGCGCCGGCAGCGGTGGGAGAAGCGGGCGTCTCCGCCGAAGTCGGGACGCGGGCGTGTAGCTCAGCTGGATAGAGCATCGGATTTCTAATCCGAGGGTCGGGGGTTCGAATCCCTCCACGCCTGCCAGCTTCGTCTTTGCGGACTGTAGCTTGCGCGACAGCGTTTTTGGCTTAGCCGAATTGGGGTGCATATGGGGTGCCTGTTTGTTCCAGCTTCTGCATCGCGGCCGACGCATCAGCCGCTACAGACTTCACGTAGCTGTTCCTGGTGGTGGAAAGACTCAAGTGCCGGGGGATCGCCTGGAGGGTCTTGTCCGACACGCCGAGCCGCATCATTGGCATCAGCATAGCCACAGCCGATGCCGTAAATGCGCTGCGCCAGCAACTCTTCCACCTCGTGTTCGATCTTGTCCGGCTGACGTTGGTCCACCCGGCACTGGGCCAGCGCCTCAGTCAATCGCCGACGCCGCTCATGTCGAAATGCCGCTCACCGAGTTGATCGCCAAGGAGGACGATCGGATTGGCCGCCTGGCGGAGCAGGTGGATCGCGGCGTGGAAGGCGCGGCCGGCAATTTAAAGCAGGCTGAGGACCGGCAGTCCCAATGGCTGCGCCGCCGCAAGCTTCGCCGGCAGGAACTGGAGCGCCAGCGGGCGCTCACCTTGCAATCGGTTGAGCGCATCACGAGCGTCATTATCCTGCCGCACCCTGAACGCAACGAGCCCGGCATCGCTAACCTGCGTCCTGATCCCGAAACCGAGGCCATCGCCATGCGAGTTGTCATGGATTACGAGCGGCAGAAGGGACGCCACGTCCAGGATGTGCACGAGCAAAACCTCGGCTACGACATCACCAGCCTCGATACACATTCGGGCGAACTGCTCATCGAGGTCAAGGGCATTGCGGGCAGCACCGGCACGGTCTGCCTGACGCCGAACGAAAAGCGCGTCGCGGAGGATCGCGCCGATTGCTATTGGCTCTACGTGGTGACAAATTGCAAGAGCGATTCGCCGCTTCTGCGTGAGCCGATCTTTCAGCCGGCACGGATGCCCGGGCATGAAGTGAAGAAGGTTGACCATTATTATCTGACGCTGAGCGACATCTCGCCTGCCTCGACCGATCCGCGCCGGTATCCAGCAGGCCGTATGGACAACGACAGGTAGCGCGAGTTTTGGGGATGCCTAGGCAGATCGTATTCCCCTTGATCATTGAGATAGGAATCCAGAAAGACCGGGGGAAGGAGACAAAGATGGAGGGGCCGGCGGGGTTCAAGCTGCTGGATAATTTGCCAAGGCGATAAAGCTCCTTTGTGGGAATTGGGCCGAGCCAGATTGAAATAGTGCTGATACAGAGTAACCTTGGCCCGGAACTCGGAGCGGGAAGCAAAGGTTTCCAGGTCGTCGAACTCGTCTTCGATGAGGCGGTGAACAGTTTCGACATCGCTCCGGTAAGTGTGAGCGGCGGGCGGGATGCGCTGATGCTGGCTGTCGCCGAGGGCGGCGGGGAAGCCGGAACGGGTGCCGTCGTTTTGGAGCTGGCCGACGAATACGCCGCCGTTATCGGTCTGCCAAGCGAGGAGGCGGAGTTCGACGCCGCAGCGGGCCAGATGAGCCTGAATGCGGGCGGCGAAGCAGGCGCTGGCGGAAGCCGAGCGGCGCGAGGCGAAGGCATCAAGGGCGCGGATTTGGTGTTCGCCTGCATCGGCCCGGCGATGGAGATTTACAGCCGCTATCGCCGCGTGGAAGACGCTGAAGGGCGCGAGATTCCGCTGGGCGGCGACCCCACGGCGGCCGAGCCGCACCGACGCGGCTTTCTAGCCTACGTCTGGGAGACGGGGGCGGTTGGCGCTCGAAGAAGTCCTGGGCACGGCGGAAGCCCGCGCCCGCAACGGCGCTGCCGGAGCGCTGGAAGAAAACTCGCGCCTGACGGCGCTCTTCCTGTGGACACTGCAATCCACCGAGAACGACCTGAACGGCGCGAATGGCCAGGATGAAAAGGGCAGAAGCGAAGAATCCGAGGATGAAGAAGACGAAGCAAAGACAAAGAAAAAGCCGGGCTACACCCCGATCTACGACGTGGCGCGGCGCTTCACTCAGCCACTGGGCATTCATCTGGAGAAATGGGAAGGCCGAATCATCGAAACCGAGAAAGGCATTGTGCGCCTGCTGCCGGTGGCCGAGCGGGCAGAGCAACTTTTTGGCGAAGCCGACGCCGCGGCCATCTCGCGGCGGATTGAGGAGGACCTGAAGGCCAGCCGCAATTTTCTGGATAGCCACCAAATCCGCTACACGGCAAGGGTGAAGCTTGCCGGGAAAAGCGGCTATGACCACGGAGTGGATTTTCTGATTCCCAAATCCCCAAAACGGCCCGAGCGAATCCTGCAAGCGATCGCCACGCCAAAGAAGGATAATATCTTTGCCTATCTCTGGACGCTGAGCGACACACGGGCTGCACACGCCGAAGAAGCAGAGGCCGAGGCTTACGCGTTCTTGAATGACCAGGAACAGACGGTCGGAGGCGACGTCATCGAGGCTCTGGAAGCCTACGCGGTTAAAGCCGTTCCGTGGAGCCGTAGGAATGAATACGTTCAAGAACTCGCCCCGTGAGACCCGCTAGCGATGGAACCCTGGTACAAAGTCGCGACGCCGCGAAAGGAAGTGCGCGAAGG
>CADDZC010000094.1 GCA_902812365.1 Acidobacteriota bacterium | reverse complement strand
GGGAATTTCGAGACGATATTTTAAGCTGTGAATTATGAGCAGGTTAGTCTGTTGAAATCGAGCCGCCGGATCGAAAATCCTCCCCAAGTGTGGAATTTCTCCCCACTCCGCCGGCTGCCACGGGCGAGCCTGCGAACCCGCCGCGCCCGCTTCTCAGCGGGTCGGCTCCATTTGCAAGGCGTTGTTGAAGCGATTAAAGTAATTGAAGATGCCGGCCACGGCGGCGATTTCCACAATTTCGCCTTCGTCGAAATGGCGGCGGAGTTCGCTAAAGAGAGCATCGCCGACGCAGTTGGAGTCCAGGGTCAGCTTCTCGGCAAACTCGAGCGCCGCGCGCTCGCGGGGCGGAAAGCGCGCCAAGTCTCCGGTGGCGAGGCAACGAAGCTCATCTTCGCTCGCTCCGAACCGCCTTGCCAAGGCGGTATGCGAGTTCAGTCAATATTCGCACCGGTTGAGGTGGGAGACGCGCACGGCCACCATTTCCTTCAGCTTCTTGTCGACGGTGCCGGTGTTCATGACGGCGCGGAAGTGGGCGGTCATGGTCTTCAGGATGTCGGGCCGGTGGGCCACAGTGCGGAACATATTGGGCACGTTGCCGCGCTCGCGCAGAAACGCTTCAAACAGTTGGCGCGCCTCGCCGTCGACCTGGTCGGGGGCGAGTTTGGAGAGTCGGGGCATGGGCCAGTCTCCACCGTGAATAGTTTACCCTCAACCGCAGCCCTCCGCGCAAGGGCGGCCGGGCGCGAAGGGAGGCCGCGGGGCCGAGGAGCACCGGCGCGGCCGGCTAGCTGCGGCGCTGATACATGGCCAGGAAAGCATTCATGGCGTCGCGATTCAACTTGAGGGCGCCGGACTTCAGCAGCTCCCGCTTCAAGTTCTGGCGGTAAATCTCGAAGGCCAGATTCCTCTTTTGATCCAGCAACTGATCGGCGATCTGCTGCTGCTGGGCGGCAAAGCCGGACTCGTCGGCGGGGGTGCGGGAGAGAACGCGGAACACCAACTGATTGGGGCCGGCCGGGATCACGCCGCTCGTCTGCCCGGGCGGGAGCGTAAAGGCCGAACTGACCTCCGCGCCGGTGATCATGTCGCCCAGGTCGTCGCTGCGGGTAAAGTCCTTGCTCTCCTTCACGGTCAATCCCATTTGCGCGGCCACCTTCCTGAAGTCGGCGGTCTTGACCCGGGCGGCGAACTCGCGGGCCTTTTCCTGCGCCAGCACCTTCGACTGCTCGGCGCGATAGTCCTCTTCCACCTGGGCGCGCACCTCGTCGAGCCGGGGCGTGTGCTCGGGAACGATTTCGGCCACCTGAATAATCGCCACGCCCTTCGGCAGGCTCAGCGGCGGGCCCACTTCGTTGAGGCGGAGCTGGAAGGCGAGGTTTTCAAAGCCTTCGTTGTTGCCGAGGTCGGGCACGGCCTGGTTGTATTTAAACAGCGGCGTCTCCTGCGGTTTCAAGCCGAACTTTTCGGCCACCGTTTCAAACTGGGTGGGATTGGCCTTGAGGGCGTCTTCGAGCTGGGCGGCGAGGGCGGTCTGAGCCTCGGCCAGCTTCTGCTTTTCGAGTGCCGCCTGGATTGAGGCTTTGGCTTCATCGAAGCTTTCCAGATGGGCAGTCTGCTTGGCTAAACACTTGATGATGTGGATGCCGTACTCGGTGGTGACGAGGCCGCTGACCTCTCCGGGCTTAAGGGCGAAGGCCGTGTCCTCAAAGGCCTTGACCGTCTGGCCGCGAACGATCCAGCCGACCTCGCCGCCGTTCGACGCCGTCGTGTCGTCCGAGTACTTGCGGGCCAGGGCCGCGAAGTCGGCTCCTGCCCGAATCTGCTTCAGCACGTCCTCGGCCGTGGCCTTGATCCGCTGAATCTCGGGCGGAGTCTTGCCGGTGGTCTTGAACAGAATGTGGGCCACTTTGACGCGGTCGGGCAGGCGATAGTCCTGCAGGTGCTGGAAATAGTACTGCCGGAGGTCGGCCTCGGTGATCTTCACCTGCGCCCGCACCCGGTCGGGATCAATCAGCACATAGCGGACGCGGCGCTGCTCGGGCAGCCGGTAGCGGTCGGCGTGGCTCTGAAAATAGGCTTCCAGGGCCGGCGCCGTCACCGGGACGGCCTTCAGATATTGGCTGGGATCAAAGACCACGTACTCGATCCGGGCCTTCTCGTTTCGCCGCAGGTATTCCCGGTGAACCTCGTCGGGCGTCACCTGGACGGCGTCGGTGACCACATCGCGAATTTTCTGGGTCAGGAGGCTGGCCCGGAGTTGGGCCTCAAACTGCGGCACCGTCATGCCCGTCTCCTGCTGGATCACGTCCTGGTAGCGATCCATGCCGATAAAGGAGCCGTTGACATTCAAAAACGGGAGCGCCCGAACGGCTTGGGCGAGCTCCGGGTTGGAGACCTCCAGGCCCAGCTTGGGGGCCTGGGCCAGCAAGGCGCGCTGGAGGATCAAGTCGTCGAGCAGGTTGCCGGCAATCTGGGCGATGAGCTGCGGCTGGTTCTGAAACTGAGAGTTGCGGAACTGCTGGTCGATGAGCCGCTCGAGCTCCTGGGTGGTGATCTGGGAGCCATTGAGGCTGGCCAGCACGTTGGCCTGCATCTGGGTGGTGTCACCGCCTCCGAGCGGCGTCAGCGTCAGCACCATGCCGAGCGAAACGATGCCCAGAAAAAAGATCATGAGATATTTCAGCACCGTTTCACGGTTGTGCCGGAAAAGCTTTAACATGCCCACTCCTCGGCCCGACAGGGTGCGCAGAAAGGGCGGGAAGCCTGTCGCCGCCGGCGTGGCGAAGGAGCCGTTTTGGGGGCCGTACCTGAACCGGCAGGTCGCTCCGCGCCGCCTGACAGAGTCGCGTCCTCATCGCGCCCGGCTGGACCTAAAACTACCCCATTGTAGTCCGAATCCGGCACGCGGAGCAAGCGAGCGGCAGGGGGCGATGGGGGCCGGACACAAATCGTTGAACCCGGAGCCCAGAAGCGTTAATATCGCTGAGCGCATGCCCAAAGGGGGGCGGAGCCCAAGGCCTTCCGCACGGGCGCGCTCGGGAGAAACGCATGGCGATGTTATGGGAGAAGAAGCCGCGCATGGGGGGCGGGGAGAGTTTGGACTCCGCGCCCGAGGCCGTTCTTCCGCCCGAGACTGCCAGACAGGAAAAGCCTATGACCGACAACACGGCGAGAAACCTCGGCTCGAGCACGGGAACGAGCTCGACGAATCTGGGGCGCTCGATGGTCGTGAAGGGGGAGCTGACCGGCAACGAAGACCTGAGCATCGACGGGCAATTTGAAGGCACCATCAACGTGAAAGACCACACGGTGACGGTGGGCCCGCAAGGACAAGTGAAATCGGAGATTCACGCCCGGCAAGTGGTGGTGAACGGTTCGGTGAACGGGAAGATTTCGGCGCGCGATAAGATCGAGATTCGCAAAACCGGCACGGTGATCGGGGATCTGGTTTCGGCGGGCGTGGCCATCGAAGACGGCGCCTATTTCAAGGGCAGCATCGAGATTCTGCGGGAGGGCAAACCGGTGGAGACGCCGCCGCGCGCCCATGCCCTGGCGGCCGACAAGTAGGGCCGCCCTCAGCCGGTGGACTCGCGCCGCGCTCCCGGCCGGGCGGGGCCCGGGGCGCTCGGCGCGGGTTTCATCCCGAAAGCGGCGCGCTGGACTCGGCGCCCGCGCCGCCAGAGATCGAAGATTGATTGAGAGCCGTTACCCAGCAGCCTAAAACCCAGAATGGCGCCGCCTCCTCCGGCGTCAAGAGCTTTGGCCTCGAGTGGCTATGGCAGTCCTTGCAGGACGTCCGCTTTCCGAGCGTTCTCGAATGCGGCCATCTCCTCTCGAAGACTCTGGAGGTGCTGGTGCGGCGCCACGCCAAGATCTACGTGGGCGAGCTTCTGGCACCGCTCCAGAAGGGCGACGCGTCGCTTTGGGATCACAGCCGCAAGACGCCGCTGTTTCTGACCGAACCATTTCTCTCCCAGTTGCCGGCGATTCCGGCCGGCTCCCTCTCGGCCATTTTTTCCTGGCAACTGTTTGATCTGCTGCCCCGCGACGCTCTGGCCGAAGTGATGTTGCGGCTCTACCTGTATCTGGAGCCCGGAGGCGTCCTCTTCTGCCTGCTCCGCGAGCCTTACTTGCCGAAAGGAGCCGAGTGCCAGTGGTGGCTGGAGAGCCTGACGAGCGTGGGAAGGGAAGGGGAAGCGTCCAAACCGTTCGCGTATCCGGCCGTGACCAACCGCGAGATCGAGCGCATGATTCCCAAGGGAAGCGTGAAAACCTTTCTGACGCGCTCGGGCTGGCGGGAAGTGCTCATCATCAGATGAAGCGGTGACGGGGGCGGGACGGGCGCCGGAGGGGACGGCAGATGCCATCGGATCGGCTGGTCGTCATCGGAGGAGTCGCCGCGGGGCTCAGCGCCGCCAGCCGGGCGCGGCGCGTGAATCCGCGCCTGGAAATTGTGGTCTACGAAAAGGGCCCCGACATTTCTTACTCGGCCTGCGGGCTGCCGGATTTCATCGCCGGGCGGGTGCGCTCGGCGGACGCCTTGCGGGTTTACTCAGCCGAATATTTCCGCACGCAGCGAAACATTCAAGTTTTCACCGGGCACGAAGCCGTGGAGATAGCGGCCGGGCGCCGCCGGGTGACCGTCGTGACGCCGGGCGGCGGTCCGGCGGAGGTGGCTTACGACCACCTGGTGCTGGCCACCGGCGCGGAACCGGCTCGCCCCGAGGTCGCTGGGCTGGATCTGGCGGGCATCTTCCACGTCAACGATTTGGAATCCGCGCGGCGGCTGGCGAATTTTCTGGCATCGGAGCACCCGCGCGGGGCGGCCGTGATCGGCGGGGGCTACATCGGCCTAGAGATGGCCGAGGCCCTGACGGAGCGGGGCCTGGCGGTGACGTTGCTTGAGCGCTCGCCCCGGCTGTTTGAAGCCGTCGATGAAGAGATCACGAGCCTGATTGAGCAGGAGCTGCGCGCTCACCGGGTGCGGGTGTTCCGACCGGCGGCGGTGACGGCGCTGACCGGCGATCGCCAGGGGCGGGTGCGGCGGGTGATCGGGGAGGGGGTGAGCGCCGAGGTGGATTGCGTCATTCTGGCCACGGGCGTCCGCCCGCGCGTCCAACTGGCGGAGCAGGCGGGCATTCAGTTGGGGGCCAGCGGGGCCATTGCCGTCAACGAATACCAGGAAACGAGCGCGGCCGCCGTTTACGCCGCCGGCGACAACGCCGAGACGATGCATCGGGTGAGCG
>CADDZC010000093.1 GCA_902812365.1 Acidobacteriota bacterium | reverse complement strand
AGCGGGGGCGCGGCCGCCCGCCGCCGGCGCTTCGTCCGGCAGCGCCGCCGGCTCGGGCGGATCGGTGATCGTGACCGGCGTATCGAGCAGCTTGAAAATGCGCTCGGAGCTGGCCATCGCCGATTGCAGGATGTTGTATTTGTCGCTCAGGTCCTGAATGGGGCGGAAGAAGCGCTGCGAATACTGAATAAAGGCGATCGCCGTGCCCACGCTCACCGCCCCCCGCAGGCTCATCCAGCCCCCGTAATCGAGGATGATGGCGATGGCCCCCACGCCGAGCAATTCCACGGCCGGATAGAAGAGTCCGTAAGCGAGGATCGAATCTTTATACGCTTCCATGTGGATCCGGTTGATGCGCACAAACTCTTCGTAACTGCGTTCCTCGCGGTTAAAGAGCTGGAGCACCGCCATGCCGGTGATGTGCTCCTGCAAGTAAGCGTTGATGCGCGCGATGGCGACGCGAATGCGGCGGTAGGAATCGCGCACCGCCCGGCGAAACCACATCGTCACCAGTACGATGACCGGCAGCACGGAGAAAGTGAGGAGCGCCAGCTTCCAGTTCACGGCGAGCATGACGGCCATGATGCTGAGCAGGGTGAAAAAATCACCGAAGATGGCGACAACGCCCGATCCAAACAGGTCATTCAACACGTCCACATCGGTGGTGAGCCGGGTCACCATGCGGCCGACCGGATGATGATCGTAGAAGCTCAACTGCAGGCGTTGCAGGTGGGCAAAAATTTCGCGGCGCAGGTCGTACATCACCTTCTGGCCCACCACCTGCATAGCAAAGGACTGGCCGAATTGCAGGACGAAGGTCACGAGCATGGTGGGCAGGAACAGCACCACGGCCAATTGAAAGATTCCCACGGCCGGGCGGGGACTTAAAAAATGAGCCAGAAACGCCGGCCCGCGGCCGCTCGAGGTGGGATCCAGGTACCGGTCGACTTCCATCTTCATCAGGTAAGGCGGCACGGCCTGCAGGACGCCGTAAAGAAGCGTGGCCAGGAAAGCCACGGCCACCACGCCCTTGTACGGGCGCAAGTAGGTGAGCAGCCGGCGCATCAGGCGAGAGTCGTAAGCCTTGCCGAGGATCTCTTCTTCGTGAAATGTCTCTGCCATGCGCTAGGCCTCGCGCTCCAACTCTTCCTCGATCAATTGCCGCTTATAGAGCTCGGCGTAATGTCCGTCGCGGGCCAGCAGCTCGTCGTGGGTGCCGCGCTCGACGATCTGGCCGCCGTCGAGAACGACGATCTCGTCGGCATTGCGGACGGTGGAGACACGGTGAGAGATCAGCAGCGTCGTGCGGCCGGCCATGACGCCGGTCAAGCGCGCCAGAATCTTCTCCTCGGTACCCGTGTCGACGCTCGACAGAGCGTCATCCAGAATCAAGATCCGCGGGTTGCGCAGAATGGCCCGCGAGATGGCGGCGCGCTGCTTCTGGCCGCCGGAAAGGGTCAGGCCCCGCTCGCCGACCAGGGTGTCAAAAGCCTTCGGAAAACCGCGAATGTCGGGCAGAAGATGGGACATTTCGGCCGCCTGCTCCACCTCCTGATCGGAGGCTTCCGGAGCCCCGAAACGGATGTTTTCCCGCAAGATTTCGCTGAACAGAAACGTTTCCTGCGGAACGAAGCCGATGCTCGAGCGGAGCGTTTTGAGCGGGATCTGCCGGATGGGGACGCCGTCAATGAACAGCGTGCCGGGCGGCGCGTCGTACAGGCGCGGAATCAAGCTGACGAGGGTGGACTTTCCCGCCCCGGCGGCCCCGACAATGGCCACCGACTTCCCCGCCGGAACCCGCAAGTTGATGTTCCGGAGCACGGGGCGGCCGTTATAGCTGAAGCTGAGATTGCGGAATTCAATCTCGCCGCGGAGGCTGGTGACGGGATGCGCCGGCACGTCGCGATCGTCGATTTCCGGCCGGGCTTCGAAGATCGTCCACAGGCGGCCGAGCGAGGCCAGGCCGCGTTGGACCAGGTTGACGACGTAGCCGAGGGCGATGATCGGCCAGATCAGATACATCAGATACACGTTGAAGGCCGCAAAGGTGCCGACCGAGATATCGCCCGCCAGCACGTGCCGTCCGCCGACCACCATGATCAGCAACACCGACACCGCGAAGAACAGCGCCAGCGCCGGCCACAGCACGCTGCTGATCCAGATCAAGCTCTTGTTCTTCTCGACGAAGGCGCGGTTCATCTGGTCGAAGAGCCCCATCTCGGCCTCTTCCTGGCAGAAGGCCCGCACCACGCGCACCCCCGAGAGGTTTTCCCGCACGCGCTCGGTCATTTCAGAGTAGAGAGCTTGGATCTTCTCAAACTGGTCATGAATCCGCTGCCCGAAAATCTTCATGGCGACCGAGGCGAGCGGCAGCGGCACGAGCGCCCAAAGCGTGAGCCGCCAATCGAGGTGAAGCATGAGCGCGACGGTGGCGATGCCCGTGACCAGCGTGGTGGCCGAATACATGATGCCCGGGCCCACCATATTGCGGACCGCGTTCAGATCGTTGGTCAGCTTCGACATCAAGTCGCCGGTGCGCGTCTCGGTGTAAAAGCGCTGCGAAAGCCGGCAGAGGTGGGCAAACAGATCATTGCGAAGGTCGAATTCAATGTCGCGCGAGATGCCGATGAGAATCCAGCGCATCCAGAATTGAAACACGGCCTTGGTGGCCGCAACCCCCAGCATGAGTGCGGCGTAAAACGTCAGACGGCCGAGCGATGCGCGGGCGGCCAGGCCATCAATGCCCGCCTTGATGACCAGCGGAATGGCGACTCCCACCACCTGGGCGATCGTCAAGGTGATAAAACCCGCCAGATATTGTTTCTGGTAACGGGCCAGGTAGGGCTTCAGAGGACTGAGGCGACGAAGCATGACGAGCCACGGAAGACGGGCGAACCCCGGTTCCAAGCGATGCGCCGCAGAGCCTCGGCATCGCCAGCAACGATTATAGCAAACCCTCCAATCGACACGGCCGGGCCGCAGCACGAGGAAGTCAGGGAATGGCGCCAGGCATCCACACGAGCGGTCCGAAGGTCAAAGCTCGCGCCGGCCTTCGATCGCCTTCAGCATCGTCACCTCATCGGCGAACTCGAGTTCGGAACCAACCGGAACGCCGGTGGCAATCCGCGTGACCCTGATGCCGAGTGGCTTGAGGAGTTTCGAAATATAGATCGCGGTCGCCTCGCCTTCGACGGTGGGGTTGGTGGCGATGATCAGCTCCTTGACGTCGCCGTTCTTCAGACGCTCCATCAAGTTCTTCAGTTTGAGTTGCTCCGGGCCGATCCCCTGGAGCGGCGACAAGGCTCCGTGCAGCACGTGATACAGGCCGCGAAACTCGTGCGTCCTCTCGACGGAAAGGGCGTTATAAGGAGTTTCGACGATGCACACCACCGAATGATCGCGCGCGGAGTCGGAACAGATACGGCAAGGATCGCGCTCGGTGAAATTATTGCAGAGGCTGCAGAGTCTGATCTTCTCTTTGGCGTCTATGATAGCCGCGGCGAGGCGTTTGGCCACTTCGGGCGAGTCCCGAAGCAAATGGAAGGCGATGCGCTGAGCCGATTTCTGGCCGATTCCGGGCAAGCGCTTGAGTTCATCAATCAATCGTGCCAGAGGCTCGGCAAAGTCGCTCATCTTGACCTCGAAATTCGAAAGCCACAACCCGAAATTACGAACTGAGAGCGATCGCCCGGGCCGCTCGGAGCCGCTCTGCGACCCGGAGCCCGCGCGCCGGCGGCGAGCTGATTGTCGAATTTCGAGTTACGATGCTCAGATGAGGCCGGGAATGTTAAGGCCACTGGCTAAATTTCCGACCCGCGTCGCCAGCTGCTCGTCCACTCGCCGCGTCGCCTCGTTGACCGCCGCGAGCACCAGATCTTGCAGCATCTCAGCGTCCTTCGAGGCAAATACTTCGGGATCAATGGTCACCGCCATCAAATGCTTTTGGCCATTCATCTTGACGATCACCATGCCTCCGCCCGCCGAAGCCTCGACCACCAGATCGTCCAGCTGCTTCTGGAGCTGCTCCTGCATCTTTTGGACTTGCTGCATGACTTGTTGCATTTGTTGCAGATTTTTCATGGCTTACTCCCGGCTCAAGTCTTTCACGTCCAGAACGCTGCATTCGAATTTCTTCTGGAACGCTGCAACGCGAGGGTCACGTTCGGCCCGCTCCCGAGCATCGCCACCCGCTCGGGCAGTCTCCGCCTCCTCTTCTCGGAGTGTAACACAAACCCGCACGGGTTGCCCAAGCACCTGCCGACAGGCGGCCCGCAGGGCTTCCTGCCGCTCGCGCGTCTTCAGAAGCTCCGCCGCCCAGGAGTCTTTCCGAGAATAAACGAAATGAGCTTCGCCATTCTCGAATCTCCAGCCGACGACGGGATCGAGACAACTCGCCAGTAACTTGGACTGGCTGAAGATCAGGCTCTTAATGGAGGCAAACCGAGAATCGTCGATTGGCGCCGGGACGGGCGCCTCAGCCGGCCCGACCACCGGACGGACGGCTTCGCGAGCCGGCGCGGCCGCGCCCAGAACGGCCGCTCCCGCCCGGCAAGCGGCGGCTGAGGCTGGAACCGACACGCCTTCGGCCCGCCCGGCGGAGGAAGCCTGAGAAGCCTCGGCGCTTGCCGCGGGCCGCCGGCCAGGAGGGGCGCCGCTCCCGCCCGAAGTCTTCGGTACCGCTCCCCTCAACTCCCCCAGAAGTGTTTCAAGCGAGGCCAGCCGCCGCGCATGAACGAGCTTCATCATCCCCAGCTCGAGGTGGAAGCGCGGCTGAAGCGAGTACCGCAGCTCGTTTTGAGTGCGCAGCAAAATCTGAAAGAAGCGCGCAAGGTCTTCTTCACTCAGGCGGCGAGCAAGATCGGCCAACCCTGGGCGCTGATCGTCGGGAACCTGCAGCAGCGAGCTCCGCTCCCCGCAAGTACGCGCCACCATTAAGTCGCGCACGTAGCGGGTGAATTCAGCGCAGAACGCGCTGAGTTCGTAGCCTTCGCGGGTGAGCGCATCCATTTGCTGGAGAACCCGGCGAGCGTCCCCCGCGTCGATCGCCTCGACGATTTCACGGAGAAACCGGGACGGCACAACACCCAGCAGTTGCCGCACGCGTTCTTCGCTCAGTTTGTCCCCACAGGCGGCAATCACTTGATCAAGCAGGGATAAAGCGTCGCGCAGGCTCCCCTCCGCCGCTTGAGCGATGGCCCCGAGCGAGCCCGAGTCGGCCTCCACACCCTCGGCGGCCGCCACCTGTTCCAGGCGGGAATGGATCTCGGCGTAATCCAGCAAGCGGAAAGAAAAATGCTGGCAGCGGGATTGGATCGTGGTCGGGAGCTTGTGGGGCTCGGTCGTGGCCAGGATGAAGACGGAGCGGGGAGGCGGCTCCTCGAGCGTTTTGAGCAGGGCATTAAACGCTTCCGTGGTGAGCATGTGCGCTTCGTCGATGATGAAGACCTTGTACCGGTCGCGAGCCGGGAGATACCGGACGCGGTCGCGAAGCTCACGAATTTCATCGATGCCGCGATTGGAGGCGGCGTCGATCTCGAGCACATCGACGCAATTGCCAGCGGCAATTTCACGGCAGGATTCGCACACCCCACAGGGCGTGACGGTGGGTCCCTGGGCGCAATTGATGGCTTTGGCGAGAATCCGGGCCGTCGTCGTCTTGCCCACGCCGCGCGCCCCGGAAAAAATGTAGCCGTGGGCGATGCGATTGTGGAGCACGGCGTTCTTGAGCGTATCCGTGATCAGCTTCTGCCCGACCACGTCGTCAAAAATTTGCGGCCGATATTTGCGGGCGATCACCTGATAGGACATCGTCACCGGGTCAGACTCCGGTACTCTGCAGCACCCGCAGAGGCTTGCTACCGTTGCTTCCTTCCGGACCTGGCGGGTTCACAAGCGTACGTCGCACAGAGCCCGAAGTCTGATACGCTGAGCGTCGTCGGGGCGCGACATGGTTATCCTATCATGCTGCCGCTCACTCCGTCGAGCGCCGCCCCCGCCCGGGTGATGTCAAGCTTGTGTAAAA
>CADDZC010000092.1 GCA_902812365.1 Acidobacteriota bacterium | reverse complement strand
CTTGACTTTCCTCGGCGTCGCCGGCGGACCTAGCCAGGCGGCCGGATTCACAATTGGGGGCTCTGAACCTTCGCCGCCAGAGGGAGATCCCGCGCGCCGGCTTATCCTGTCGATAAAAATTTCGAATTTCACCTTGCGGCCGGGCCCCCGTACCATGTCGGCTGAGACTTTCCCGCCGTTGGGGCCTGGATGAGGCGTCGTCGGGGCCATGCCACCGGACGCCGGAGGATGAAGAACATGGGTACCCAGAGATCGGTTTTCGCCCGCGTGCCGGCCACCGTCGGAGGTTTTGGCGGTGCTGCCGGCGTGGCCGCTTTGGCTTTGAATGCCACGCTCAATATAAAGCTTACGTCGCGCGCCGACGGCCAGATTGGCATCCGGTATTTCGGGGAGAACGGGGAGCGGGTGCCGCGGGATCGGACGAACCTGGTGGCGCGGGCCGTTGAAATGGCGCTGCATTTCCGAGAGCGCGAGTTTACGGGCGCGGATTTCGAGATCTACAGTTCGGTGCCGGTTGGCGTGGGCCTTGGATCGAGTACCGCCGCGGTATTGGCCGGGCTGGTTGCCGCGGATCGCCAGTATGGTCTGGGTTTGGATGAGGCGGCCTTCCTTGAGCTTGCTCAAGTGATTGAAAATAGGCGCGATAACGTCCGAGCGGCGTGGCGGGGCGGATTCGTGGTCCTGAGTCAGCCGGGCGAGCCGGAGGACTATCAATGGACTGTCGTTTCCGAGGAATTGACGCTCTACGTCGTGGTTCCGGAGGGTGCTCCCCGAACCCCCGTCGCGCCCGATTCTCCCGCCTCCGGTGACTTTGCGAGAGCCCAGGCTTGGCTGAAGTTTCTCGCCCAGCCGTGGAACTCGCCGATTCCTGAACCGTCGGCTGGCATCCTGGAGAGGGCAATAGCGGGTGGAGAGCAAATCTTCAAGCCCCACAGCCCCGGCGTCCTCTCGGCTTTCGTCTGCGGAGCGGGTCCTGCCGTGGGCATTCTGGTGCGCGGCGACGGCGCAGAGCCTGCCATCAAGGCTGTCCAGGACTCGTTTGCGCGCTCTGGGGTACGGTGCCGGACGGCGGTTTTTCGGCCCTCGAATGTCGGCGCGAAGGAGTTTAATTCTTCGCCGCCTGTTGATGAAGCCTTTTCTACGCAAGGGCTTACGGAGCCGCTTTACAAGACGGCCCGGCTTTCCGTGTAGTTGGCCGTCCCGCTTTGGCAAGCCGTAAGCGTGCCCAGGGGCAATCTCTCAAAAAAGTGTTGACACCGGTTTTTGAGCGTGGTAGGGTACCTACCGACTGGTCGGTATTAAACGCCAGTTCGTTGGCCCCGCGAGGATTTATGAGAACGCCTGTCACCGGTTCGGAGATTCTGCTCGAAAGCCTTCACCGACAAGGGGTGGACGTGGTCTTTGGGTTGCCAGGAGGGGCAGTTTTACCGCTCTATGACGCCCTCTATAGCCACGGCATCCGGCATCTGCTGGTCCGCCACGAGCAAGCTGCGGCGTTCGCCGCCGACGGCTACGCTCGAGCCACGGGCCGGCCCGGCGTCTGCCTGGTAACCTCCGGGCCGGGGGCGACCAACCTGCTGACGGGCCTCACCTCGGCCCTCATGGATTCGATTCCCGTGGTTGCGCTGACCGGTCAGGTGCCGGCCGGGCTGATCGGCAAGGATGCTTTCCAGGAGGCGGACACGATCGGCATCACGCTGCCGGCTACGAAACAGTCTTTTCTGGCGAAGTCGGCGGCCGAGATTCCGGACGTAATCGAAAGAGCCTTCCGGACAGCCGTCTCGGGGCGGCCGGGGCCCGTCCTGGTGGACCTGCCGAAGAGCGTGCTGATGGAAAAGGCTGCCCCCCCCGAATATTCTTCGCGGAGGAACGGGGGAGGGGCGGCGCGGAGGCGGGAATGGCGGGCCGAAGACGTGGAACGGGCCGCCGAGATGATGGCCGCGAGCCGCCAGGCCGTGCTGTATGTGGGCGGAGGCGCGATTACGGCCAATGCTGCGCAGGAGGTGCGCGAGCTCGCCGAGTTAACCCGGATTCCCGTCACCACCACCTTGATGGGTCTCGGAGCCTTTCCTTCGGCTCACCCGCTGTCGCTCGGAATGCTGGGCATGCACGGTTCCTACGCGACGAACACGGCGATCTGCGAATGCGATCTGCTGGTCGCCATCGGCGCGCGGTTTGACGATCGCGTCACCGGCCGGCTGGCCGATTTCGCCACCAAGGCGAGAAAGATTCAGATCGACGTGGATCCCTCCGAGATCAACAAGAACGTGCGCGTGGATCTGGCGCTGGTGGGGGACGCGCGCGAGACGCTGAGAGCGCTGATCGAGGCGCTCGAGCGGCGGCTCCCGGGTCCGGCTCACGACGGGCGTTCCCGATGGCTGGAGCGCATTGAATCCTGGAGGAACCAGCACCCGCTCGCCTACGACCAATATTCCTCAAGCCTCAAGCCGCAATACGTGATCGAGACTCTGTCGCGATACGCCGACGAAGACGCCATCGTGGCGGTGGACGTTGGGCAACACCAGATGTGGGCGGCGCAATTCTGGGAGTTCTATCAGCCGCGCACGTGGCTATCCTCGAGCGGTCTGGGCGCGATGGGCTATGGTTTCCCGGCCGCCATGGGGGCGCAGCTCGCTTTTCCCGACCGGCAGGTGATCGCCATTGTCGGGGATGGCGGGTTCCAGATGACCCTGAACGATCTCGCCACCGTTGCCCAATATCATGTCCCGGTGAAGATCGCCATCCTCAACAATCGCGCGCTGGGCATGGTCCGGCAATGGCAGGAGATCTTCTTTGAAAAGCGGTACTGCGACATCGATCTCAGTTTTGCGCCGGACTTTGCCAAGCTGGCGGAGTCTTATGGCATTCGCGGTGCGCGCGTCGAGCATCGGGCCGACGTCGCCGGCGCGGTGCGCGAGTTTCTGAGCGACCGCGAGCCGCGGCTGATTGACTTCTGGGTCGACCCGGCGGAGAACGTTTATCCGATCGTGCCGCCCGGCGCCTCGCTGGCCGAGATGGTGGTGGAACCGCCGCGGGCGCTGGTGGAAGAGGAAGAAGTGCTGGACGACCTGTGGGCGGTGTAGCCGCCCGAGCCGGTGGGTAACCGGCACCGGCGAGCGCGCAGCCGGGCGGTCCCATGGCGGGGAGTAACCACGTGAAGTGGCTCGCAGCGCTGGACATTGACGAGGATCCGATCACGGCCTGCCGGCTGATGAACATCTTCCGCCGCAAGGGCATGAGGATCATCACCCTCGCCCTCGCCGCTCGGCCGCGCGGCTACTCGCTGATCGTGCTGCTCGATACGCCGGAAAACCAAGTGGAACATCTCTTCAATTTTTTGCGGCGCACCGAAGGCGTCGAGCACGTCACGTGCTATCGCCATGAGCCGAACCAGCACGCCTCCTGGGTGTTCATCGATGCCGAATCGCCTAGCGTGGCGCGGTTTCTCGACGCCTTTCCCGGCTCCAGGCTGGTCTTTGCCGGCGAGGGCAAGTGTTTGCTGGAGGTGCCGGCGCCGGGCGATCTGGGAGGGGTGAAATCCGGCTTCGACCACCTGGAATTCATGCCCTTGGCCTGTGTCAAGACCACCCGCGCGCCGAGCGACGAGGGAGTTGGAGCCTGAGCGATGCCGAACGGCGGGCGGCGGTTTGGCGATGAGCGGACGGGCACCGCCGGGCCCGCCAGGAGGCGCGATTCGCCGGCGGCGGTCGGGCCGATCAGTCTTGGAATGAGAGGATATGGGGGGATATGGCCAAGGTTTATTACGAGAATGACGGAGACTTGAAGTATCTGGCCGGCAAGACCATCGGCGTGATCGGTTACGGCAGTCAGGGACACGCCCACGCCTTGAACTTGCGCGACAGCGGCCAGAGAGTCATCATCGGGCTGCCGGCGTCGAGCGCGTCGCGGGCCAAGGCCCTGGCGCAGAAGCTCGAGGTCTATGATCCGGCCGAGGCGTCGCGGCGAGCCGATCTGATCGGCTTGCTGATTCCTGATCCCATTCAGGCGCAGGTCTACCAAGAGTCGGTTGCGCCCAACCTGAAGCCCGGCAAGACGCTCTTCTTTGCTCACGGATTTAATATCCATTACCGATTTATTGTGCCGCCTCCGGATGTGGATGTCATCATGATCGCTCCGAAGTCTCCCGGGCACCGCATGCGGGAGCTTTTCCAGGAAGGGGTGGGCGTGCCGGCGCTGCTGGCGGTGGAGCAGGACGCCACCGGCCACGCCGAGCCCACGGCCTTGGCCTGGGCGAAGGGCATCGGGAGCCTCAAGGCGGGCGTGATCCGCACAACGTTTAAGGAGGAAACCGAAACCGACCTGTTCGGCGAGCAGAGCGTGCTGTGCGGCGGGGTGTCGGCACTGATCACGGCGGCCTTTGAGACTCTGGTGGCGGCCGGATACCAGCCCGAAATCGCTTACTTCGAGTGCCTGCACGAGCTGAAGCTGATCGTGGACCTGATCTACCAGGGAGGCATCAAGTACATGCGCTATTCGGTGAGCGACACGGCCGAATACGGCGATTATACGCGCGGCCCGGTCGTCATCGATGCTCACGTGCGCGAGTCGATGCAGAAGATCCTCCAGGGGGTGCAGGATGGTTCGTTCGCCCGTGAGTGGATGGAGGAAAATACGCGGCGAGGCCGCAAGAATTTTCTGGCGATGCGCGCCAAGGCTGCCGACCACCTGATTGAGAAAGTGGGGACGGAATTGCGCAAGATGATGGCCTGGAACCGTCCGGCGGAGGAGGCGACGGCCGCGCAAGCCCAGGCTCGAACTTAGAGGGGCGGTTTCTTTTCAGCATACAGCAGCGCGCCGGACAAGACGATAACGGCGCGCTATTTTTTTTAGGGGGGCTCATGAAGGCGCGCACCGAACCATCGGCTCGAGACGGATACATTCGCGTCAAGAAACTCGCTCTGATCGGGGCGGGGAAGCTGGGAGAGGGTTTGCTCTCGGGCATGCTCGGCTCGCAACTGATTCCGGTTGGCGCCGTCGCGGCGACGGTGGCGCACCAGCCGCGCGCTGACTATCTGGCGAGCAAATACGGGGTGAAGGCCGGGGTGGACAATCGCGAGGCGGTGGCCGGTGCCGACCTCGTCCTGGTGTGCCTGAAGCCCCAACAGGTCAAGGGCTTTCTGCACGAGGTTAAGAAGGACTTGCGTAAAGACGCGCTGATGATTTCCGCTGCCGCCTCGGTGACCACGGCCTTGATCGAGCGCGAGCTGGGACATCCGGCGCGCGTCATCCGGGCCATGCCCAACACGCCCTGCTTGATTCGGCATGGCATGACGGCCATCGCGCGCGGCCAGCACGCCACGGACGAGGACGTCAGCCTGGCGCAGGCGATTTTCCGCTCCATGGGCCGCACCGTCGTGGCCGACGAAAAACACATGGATGCCATCACCGGGCTTTCGGCTTCGGGGCCGGCCTATGTGTATCTCATCATCGAGTCGCTCGCCGAAGGGGGCGTAAAGCTCGGCCTACCGCGCGATCTTTCGACGGAGCTTTCCGCCCAGACGCTGCTCGGGGCCTCCGCGATGGTGCTCCACACGGGCGAGCATCCGGCCAAATTGAAGGACGTGGTGACGACGCCGGCGGGCTGTACGATCGATGGATTGTTGGAGCTGGAAGAGGGAGGATTGCGCGTGACCTTGATCAAAGCGGTCGTCCGCGCCGCCCAACGCGCCCGGCAGTTGGTGGAGAGCCAAAATAGCTAGGCCGGGGGCTTCCATCCCCCGGCCGCCAACCGGTCAAGGACGTCTTCTCTCAATACGGCCGGCTTGTGCCGCCACCGCAAGAGCGGTGCCCGGCCGGCCTCGGATCCTTTTCCTAGGGAGTGGTCGCCAGGCCGGCGCTTTCGGCGATCAACTCCGTGAACGCGGACCAGTCGGCTTCTCCCCGCCCGCGCGCCACCCCCGCCAGCAGACGATCATGCACCAGGCCGGCGAGCGGCATCGCCACCAAGGCCGCGTCGGCGGCGGCCAGGATCAAACGAGCGTCTTTGAGACCCAGCCTCATCGGGAAGCCCGGCGGTCGAA
>CADDZC010000091.1 GCA_902812365.1 Acidobacteriota bacterium | reverse complement strand
CCCCATCGGCAGCATCCTGCGCTTTGCGCCGCGCGGTGCCTCCGGTCATCGCGTCAAGGTGGCGGGCGTCGTCACGCTCGACCGTTACGGCCGGTCGCTCTTTATTCAGGACGGCACCCAGGGCCTCTACGTGCTGGCGGATCCGCCGATCCGCGTCTCGCCCGGCGACCGCGTGGAAGCGGTCGGCTTTCCGTCCTCTGGGGATTACAGTCCCACGCTCGAAGATGCCGAAGTCCGCCGCGTCGGAACCGGGGACGAACCGCCCGCCGTCCCGGTCACGGCGGAACAGGCCGCGCAAGGCGGCTACGATGAGGATTTGGTGCGCATCACGGGGAGGCTGCAGGGTCAGAAGGCCACGAAGAGCGACCAGATTCTGACTCTGCAGTCCGGAGACATCGTCTTCGACGCCAAGCTGGAGCAGGCCCGCGACGGCCAGGCGCTGTCCGCCCTGCCCAACGGCAGCGAGCTGCAGTTGACCGGCGTCTGCTCGGTGCAGGTCGATGACGCCCGCGTCCCGCGCGGCTTCCGCCTGCTCCTCCGCTCGCCCCGCGACGTGGAGGTGCTCTCCATCCCTCCCTGGTGGAGCCGCGTGCAGCCTTTCTGGATGATCGCCTTGGTAATGGCCGGGCTGCTGGCGGGGTTGCGCGTGGCGGTGGTGCTGCGGCGGCGCGAGCACGAGCAGAGCGAGCTGGCGGAGCTGGTGCGGCGCTCGAAGGAGCGCGAGAGCGTCCTCAAACAGCGTTATCGGGAGCTGCTCGATAATGCGAGCGACATCGTCTACACCCACGACCTGGACGGCAACTTCACCACCCTCAACCGCGCCGGCGAGGCCATCACGGGCTACGCGGCCGCCGATCTGCCCGGCCTCAACATTCTTCAGATCGTGCCCCGGGAGCGCCGAGACGCCGCTCGCCGGTGGCTGGAACAGGTTGTTCTCGGGCAGGCGCCGCCCATCTACGAACTGGAAGTGGTCAGCGCTTCCGGCGCCCACGCCACGCTCGAGGTGAGCACCCGGTTGATCTACCAGGACGGCCGCAGCGTCGGCGTGCTCGGCTTCGCCCGCGACGTGACGGAGCGCCGGCGCTCGGAAGCGGCTCTCAAAGAGAGCGAGGAGCGCTTCCGCAGCCTGTTTGAAAACGCCAGCGTGGGGTTCTATCGCACCACGCCCGACGGCCGGGTCTTGATGGCCAACCCGGCCTTGGCCCGGATTTTAGGCTGCGCGAGCCCGGCCGAGTTCTCCGCGCGCAATCTGGAACACGGCTGCTTCGAGCCCGGCTATTCGCGGCAGGCCTTTCGCCGGCAGCTCGAGCGGGAGGGCGAGGTGCGGGGCCTCGAAGCGCAGTGGCGGCGGGCGGACGGCTCGGTGATTTTCATTCGCGAGAGCGCCCGCCTGATCCGCGACGACGCGGGCCGGCCCCTCTATTACGACGGCGTGGTGGAAGACATTACCGAGCGCAAGCAGGCGGAAGAAGCTTTGCGCCGGGCCAAAGAGGCGGCGGAAGCCGCCAATCGCGCCAAGAGCGAGTTTTTGGCCAACATGAGCCATGAGATTCGCACGCCGATGAACGGCATCATGGGCATGACCGAGCTGGCGCTGGCCACGGAACTGACGGCCGAGCAGCGGGAGTATCTGACCATGGTCAAGAGTTCGGCCGACGGGCTATTGACGGTGATCAACGACATTCTGGACTTCTCCAAGATCGAGGCTCGCCGCCTCGATTTCGAATCCGTCGAATTCAGTCTGCGCGACACCCTCGACCAGGCCCTGAAAACCGTCGCCCTGCGGGCCCACCAGAAAGGGTTGGAAATGGCCTGTGACATTCGGCCGGCGGTGCCCGAGTCGCTAATTGGCGACCCGCTGCGCCTCCGCCAAGTGGTGCTGAATCTGGTTTCCAACGCCGTCAAGTTCACCGAGCGCGGCGAAGTCATCGTTGCCGTCGACACCGAGGAGCGGGAGGAGCAATCGGTCGTCCTGCACTTCGCCGTCCGCGACACCGGCACCGGGATTCCGCCCGAAAAGCAAAAGATGATCTTTGAAGCCTTCGCCCAAGCCGACGGCTCGACCACCCGGCGTTACGGCGGCACGGGCCTTGGGCTCACCATCTCCTCGCGCCTGGTCGAGATGATGGGCGGGCGGTTGTGGGTGGAAAGTCAGCCGGGCGAAGGCAGCACGTTCCACTTTACGGCCCGTCTCGGCGTGGGCCGCGCGCTCGGCCTCGAGATCACCGCCACCGACCTCGACTTGCTGCGCGGACTGCCGGTGCTGGTGGTGGACGATAACGCCACCAACCGGCGCATCCTTGAGGAGATGCTCGCGGGCTGGCAGCTGAAGCCCACGGTTGTCGATGGCGGCGCCGCCGCCATGGCCGCTCTCGAACGCGCGCAACAGGCCGGACAACCCTTTCCGGTCGTGCTCCTCGATGGCCACATGCCGGGCCTGGACGGCCTGGCCGTCGCCGAGCTGATCCGGCGCGATCCGGGGCTGGCGGCCACCGCGCTCGTCCTGCTGACCTCGGATGATCCGGAGGGGCTCTCGAAACGCACCCGCGAGCTGGGCATTACGGCGTGCCTGATCAAGCCCGTGAAGCAGTCGGAGCTGCTCGGCGCTTTGCGCGCCGCGCTGGGCGGAGCTCCGGTGGAACCGCCGCCGGAGCCGGCCAGCAGCGCGGCGGGCCGCCGCCTGCGAATCCTGGTGGCCGAAGATAACACCGTCAACCACACCGTCGCGCGCCGGTTGCTCGAGCGGCACGGGCACTCGGTGACGCTTGCCGTCAACGGCCTCGAGGCCCTCGCCGTCCTCGAGCAGGAGCCCGTCGACTTGGTGCTGATGGATATCCAAATGCCGGAAATGGACGGCCTCGAAGCCATGAAGGCCATCCGCGAAAAAGAGAGGCAAACCGGCGGCCACGTGCCGATTATTGCCGTGACGGCCCACGCCATGACCGGCGACCGCGAGCGGGCGCTCGACGCCGGGGCTGACGACTACATCTCGAAACCGATCGAGAGCGTCGCGCTCCTGGCCGCCATCGAGCGGTGGGCTCCCTCATCGAGCGCGGCGGCTCCGCTCAGCCCGGACCCCAGCCTTGATGCCGCCCGCGTCTTCAATCTCCGCGAAACGCTCGCCCGCCTGGAAGGCGACGAGGCGCTCTTAGGGGAGATGGCGGAGCTGTTTCTTGAGAACTGCTCGAACTGGCTCGCCCAGATTCGGCAGGCAAGCCGACGTTCCGCTCCCGCTGAGATCGAGCTGGCCGCCCAGGCGCTGCGCAGCTCGCTCGGCAACTTCGCGGCTCCCGCGGCTTACGACGCCGCCCTCGCCCTCGAGCAAGCCGCCCGGACCGGCGATCTGAGCGAGATCGAGGAAGCCCGTGAGTGGCTGGAGGAGCAAGTGAGAGCTCTGAGCGCCGCCCTGGCGGGCGTTGCCGACAAAGTGGCCCCGGTTTGAGGGCGACACCCTCCAAAAGCAGGTCTTGACACGCTCTGGGCCCAAAGTGTATTATTTAATAATATATGCGGCTGTATCTGCCTTCCCGGACGCTACCTTCATCCCTTCTCCTCGGCCAGCCGGTTCGTGGCTCGGGGGCTGCCGGAGTCGTGGACAGCGGTTTGGGCGGCTTCGGGCTGGAAAACGCTCCGGCCAAGGACGGTCAGGGTGGGGGCGAAGCCACTAGGTTATTGAAAACAAATAACCTAGTGGCTTCGCCTCAAAAACGAAGCCGCTAAGTTGTTGAAAATACGTAGAGGATGTTGAAGAAAGCCACTAGGTTGATGAAAACATGGAAGTTAGGCTAATAAAACGGGCTTCAAGCACAGCGTAAGTTATTGAAAATTCGTCGACGCGGCCCAAAATCGTTTGAGCAAAGCCACTAGGTTGTTGAAAATAAAACTCATATCCAATTTTTGAGAGCTCCGCTTTCCCGCCCGGCAAGATTCACTCTCTGAGTCGGGAAAGGAGAATCGGCGCCACAGCGGAGCGTGAAGGCGCTGGTTGGCCAAGCCGCGGGCTGAGCTCTTCCCCAAGCACCGAAAAATTTCTCTTGCATTGCCGCCTGCGAACCGCTATGCTCTTTGATTGTCACTGGCGTGGCCGCAAGTGAAGCAACCATCATCGATGCGGGTTGCATCTTTGATGGAAGCCGGTTACAATAGTGACCGTGAAGGTTGCAAAGGAGGAAACTACGGTAAGACGTTTCGGCTAGGGTTGTGAAGCAAGTGGGTTCCTCTGCTGTCCGTTTCCCGCCTGTTTCGTCGCCCTGATTCCCGAACACGTGAGCCAGCCCAAGCAACGGCGTCGCGGACGCCAGAGGCGGTTGCGCCCACGAAGCATTCTAGCCACGGGGCGCTGCGGTTGATCGTCGGATGCGAGTCCGAGGACCAACCCCAGCGTCTGACGGGTGAAAAGCCCGGCTGGAGCGGAAGCCGAAGCGAGGTTCCAGCCTGCGATTCGGCCTCCCAGGTTCTTTGACAACTGAATAGTGCGGCGTCTACATGTGCTCGCCTGTCCGGAGTGGATTCGGACAGGCACAGCAAGGCGAATCTGCGCAGCGACGCTTGTCGGTGATTAACTCTGGGGGCGGCCCGAGCCGGAAGGCTCAGGTTGTCGGCCGGAAGCCGGCAAGTGGCGTGGGCTGAGCAGATTTTATGGTCAAGCTACTAAGGGCGTACGGTGGATGCCTTGGCGCTAGACGGCGAAGAAGGACGCGGCTACCTGCGATAAGCCTCGGGGAGGGGGAAGCACCCTTAGATCCGGGGATCTCCGAATGGGGAAACCCTTCCGTTGACAACATCGGAAACGGCCCGCTGAATCCATAGGCGGGTGCGAGCCAACCCGGGGAAGTGAACCATCTCAGTACCCGGAGGAAAAGAAAGCAACCGCGATTCCGTCAGTAGCGGCGAGCGAAAGCGGAACAGCCCAAACCCAGCCTTCCACTTTGCTGATGGCGGGGAGCCGAAGCGAGCGGCGAAAGCCGCCCCTCGGGTCCCTGAGCATCCATCGGCAAGGTGGAAGGCTGGGGGTAGTAGGGCGCGCGTCGGTGCAGAACCATCGAGTTACCAATCCGGCGGCTAGTTGAACGACTTGGAAAAGTCGGCCATAGAGTGTGATAGCCACGTAAGCGAAAGCCGACCGGACTCGAACGCGCGTTCCTGAGTACCGCGGGGCACGAGGAACCCTGCGGGAAGCGACGGGGACCATCCCGTAAGGCTAAATACGTGCTAGCGACCGATAGTGAACCAGTACCGTGAGGGAAAGGTGAAAAGAACCCCTGCGAGGGGAGTGAAATAGTACCTGAAACCGTATGCCTACAAGCAGTCGGAGGGCCACGCCCGAGGGGCAACCCGAGGGCAAGCCTGACGGCGTGCCTATTGCATAATGAGCCGGCTAGTTATTGTCCGTCGCAAGGTTAAGCGATGATTCCCGATCCGTCGGGAGGAGCGAGCCGTAGCGAAAGCGAGTCTGAACAGGGCGACAAGTGGCGGGCAATAGACGCGAAGCGAGATGATCTACCCTTGGTCAGGGTGAAAGCCACTTAACCGTGGCTGGAGGCCCGAACCGGTGTTGGTTGAAAACAGCTCGGATGAACTGAGGGTAGGGGTGAAAGGCTAATCAAATTTCGTGATAGCTCGTTCTCCCCGAAATAGCTTTAGGGCTAGCCTCGGATGATCGCTCACGGCGGTAGAGAACTAGATGGACTAGGGTCCGTTCACGGATACCGAATCCAACTAAACTCCGAATGCCGTGAAGCGCAGTCCGGGAGTCAGACAGTGGGGGCTAAGCTTCATTGTCGAGAGGGAAATAGCCCAGACCGCCAGCTAAGGTCCCGAAGCGATGGCTAAGTGGGAAAGGAAGTGGAATCGCTGAGACAGCCAGGAGGTTGGCTTAGAGGCAGCCATCCTTTAAAGAAAGCGTAACAGCTCACTGGTCGAGTGGTTCTGCGCCGATAATTCAACGGGGCTCAAGCCATCTACCGAAGCTGCGGCTTTGGCCGTCTCCTCTGGGAGATGGCCAAAGGGTAGGGGAGCGTTGACTACAGTTAGAAGCGAGACCGCGAGGGCTCGTCGACGGTAGTCAAGAGACCCTGCCGGCATAAGTAGCGATAACGGAGGTGGGAACCCTCCGCGCCGAAAGTCTAAGGTTTCCTGAGAAAGGTTAATCCGCTCAGGGTGAGTCGGTCCCTAAGGCGAGGCCGAAAGGCGTAGCT
>CADDZC010000090.1 GCA_902812365.1 Acidobacteriota bacterium | reverse complement strand
GCCTCACCCAGCGCTTCCGCGATGCGGTCGAGCTCCTCGCCGACGCAGCCGGCGGTCGCCGGCCGGAGCTCTCGGCGCTTCTCGAGCAGCGCCGCCATCAGCGCGATCAGGCCGGCGGGCAGGCCGTCAGCGGCCAGTGGCGGCGGCGGCAGCTCGAGGTGCGCCAGCAGGGTGTCCAGCATGGCGGCGTCCGATCCCGCACTGGGGAAGGGCGGCGCGCCGGCCAGCATTTCATAGATCAGGATGCCCAGCCCGTAGAGATCGGAGCGAGCATCAAGATCGTCGGCGCGCGAGCCGAGCGCCCGTTCGGGCGAAACGTATTCGGGTTCGGCGCCAATCAGATCCCGCAGCTGAAACTCTTGCGGAGTCCTCCCCGCGCGCTCCCGCACTCCCTCCCACAGCACCGGATTGCCAAATCCCACGACCTTCACGCGCTCGCCCCCGGGGCCTTCAGCCAGCAGAACATTGGCGGGCCTCAGATCGCCGTGCAGCAGGCCCAGGCGGTGAGCGGCCTCGAGCGCCGCGGCAATCTGGCGGGCGATGCCGCACACCCGGCGCGGCGGCAGGCGGCCTTCGCTCTTGATCACTTCCTCGAGGCTGCGGCCCTCGGCGTACTCCATGACCAGAAACGGCCGCCCGTCTTCGGTCTCGTCACTCGTTTCCGCGCCCACTGCGTTCGGATGCCGGAGCTGCCGCAAGACGAGGGTTTGGCGCTTAAAGAGCCGGAGCAACGAGGCATCGGCAAAGAACGGGCCGCGCAGCGTCTTGAGGGCTCGGGGCGTGTCGCGGGGAATCTCCCGCGCCTTGTAGATCGCCGTGACGCGGCTCTGGGCGATCCGGCTGAAGATGACGTACTTGCCGTTAATGACGGTTCCGGGCGGCCAGGTTTCCGGTTCGCGGAGGCCCGTGCCGTCCTGCGGGCAAATCTCCAGATCGTCCGGGTAGGCAGTTTGGCAAGTCGCGCAGTTCTTCATGGCCGCCCGCGTCCAAGGCTTCGTGGAGATGATACCAGGAGTATAGCAGAAAGGCAGCTGCTCGGCCGAATCGACCGGGGCGGCGGGCTCCGCCGCTCGCGCCAGACGGCCTCACCCTTCAATCTGGGCGCGCCGGAAGCAGTCCATCGCATGATCGTTCACCATCCCGACAGCCTGCATGAAGGCGTAGCAGATGGTTGAGCCGACGAACTGAAAGCCGCGCTGTTTCAGGTCTTTGCTGATCGCGTCGGACTCGGGCGTGCGGGCGGGCACGCTCCGGGAGGAGCGCCGGCGGCGGGGCCGGCCATCCACAAACCGCCAGATATAGGCGTCGAAGCTGCCGAACTCTTCCTGCACGGCAAGAAACGCCCGCGCGTTCTGAATCGCGGCGTTGATCTTCAGCCGGTTGCGAACGATACCAGGATCGGCCAGCAGCCGCCGCACTTGCCGCCCGCCATAGCGGGCCACCGCGGCGGGGTCGAAGCCGCCGAAGGCGCGGCGATACCCGGCCCGCTTCCGCAGGATGGTTTCCCAGCTCAGGCCGGCCTGCGCTCCTTCCAGGATGAGAAACTCGAACAACACTCGGTCGTCATGCTGGGGCACGCCCCATTCTTCGTCGTGGTAACGGATGGAGAGCGGGGTGCGAGCCCAGTGGCAACGCCGCACCGGCGGGTCCGGGAGGACGGGAGACATAGAACGGTTACATCTCGGCCGAGACGCGGCGGCGCGCCCACACCCAGGCTGGCAGCGCGTTCCAGAGCCGGCGGACCGGAGTCTGCAACAGCGACATGGAGCCCGTGTAAGCGTAGCCGATGGAAAACAGCATGAGGAAGGGGGCCGTCAGATAATCCTCGGCGCTGAACGCGTAAGCCGTGACGAGGACGAAGTAGGCGGCCAGCGCGATCTCAACCCAGGGAACCCAGCCGCCCCGCCGCAAGTACTTCTTCCGCTCCCAGCCCGTTTGGCGGCCCTCGACCCGGTACTTCGGGGTGCGAACGAACTCCGAAGGCACGCCCCACAGCCCTTCGATCACCACCTTGGCGTTGCTGACCGCCAGGCCGATTCCGGTCGCCATCAGGAAGGGAATGTACTTGATTTTGCTCCGCCACGTGTCGGGGTAGAGCTCGCGCTGCGCCACCATGTAAAACGTCGAGACCGAGCAGGTGGCGGCCAAGAAGAGCGGCACATCGAGATAAAGCATCTGGAACCAGCCCTGATAGAAGCGGACGATCAAGGCCGGCAGCAGGATGAGGGAGAAGGCCACCATGAGCGGATAAGCGATGTTGGCGGTGAGGTGGAACGTGGCCTCCAGCTTGATCTTCAGCGGCTGCGGACTGCGCCAGATCACCGGCAGGAGCTTCTTGGCCGTCTGCATCAGGCCCTTGGCCCAGCGCGCCTGCTGGGATTTGAACGCATTCATCTCCACCGGCAGCTCCGACGGGCACTCGACCGACGGATCATAGATGAACTTCCAGCCCTTCAACTGCGCCCGGTAACTAAGGTCGGTGTCTTCGGTCAGCGTATCGTGCTGCCAGCCGCCGGCGTCTTCGATGGCGGCGCGGCGCCACATGCCGGCGGTGCCGTTGAAGTTGAAGAAGCGCCCCGAAAAATTGCGTCCGCCGTGCTCGATCACGAAGTGGCCATCGAGCATGATGGCTTCGACTTCCGTCAGGGTGGAATAATGCCGGTTGATCCAGGTCCAACGGCCCTGCACGACGGCCACCTGCGGGTCGCGGAAATAGGGAACGAGGCGGTAGAGAATATCGGGCGGAGGAGCGAAGTCGGCGTCAAAAATGGCGATCAGCTCGCCGCTGGCGCTTTTGAGGCCCTCCGCCAAGGCTCCGGCCTTGAAGCCTTCACGATGCGGACGATGATGGTAACTGATGGGATAGCCGGCCTGGGCGTACTCGCTCACCAGGCGCGACGCCACCATGCGCGTCTCGTCGGTGGAATCGTCGAGCACCTGAATTTCCAGCAACTCCCGCGGATAGTCGATCCGCGTGACCGACTCGAGCAGGCGGTCAACGACGTAGCGCTCATTGTAAATGGGCAACTGAACGGTGATGCGGGGGAGCGGCTGCGGGGGGCAGCCGGCTTTCGGCGCCTTGTGCTTGTTCTTGAGGTAGAGAAAGGTCAGAAAATAGCGATGGATGCCGTACAGGGAAAGGATAATAAGAATGGTAAAGTAAGGGATCAAAATCGACAGGTCAAACGCATTGGGGCGGTAAAGGCCCTGGAAGGGATCCTTTTGAAAAATCTTCTCGACGTACCGCAGCACCGGATTCGCCGAAACCATCAACCCGATCAGCAACCAGGACCACATCGCCGTTTCGACTTCTCCCGCCGGCAAACTGGAATGCCCACCCCAGGCAGGCTCCGGTCTCCGGCTTCAGTAACTCGCGGACCGAATGACTGATTTCCCCGAGCCCCGCATCCGCAAGCCCGCTTTCGCCACGCCGGCGCTCGCGTTGCTCGGCGCCGCCCTGGCCGCCATCTTCCACCGCTGGCGCACCTGGGGCCGCACCCCGGATTTTAACGACCACCTTCCCGGCTTAATCGCCCTCGGACTCGTTGGCGGCTCCCTCTATCTGGCGGCGGTGTACCTCGTCAGCCGCTATCCATACCGCTGGCCCGCCCTGCTCGTGGTGGTGGCCGGAGCTGTGGCCTTCCGCGCCCTTCTCCTCCCGCTTCCCCCCGAGCTCTCCGATGACGTGAACCGCTACCAGTGGGAGGGACGCATCGAGCGCGCCCGCCTGAATCCCTATCAAGCCTATCCGGCCCGGCTCGACCTGCAGCGATTCGAGGACGCGGAGCATCCGGTTCGCACCGGCCGGTTCACCCCCACCGTCTATCCTCCGCTCAGCGAGGCCGTGTTCGCACTGGCGGAAACGCCGGCCGGCTACAAGCGGCTCTTTGTCGGTTTCGACCTCGCCGCCTTCGCCGCCGTTCTGCTGCTGCTGGCCGCTATGGAGCAGCCGCTCGCGCGCTCCCTCATTTACGCCTGGAACCCCGCCGTCATCGCCTCGTTCGCCCTCAGCGGGCATCACGATTCGCTGGCGGTTCTGGCGTTGCTGGCCGCCCACCTGCTGCGGCTCCGGCGAAAGCCGGCGCTCGCCGCCGCTTCGCTCGCCTTGGCCGTCCTGGCCAAACTCTTTCCGCTGGTTCTCCTCCCTGTTTTTATCAAAAAGATTAACCGAAAGCAAGCCGTCTGTTTGGGTGTATTTATCAGCGTATTAATAGCCGGGTTTCTACCTTACGCCCCCGCCGGCTCCGACTTGCTCCACGGCCTTGCCCATTATGCCGCCGCCTGGGAAGCCAATGACAGCCTCTTCCGCCTGCTCCTTCTCGCCGGCAACTCCAAAGCCCAGGCGGAATTCCTGGCCGGAGTCCTGGTGGCTCTTCTCGTGGCAGTTGCCCTCCGGCAGCGAATGGAGCCGGCCGCGGCCAGCCTGTTCCTGATCGCGGCGCTCTTATTGGTCTCGCCCAACGCTTTCCCGTGGTACTTCACGTGGTTCATTCCCTTTTTGTGTTTTTATCCCAGCCCGCCGCTGCTTCTGCTGAGCGTCACCAGTTTCCTGGCCTATGCGCCCGTTATCCCTTACGCGGCGGGCTTGCCCTACCAAAGCGCTCCGCTGTTCCCGATCTTGGAATATGCTCCGGTCTATGCGTGGCTGCTTTACGATGGCGCGAAAGCGGGGTTGGCCCGATCATCCGGCCGGAGCCGCGAGTCGGCCTCTAGCCTTCTTCCAGACGATGGTGCGTCGCGGGATCATCGACGTCAATCAGAATCCCGGGATCGGCAACCTCCACTAGGCAGGTGAGGTCGCCATAGCGGCGCAGCACCGCATTCGCTCCCTGCGCGGGGTCAAGGGCGAGCAGCTCGGGAAAGAGCGCCGCCGCCACCACCACCGGATGGCCGCGCCGGCCGCCATGAGTGGGAATCACCACTGCGGCCCGCGAGTCCTGCCATGCCGCGATTAACCGGCGGACGACTTCCGCCGGCACGGCCGGGTGATCAACCAGCCCGAGGACGATCGCCGCGGGCTTCGCCGCCTCCAGGGCGCGCAGTCCCGCTTGCAGGGACGACGTTTGGCCGCGCCGATAGTCGGCATTGATCACCACCTCGGCGCCGGTCAAGTCGACCGCCCGCCGAATGCTGGCGGCGTGGTGGCCGAGAACCACGGCCAGCGGCCAGGCGCCCGCTTCCCGCAGCGTGGCGATAACGGTTTCAAGAAATGTGCGGCCCCGGTAGAGCAGCAAGGGCTTGTCGCGCCCCATGCGCCGGGAAGCGCCCGCCGCCAGAATCAAACCGGCCACGGAGGATGCCGGCCGTGAGGGCTGGATCATGGGAGCAAGAGGATAGCGGCTCGGCGGGCAAAATCAAAATGCCGGCGCGGAGAGTCCCGCGCGCCTCCGGGCGGCTCTTGCTGCGCGGCGGCACCTTCCGCGCCCCGTCACCCGGCCGCCGGCCGGGCCTTCGGAGTGTAAGCGAGCGATGACACAGGCGGAGCCACGCCGCGGCGCACGGCGATCATCTCGGCGACCACGGAAACGGCAATCTCCTGCGGAGTGAGCGCCCCGATATCGAGACCCACCGGCGAGTGGAGGCGCTCGAGCCCCGAAGCCGCGATCCCACCCTCCTTTTCCAGTACCTTCCAAAATTCGACGAGCTTCCGCCGGCTGCCGATCATGCCGATGTAGCGCGCCGGAGTCTGCAGCGCCCAGCGCAGGCAGGCCAGGTCCGCTTGGTGGCCCCGCGTGGCAATGACCAGATAGGAGAACTCATTGGGCCGCAGCTTGGGAAAAATCTCTTCCCAGGGGCCCGCGTAGGTTTCCAAGGCCTCGGGGAAGCGCTGGCGGTTGGCGAAGGCCTGGCGATCATCGGCGATGACGGTATCGAATCCGGCGAGGCTGGCGATCTTGGAGAGATAGAGCGAAACGTGGCCGCCGCCGAACAGGTACAGAGTGGGGGTGGCCAGAATGGGCTCCACGAAGACGTCGAGTGATCCGCCGCACACCAGCCCTTCGTCATATTCGGGATGCTGGTTGAGATTGAAGTGCAGCCGCCGGGGCTTTTCCTCCCGCATGACGTCCTGAGCCACGGCCCAGACCTCCGCTTCCACGCAGCCGCCGCCCACCGTGCCGACGATCGAACCGTCATCACGGATGAGAATCTTCGATGTTTCGTAACTCGGCACCGATCCTTGGACGTCGATGATGGTGGCGAGCGCCGCTTTCCGCCCTTCCTTGCGGAGTTTGGCGATTTCCTCGAAGATGTCCATGGACTCTAAGCTAGGCCGGGCGCAGGCTGGTGTCAACCGGGGCGGGCGCGGGCGGGGACAGACTCGGGGGAAAGTCGTTTCCATCCCGCTTGGCTCTGATCGTGCCGCCGGCCATGGCCAGCTATGCTCCCGCCCGACGAGGCCGCCCGTCCGGCCCTCACATCTTCCGCGTCCAGTCGAACCCGGCCTTCCGACCGCGGCGC
>CADDZC010000089.1 GCA_902812365.1 Acidobacteriota bacterium | reverse complement strand
CCCCGAGGCCCCGCCCGGGCTTTCCCGCCTCCTGCCGCCGGCGCAGCTTCGCTGAGCACGGAGGAGCTCCGCGCCATCGGCCTCGAGACTTCCGAATCGGAACGCCGGGCCGCCGATGCGGAACGCGAGTTAATGGATTGGAAAAAAGTGTCGTTCATGGCCGGCCGCCTCGGCGACGAGTTTGACGCCCTCATCATCAGCCTCAGCCCGCGCGGCATGGCGGTCGAGTTGCTCGACCTGTTTGTGGAAGGCTTCGTGCCCGTCGACAGCCTCACCGATGATCACTACATCTATCGCCAGCGGCTGCGGGCGCTGGTCGGCGCCAGCCTCCGGCGCGCGTATCGTCTCGGCGACCGCGTCCGCGTGCGGCTCGACCGCATCGACCGTTCCGGCAACCGCCTGGAGTTCTCCGTGGCCGGCCCCGCCTCGCCCGGCCGGTGAGGAGAAAGCCCGGCTTGAGGAGAAGGCTCACGCGCTCGTCTCGCGGATGACTTTCAGCAGCCCTTCAAGCGACTCCCGCGTGCTTTCGAGGGCGTTGTGATCGGGACGGCGATAGTGGGTCTCGAGTGACATCGTGCCCTCATAACCCTGCCGGCGCAAGGCTTCGAACTGCCCGCGCCAGTCGATGAACCCTCCCCCGACCGGAGCCCAGCCCAGCTTTCCCGTGGCCGGGTTCTTCCTCACATCTTTGATGTGCATGTGCGCGAACCAGCCGCGTACGGCCTCGTAGCCGTCCGGATACGGCACCTCGCGCAACATGGCGGCGTTGCCCGGATCCCAATTGCCGCGCAAGTGCGGTGAGTTGATGTCTTTCAAGATGCGGCCCAGCTCCTTGCCGGTGCCGATGTTGCATTCGTGCTCGTTCTCGAGTACGAGCAGAATGCCGTCCCGGCCCGCCGCTTCAGCCGCCTTGGCCAGCCGCTCGCGAACGTAGGGGTAGGCCTTTCCCGGACTCTCCACCCGCCAGTAGCTGAAGACGCGGACTTTCCGCGTGCCAAAGAAATGGGCGAGTTCAAACGATTTCTTCAACACGGCGTCGGCGTCCTGCTCGGTGAAATCGGCGTGAAAGGTGTCGCGCTTCTCGGGCCGCGCCGGCATCTGGGGCAGGTTCCACTTGAAGAGCGGCGACCCGATGTCGCTCACCTTCAGGCGATGGTCCTCGATCAGCTTTTTGGCCCGGTCCAGGTCCGCCCGCGAGCTGTTCATGATGTTGGTGTGCCACATCTCGCGCAGCTCGCAATAGTGAAGCGAATAACTCGAAATGAAATCGAGCGCCTGGCCAAAATCCTGCGAAATTTCGTCGGTAATAATGCCGAGCTTCCAGGGAATGCCGGCGGGGCGGGCCGGGGATGAACCGGAAGCGAACTTAACGAACGGCAGCGCCAACAGAGACGATCCGAGAAACGAGCGTCGGCTACGGTCTGGCATAAAAGCCTCCTTGACGATCGCGTCCCAATCTAACACAGGTCGAAGGAGAGGTTGCGAATCGGGAATCCATGGCGTCTCGGGGGAGTCACGGCGGCGGGCGTTCCGGGACGGGCTCGGTAGGGAGCGAGCCGGCGAAATATTATCAACAGTGTATTGTCTATTACAGCCATACCCCCTTCGCGCTGCCCTCTACCCCGTACCTCTGCTCCTTCCATGTCGTTCCCTCCACCGCTCCTACGGCGCCACCCGGCTCAAATAAAACCGAAGGAATCTTTGCGGGTCGGCCTGCACGCCGACCGTGGCGTTCGGCTCACCGCCGGGCCGGACGCGAGTGAAGCCCCGCGCATCCACCTCGATGGCCAGCCGCCGGGTGGCGCAGAGGCTGGGGTCGATCACCATGGCCACGGCCATGGGATCAAACAGGATCGGGGTTTCGCGGCCCCAGAGATGGTAAAGGATGGCGAGCGCGTTGGTGAGCGGGGTGAGCTCGGTGAAGATGCGCCGCCGGGCGCTAAAGTCCAGTTGCAGCATCGCCGTCACGTCGAGCGGCGCCATGACGATCGGCACGCCGGAGGCGAAGACGGTCTGAGCGGCAGCGGGGTCTTGAGCGATGTTGTATTCCGCCGCCGGCTGCGGATCGCTGCCGTAACCGTGGCTGATCGAGCCTCCCATCATGACGATGCTTTTGATCTTGCGGGCCACAGGCGGGTCTTTCCGCAGAAGCGCGGCGACGTTGGTGAGCGGCCCAATGGCGATCAGCGTCACCTCCCCCGGACGGCGGTCGAACTGCGACTCCAGAAAACCGGCCGCGCCGCTCAGCCGCAGCGCCGGGCTGGTGAACCCCTCCGCCCAGCGGGCTTGATCGATGGGCAAGGGTTGGCCGGGCTGGCCGGCGTAGACGGGCACAACCGCGCGGCCGGCGACCCATAGAAGCTTGGCGGCCAGCCGGGCGCGCGCCTGCGTATCGCCGCTGACTGTGGTCACGCCGAGAAGGTCGAGCTCGGGGCTGTTGAGGATCAGTGCCAGGGCGAAGGCGTCGTCAATGTCCGTGCCGATGTCCGTATCGAGCAGGATCGGGATGCGGCGAGCCGCGGCCGTGCGCGAAACCGTTGCCGCAAGGAGTACCCAGCCGAGCACCGCGAGCCGCCCTCTTCGCATCGTTGCCCCCAAGGCCAAAAGCTCATTTAACGACCGGAGCCAGCGCCACCCCGGCCAAGCCGGCCACGAAAAAGACGAACATCAGAACCAGCCAGCGCTTCACGTCGCGGCCCGCCCCCTTGAACTCCTTCCACACGAAGACCCCCCAGATCG
Source organism: Acidobacteriota bacterium (assembly GCA_902812365.1). Lineage (GTDB taxonomy): Bacteria > Acidobacteriota > Terriglobia > UBA7540 > UBA7540 > CADDZC01. The sequence continues at coordinate 4,027 of CADDZC010000089.1, read as the reverse complement.
CCGAGATCATCGTGGCGCCCTGGCCCAGGGCATACGATGTCGCCGGTCCGACCATCCGCGCGTAAGAGGCCACAAAGTTCGAGATCGTGCCGATGCCCCAAATCAGCCCGCCGGCGATGCCCCACGCGTGGGCGCCCCCGCGCCCCTTCAAGTAGTCGCGGAGGCTGACCGGGGGGCCGGCGACCGGCCGCTTCATGAAAGCGTAGTTGAGCGGAAAGTTCGAGGCCACGACGCCGAGCGCGAATATAAAGGCGACCGTGTAAGGAACCAAGTGGGCACCGCCGCTCTGGGCCTTCGCCACCAGGGGATAGAACAGGCCCATGCCGACGCCGCAGAGCAGGCTGAGCAGGAGCCCTCGCGTGCTCAGGCCACCCCCGCCGGAGAGCCGGCGGTACGCCACAGCGTCGAGGACGATGGCCACCACGACGAGGGTGATCCCTCCAAACAAGAACAGGGGATTGCCTTTGGGCGTGATGGCGTAGTTGAGCACCGACCCGATCACCAGCGCCAGGCCGATGCCGACGGGAAAGGCGACGGCCAGGCCCGCGATGGCGATCGCCGCCACCAGCAACAGGTTGGCGGCGTTGAAAATCACTCCCCCGAGAAACGCATACTCGACGTTGCGCGCGCCGGCTGCCGCCAGATTCCGGAAAAAGCTGTCTGGGCTTGCTGGATCCGTGCGCCCGAACGTGAGGCCGATGGCGGCGGCGCAGAGCAGGATGCCCCAGACGTAGTCCCAGTAAAACAGCTCAAAGCGCCACGTTCCGGCGGCCTTTTGCGTGTTGGCCCAGCTTCCCCAGCACAACATGCTGAGCACCATCATGAGCAGGGCGACGGGATAGGTTTGGGGGACGAACATCGGCGAGGCTCCGGCGCCGGACGGAGGCGCGACCAAAGATTAGTGAGGCAACTCGGGGCGGATGTCAAGGGTGATGATCGCGGCCGGGTGGTGGGAGATTGGCGGCGGGTCAAGGGCGGGAGAGAGCTGGGTTGCGCGGAGGCGCGACGTTTTTTATAATGGAGGCATCTCACGTTGCCGAGGACTAGCGCCCTATGTCCACCTCCGTTGTCAAGAAGCTCCAGGACGAGATTCAGGCGCTGGAGCATGAGCTGAATCATGAGCTGCCCAAGGAGCTCAAGCGCGCCCGCGCACTGGGCGATCTGAGCGAGAACGCGGAATACATCATGGCCAAGCAGCGCCAGGATTACGTCAGCGCGCGTCTGGGCCAGTTGAAGCAGAGACTGGCCGACCTTTCGCTCGTCAACATGAACAACATCCCGAAGGATCGGATCGCCTTCGGCTCCACAGTCACCCTCTACGACGTGGATCGCGGCCTGGAGGTCGAGTACAAGCTGGTGACGAGCGAAGAGGCGGATTTCAGCAAGGGGCTGATTTCTACCACGTCGCCGATTGGTCGAAGCTTGATGGGGAAAAAGATCGGCGACACGGTTACCGTGAACACCCCCAAGGGCTGCCGGGAGTTCGAAATCCGGGCCATGACCACTATCCACGACGCGTAGGCGTTTCGGACGGGCTGAGGGGGGCCGAGGGCGGCACGGAGGATTCGGCCGTCGGGAGAGCTTGCGGGTCGGCGGCCGGCATGTGGCATTGGCCTTCAAAATGGCCGCCCGGCTCGATGATGAGCACCGGCGTGGTGATATCCCCCTTCACTCGTCCGGACGACTTGATTTCCAAAGCCTCCGAGGCCTGGATGCTGCCCGTCACCTTACCGGTGACGGTGACCACTCGGGCGGCGATGTCGGCCTCTACCTCTCCCCCTTCGCCCACAATAATCGTAGCGCCAGAGCGAAGGTGACCCTTGAACCGGCCTCCAACGTCAAAGGTGCCGGACGATACGTTGATGGTGCCCTCCGCCTCAACGCCGGTGCCGAGGAATCCGGCAGAGTTGGGATCGCGCGGCCGCTCAGTGGCCGCTGAGGCCGTTTTTCGCCTTGGTATGGGCAGGATCATAAGCCGCCGGGTTCTCCGCGTGCGCACAGCTCCGAGTTGGTTATTCGTCGGGCCAGCCGAGTTCTAATCGCGCTTAACAATGAGATCGTAAATTCGATGGAGGTCCTCCCGCGAGAAGTACTGGATCTCGATTTTGCCCCGGTGTCCCTCCCCGGTGATTTTCACCCGCGTTCCGAGTGTTCGCTCCAGCTCTAAGACGGCGGCGCGAAGATTGGGATCGGGCGGAGAATCCCTTTGAGGCTGCGACGGCGCTCGGGCCTGGGACGGGGTTGCGAGGGCGGCCTCAACTTGACGCACCGATAACCCTTTGGCGACGATGGTTGCGGCCCACTGTTCCTGGGCGGCCGCGGAATCGAGGCTCAAAAGGCATCGGGCATGGCCGGCGCTGAGCGCCCCGGTCTCCACCAGCTCCAGCACTCGGGGAGGGAGGCGGAGGAGGCGCAGCGTATTTGTAACCGTGGCCCGATTCACGCCCAGGCGGTCGGCGATCTGGTCATGAGTCAAGCCGAAATTTTCCTGCAAGGCGTTATAGGCGCGGGCGACCTCGACCGGGTTGAGGTCGTCGCGGAGGAGATTTTCGGTCAGCGCCAGCTCGAGGGCGTCACGATCACTGACGGTGCGGATGACGGCGGGGACGGTTTCGAGCCCGGCGAGCTGGGCGGCCCGCCATCGCCTCTCGCCGGCCACCAGCTGGTAGCGATCGCCAACTCTCCGCAGGAGGACGGGTTGAACGACGCCGCTCGATCGAATCGACGATGCCAGCTCGCGCAAACTCTCTTCCGGCAGTGTCCGGCGAGGCTGAAAGGGGTTGGGATCGATGCTGTCAATCTTGACTTGGCTGGCGCCGTCTCCGGCTGGGGGAGAATCGGTCTCCCGGATCAGGGAGCTAAGTCCGCGGCCCAAGGCCTTTCGAGTCATGGCTGAGCACCTCCTGGGCGAGTTCAATGTAGCTGGCCGCGCCCCGGCACTGGGGATCATACAGGAAGATCGGCTTCCCGTAACTCGGGGCTTCGGCCAAGCGGATGTTGCGGGGGATGACGGTATGGAAAATCTGGTCGCCGAAGAAGTCTTTAAGGTCATCGCGGACCTGGTGGGAGAGGTTGGTGCGGTCGTCAAACATGGTGAGGAGGATGCCTTCGACCGCGAGGCGTGGATTGTGGGTGCGGCGGACGCGGGCGAGCGTATCGAGCAGCTCGGAAACACCTTCTAAGGCGAAATACTCGCACTGGACGGGGACCAGCACGGAGTCGGCGGCCACCAAGGCATTGAGGGTGAGCAGGTCGAGGGCGGGGGGGCAGTCAAGAAGGATGAAGCCGAAGGAATCGCGGAGGGTGGCGATCTTGGTGGCCAGGAGGCGTTCGCGGTCGGGATGATCGGCCAGCTCGATGTTGGCGCCAACCAGGTTTTTTTCCGAGGGTATAAGGAAGAGGCCGTCGACGGCGCTTTTGAGCAACAGGTCGGAGAGGGGGATATCGAGAAGAAGCCCGTGGTAGAGGGAGTGGCGGGTTGGATCCTTGGGGAATCCCAGGCCTCCGGTGGTATTGGCCTGGGGGTCGCAATCGACGAGGAGGGTGGTCAAGCCTCGGCAGGCGAGGGCGGCTCCGAGGTTGATGGCGGTGGTGGTCTTGCCGACCCCGCCTTTCTGGTTGGCGATGGCGATGATCCGTGCCACAGCGACTCCGGGATGCGTCGAGGCGAATGTAACAGAGCAACGCAAGCAGAAGCAAGGTGAGGCTGGGCAAGGCAAGCGTGACGCCAGTGTTTCACGTGAAACACCGGCGGTCAAGCCAGCTCCATCACCCCCAGGCGAATCCAAATCATCGCCTCACACCCGACCAGATGATCCGCTCCCGACTCAGCGGCACCCTGATCGGCTCCCGCCCCATCAACCCAAACTTCTCCCCCTCCAGCCTTTCCGCCTGCCCGCGCGTGATCCACAAGTAAGCCGCCCCTCCCGGCTTCAGCACCTTCGCCAACCCCTCCGCCATAACCTCAGGATCACCCACCGCCCGAGCCGTCCCGCAGTCGAACCCGCCGTCCACCCCAACCCCCGAT
>CADDZC010000088.1 GCA_902812365.1 Acidobacteriota bacterium | reverse complement strand
GGCGACGCGGCGGCCCCCGCCGCCCCGGCGCTCCACAGCGCCGCCACCACGATCACACCCCAACGGCCAGCGATAGTCATGATTCCCTCACCGATGAGCATCCGGATTCCGCTCCGGTCGCCGGCCGTTCCTGGCCGGGCGGGGCGGAGCGGGCACGTCTAGACGAGCAGTTCGTCGATCGGATCAAAGCCGTGGTCCACCAGCCGCACGGTGCGTCCCTGCGGCGTGTGGAGCTCAAGGTCGACCGGAATCCCCAGGCACTTGTAGACGGTCGCGGCGATGTGGGCGGGCATCACCGGACGATCCTTGGGAGCCGCCCCGATGTTATCCGACGAACCCACCACTTGGCCGCCCTTGATGCCGCCGCCGGCCAGCACCACCGTCCAGCACTGCGGCCAGTGGTCGCGTCCGCCGGCGGGATTAATGCGGGGGGTGCGTCCGAATTCGCCGGTGGCCAGCACCAGGGTGTTCGAGAGCAGGCCGCGGTCGCTCAAGTCCTCGAGCAGCGAGCTGTAGGCATTGTCAAACATCGGCCCGACCGAATCTTCATAACAACTGATGGGGCTGAACGGGGCCGACCCGTGGATGTCCCAAGTGATCTCGTTGAAGACCGTCTCAAACATGTTGACGGTGACGAAGCGGACGCCCCGCTCCACCAGCCGCCGAGCGAGCAGGCAGCCTTGCCCGAAGCGGTTCATGCCGTATCGCTGGCGCGTCGCCTCGCTTTCCTGGTTGAGAGCGAAGGCCTCCCGCGCTTGGCTCGAGGTCATCAGGGTATAGGCCTGGTTGAAGGTGGCGTCCATCAACTTGGCGTCCTGATTCGAGCTCTCAAAATAGCGCACCGACTCGTCAATCACCTGCCGCCAGTCGCGCCGCCGATCCACCCGCACGGCCGAGATGTAATCCGGCGGCAGCATGTCGGGCACCTTGAAATTCGGGTCCGACGGGTCGGCGTTCAGCACGAAGGGATCGTACTGCTTGCCCAGAAATCCCGCCGTGTCGCCGTGCGGCAGGTTCCCGCCGAGCTCCCCGATCATGCGCGGGATCAACACGTTCGGCGGCATGTCTCCCTTCGGCCCCTTCTGCTTCCTCAGCACGCAGCCGTAATTGGGCGACTCGAGCCCGCCCTGGAACAACCGCCCCGTCTGCATCATCTGGCAGCCGGTATCATGCACGGCGGCGGCGGTGTGGTACACCGAGCGGAGCAGGGCGAATTTGTCCGCGTGCCGGGCCATGCGGGGAAAAATTTCGGAAATCTCGATCCCCGGCACATTGGTCTTGATCGGCTTGTAAGGCCCGCGGATCGATGCCGGAGCGTCCGGCTTCATGTCCCAGGTATCGAGCTGGCTGGGACCACCGACCAGCATCAATTGAATGCAGTTCACATCCTTGTCAGTGTTGACCGCGCCCATCGCCTTGAGCCCGTAAAACTGCGGCATGGTCAGGCCGAGAAGGGCAATCGAGCCGGCATGCAAGAAATCCCGCCGCGTGACCCCGTCGCAGAAATGCACCTTCTTATCGGCATCCAGTCTGAACATGGCACTTCACTCCTTGCGGACAGTCGAGCCGCCATCCGCGGCCAAAGCCAAAATCGAATTGATTCCTCGGTTGTCGGCGTGGGAAAAGGTAAAGGCATCGCGCTCGCAGGATAGTGGATAGCGTGGCGGCGCCCCCGCTGGCTGCCGCAAGCCACATCGACCGGTAGGCTCGCCTCGGATCCCGAGAGGCCATTCGGCGCGGCCTCCAGCGCGCTGCACCCGCAGAACTCATCACTCCGGCCCCCGCCGCACCTGCGAATGCTATTAGCTATACTCCCGTCCCGCCGGCGAGTCAAGAACCGATACCGAAGCGGCTCCCGCCGGCCGCCACGCCACCAGACGGCTATTGAACGGCTGGCCACTCCATCGACACGCCACTTCCGGTGGTGGTAATAAAGCTCAGCACTGGCGGTAATAATTTCGGCAAAAAAGAAGGGTGTGACCTTCCTTGGTGGCGGCAATTTTACGCGACGTCATTATGGTTTCGCTACTCATCGTGTTGCTGGGTCTCCTCGTGGTGCTGGTGACGATTCGCCGGGCCAACCGGCGGCGTTTCGATTACGAAGGCACCATGCCAGATTCGTTCTATTCCGAAGCTCCGGGCCGTCTTGACGTCATGATTGATATTCGCAACCTGGGGCTAGACATGGCTGGAGAATATCCGTGGGCCGGCGCTTCGGACGCGGCGGTGAAGGAGTACGTGCTGAGCAACTGCGGGCGGATTCTGAGCGATCCGACTCCGCAGTGGAAGATTGAGCGAGGCTAGCGAAGCCCCGGAGGCGCGCGGCGGAGCCTCAGGCTCCGATGGCCCTGATTACGGCCGGCCGCCCCACTCGACCGGCGGCTGGCCGGGACGGGGCGAGCCCTGCCCGCCTCGTTGCCCGTCCTGCCCGGGTTGCGGCGGCCTCGCCGGCTGGTAGAATGTCGGTCTGCGAATCGGCAGGCGAGGAGAAACGGATGAAAGTCGCGGCGGTACAGATGAACGTGAGCATCCTCGAAAAGCAGCAAAACTTGGAGAAGGTGCTCGCTCGAATAGAAGAAGCGGCGCGGGAGGGAGCCCGGCTGGTTGTCTTTCCCGAGTGCGCGCTGACGGGTTACTGCTTCGCCAGCCGGGAAGAGGCCTGGGCCATGAGCGAGCCGGTGCCCGGCCCCTCCACCGAGCGGCTGGCCGCGGCGGCGCGGCGTCTGGAATGCACGGTGGTGGTGGGGATGCTCGAGCGCGCCGGCAGCGCCCTGTACAACGCTGCCGCGGTGGTCAGCCCGGAGGGCATTCTCGGCACGCACCGCAAAGTCCATCTGTTGTGCCTCGGCGTCGACCGCTTCACCACGCTCGGCGACAGGCCGTTTCCGGTGTTTGCCGCCCGCGACGTCCGGCTGGGCGTCAACATCTGCTTCGACTGCAGTTTTCCCGAGTCGGGGCGGGTCGTGAAGCTCAACGGCGCCCAGGTGCTCTGCATCCCCACCAATTGGCCGGCCGGTTCCGACTCCTGGCAGCACACGCCCAAGGTGCGCGCCACCGAAAATCATCTGTACGTGATCGCCGCCGACCGCGTCGGCGAGGAGCGCGGCTTTCGCTTCGTCGGCCACTCCCAGATCGTGCATTTCAGCGGCGACGTGCTGGGGGAGGCCGGGGAGGCGGAAGAGACGGTGCTCTACGCCGACATCGACCCGGCCGCCGCCGACCGCAACCGCGTCGTGCGCATCCCGGGCCAATGGGAGTTCGACCGCATCGCCATGCGCCGCCCCGACCTGTACGGCGCCCTCACGCGGTAGCCGCCGGCTGAATGGGGTTGACAGCTTCTGCCGGCTCCCCCGATAATCACCGGTCGCGCCGGCGGCGCTCGCCCGCCGCCTCCGGCCATGAAGATTACCGGCATTCGAACCCGAGTCGTGGAATGGCGCGGGCCGACCGTGCCCCCGCAACCCCATTTCTGCACCAGCCCTCTCGACCTGCTCGATTTGAAGATTGACGCCATGGGCCCGTTCCGGTTCCATAGCTGGCTGATCGTGGAGGTGGAAACGGATTCCGGGCACGTCGGCATCGGAAACGCCGCTCTGGCGCCGCGCGTCACCAAGCAGATCATCGACGTTTACCTCAAGCCGGTGCTGCTCGGGCAGAATCCGTTCGACGTCGAGTATCTCTGGCAATACCTGTATCGCCAGACGATGGCCTTCGGGCGCAAGGGTATCGGCATGGTGGCCATCAGCGCCGTGGACATCGCCTTGTGGGACGCGGCCGCCAAGGCGGCTGGCCAGCCCGTCTTTCGCCTGCTCGGGGGCAAGACCAAACAGAAGATCCCGGTGTATGCCAGCCGCCTCTACAGCCAGAAACTGGAAGACCTGGCCGCCGAAGCGCGCCAATATAAGGAAGAGGGCTATCGCGCCATGAAGCTGCGGTTTGGATGGGGACCGGTGGACGGCGCGGCGGGCATGGAGCGGAATCTCGAGTTGGTCCGCACGGTGCGGGAGGTAATCGGCGAGGAAATCGACCTGATGGCGGATGCCTACATGGGCTGGACGCTTGACTACGCACGGCGCATGATCCTGCGCCTTGAGCCGTTCCACCTGCGCTGGATCGAGGAGCCCGTCATCCCCGATGACCTCGGCGGCTACGCGGCCTTGAAGGCCATGAACCGCGTCCCCATCGCCGGCGGCGAGCACGAATTCACGCTCTACGGCTTTCGCCAGATGATCGACGCCGGGGCGGTCGATTACATCCAGTTTGACACCAACCGCGTGGGCGGATTGACGCAAGCCCGCAAGGTCGCCGCGCTGGCCGAAGCCTATGAGATTCCCGTCATCCCCCACGCCGGCCAGATGCACAACTTTCACGTCGTGATGGCCAGCCTCAACTCGCCCATGGCCGAGTTTTTCCCGCCCGTCAGCGTGGAGATTGGCAACGAGCTGTTCTGGTACATCTTTAAGGGCGAGCCGCTGCCCCGCGGCGGAGCCATCGAGCTCGATGAGCACCAGCCCGGCCTCGGCTTGACCATCGACGAGGAAGGCCTGCGGCGGTTCGCCATCATCGAGTAACCGCTCCGCCACTTATGGGTGAACCGAACTTCTTCAGCCTGCGCGGTCAAATCGCCGTCGTCACCGGCGGCGGCCAGAGCATCGGCGAAGGGATTGCGCGGCGGCTCACGGCGGCCGGCGCGCGCGTCGCCGTCCTGGACATCAACGCCGCCAACGCCCGCCGCGTGGCCGCCTCCATCGCCGGCCTCGGCCTCCACTGCGACGTCTCCTCCCGGCCTTCGGTGGAAGCCGCCCTCAGCGAGGCCCGGCGTGCCCTGGGGCCGATCGACATTCTGGTGAATAACGCCGGAATAGTCGGCAAAACCGCGCGGCTGCAGGAACTCGACGAAAAGGACCTGGACGAGGTGTACGCCGTCAATCTCAAGGGAGTGTTCCTGATGTGCCGCGCGGTGATCGGTGAGATGCTCGAGCGCCGTTACGGGCGCATCCTCAACGTGGCCTCGATTGCCGGCAAGGAGGGAAACCCCACCTTAATCCCGTATTCGAGCACCAAGGCCGCCGTCATCGCGCTTACCAAGGCCCTGGCCAAGGAGGTGGCGGGCCTCGGAGACGTGACCGTCAACAGCATCTCGCCCGCCGTCGTGTTCACCAAGATTCATGAGACCATGCCCAAGGCCACCATCGACTACATGGTCAGCAAAATCCCCATGGGCCGCACGGGGACGATCGAAGAGGTGGCCGCCCTGGTCCACTATCTGGTCTCCCGCGAGGCCTCCTTCACCACCGGCCAGTGCTACGACATTTCCGGCGGCCGCGCCACCTATTAGCGGCCAGACGGGACGGCTGGCGGCTGCAGATAGTGATCCAGCCACCCGAGCACCGTCTGGTACCACAAGCGGCTGTCCTGGGGCTGGTTGACCCAGTGGCCCTCCCGCTCGAAGTAGAGCAGCTTCGCGGGAACGCCGCGGCGCTCGAGGGCCGTAAACAGCTGGAACGCCTGGCCTGGTGGCACCCGGAAGTCGAGCGCCCCTTCGATCAGCAGCATGGGCGTCTGGATGTCGGCCACGAAGTTCGACGGCGACCACTTTTCGTACAGCGACCCCTTCTGCCACGGCAGGCCCCCGAGTTCATGCTCGGGAAACCAGAGTTCTTCCGTCTCGCCGTACATGCTGCGATTGTCATAGACGCCGTCGTGGGAAACGAGCGCCTTGAAGCGGCGGGTGTGGCCGGCGATCCAGTCGATCATGTACCCCCCGAAGCTTGCCCCGGCCGCTCCGATGCGGGATGGATCCACGTAAGGCAGCCTTTCCAGGTAGTCGGCCGCCTTCATCAAGTCCTCATATGGAGCCCCGCCCCAGTCGCCGGAAATGGACTCCACAAACTTTTGGCCGTAGCCGATCGACCCGTGAAAGTTGGTCATCATGACCACGTATCCGTGCGAGGCGAACATTGGCGCGTTCCACCGGTACCCCCAGGCGTCGTCCCAGGCGCCCTGCGGCCCGCCGTGAATGAGCATCAAGCCCGGGTATTTGCGGCGGGGATCAAATGCGGGCGGCTTGACGATCAGACTCTGAATCTCCGCGCCCCCCGCCCCCGGCGTCGTCACGAACTCCGCCGGATCCAGGTCGAGCTGGCCCAGCAGGGAATCATTGGCGTGGGTCAGGGCGGTCAGGCCGCCGCCCGCCACCGGCGCGCGGTAGACCTCGGCGGGCTGGGCCAGCGTGGTGCGCGTGAAGACGAGCGTCTGGCCGTCCGCGGCCACAGACAGGTCGTCAAAATGGCCGTCAAGAACCTTCCTGACCCGCGGATGGCTCACCGAGGTGGTGAAGATCGGCTGCTCGGCGCGCTCCGGCGCGATGAAGTAAAGGGTATCGCTGTCGGGAGCCCAAGCGAAGCTCAAGACCCACTGGTCGAAACCGCGGGTCAGCTCCTTGATCTGACCCGTTTGCCGGTCGTAGACCCGCAGCCGGAACAAGTCGGACTCGTACCCGTTCCGGGCCTGCGACGTGTACGCGATGTAGCGGCCGTTCGGCGAGTAGGCAGGGGAGGCGTCGGAGCCGGGATTGTCGCTGGTGATGTCTTTGGCCGGGCCGATCGCGGCGCCGGAACTGGGCCGGCCGCCGTCCATCCCCGCCAGCGACACCACATAGAGATCATTGTTGGTCGTCCAGGCCACGGCGCTCGGAGGCACGGCGCGGTTCGATGTGTAGCACGCTTCCGTCCCGTCCGGCGAGATGGCATAGCCGTCGGGGGCGCCGAGGAAGAAGGTGGGAGCGTCGTAAGCGCCCGGCGTCAGATCGCGCGGCGCTCCGCCTTGCGCCGAGACGGCCCACAGGTGGGTGTATTTGCCATCCCGCCACGTATCCCAGTGCCGGAACAACAGTTCGCTGATCACCCGCGCTTTGACCGGGCTCTTTTCGGCCTCTTCGAGGCGCTTCCGATTACAGTCGTCGTCGGCACAGTCCGGAAAGACCTGCGACGTAAACAGCAGCACGCTGCCTCGGGCGGCCCAGGTGACGCCGTCGGCCTCGGTCGACAGATTCGTCAGTTGGCGCGCTTCCCCGCCCCCGACCGGGATGATCCAAATCTGCGACTTCCCTCCCCGGGTTGAAATGAACGCGATTTCTCGGCCGTCGGGCGACCAGCGGGGACGGCGGTCGGAACCCTCGCCGCGCGTCAGTTGCCGCGGTTCACCGCCGTCGACCGGCACCAGCCAGATGTGCCCCGCCGTCCGGTTTTGGGCCAGATCGACCCGGCTGACCACGTAGGCCACCCACTTGCCGTCCGGCGAGACTTGCGGATCGGTAATGCGCTCGACCTTCATCAGGTCTTCAAATGTAATCGGGCGCTTCGATTGCGCCCACCCGGCCGACGCCATTAGGAGCAGAGCTCCTAAACCCAGCCCGGCCTCCCGCCACCGCGCCGGCGGCCCAATCGAGAGCCGGTGCCCTTGCCGAACCGGTCGACCATCGAGACGTGGCAGCCTCTCATCGTCCCCACTCATAGTTCCTCCCAAGGCGCGGGCTTGCCAAGCCCGAAATATGCTCTATCGCATTCATATAGAAGAAGTTAGCGGATTCATTTGAGACCGCCCGCCACCCC
>CADDZC010000087.1 GCA_902812365.1 Acidobacteriota bacterium | reverse complement strand
CTTCACCTCCTCCATAAAATGTTGAAATTGCTCCGTCCATCGGAATATCCTCCCCATCGGGGTGTAAGTCCCCTTTTCATAGAATTTGGTTCTTCCTGACCAGCAGAACCAACTTACACCCTCCCCCCTTTTTACATACAGAATTTAACGTCACCAACTGCGCGCGCGGTTCCGAAACGGCTGCGGTAGCATTCAGTGTGTTATCCTGAAAGGGGTGCGGTCGCGGGCGGAGACAAAAGCGGATGCGAATCATTCTATACAGCGGCAAGGGTGGCGTGGGGAAGACGAGCATTTCCGCCTCGACCGGGCTCGAGCTCGCGCGCCGCGGCTACCGCACGCTGGTCATGTCGGTGGATCCGGCGCACTCGCTCAGTGACAGCTTTGACCTTCCCAAATCCCTGATGGACCACGAGGCGGGCCGAACCGTCAGCGTCGCGAAAAATCTCTGGATCCAGGAAGTTGACGTGCAGGAAGAAATCAGCCGCCATTGGGAATCCGTTTACGGATATGTGTCGGCCCTGCTCAACATCTCCGGCCTCGAGCAAACGCTGGCCGAAGAACTGGCCATCTTCCCCGGCATGGAGGAAGTGAGCTCTCTGCTCTATGTCAACCAGTACGTGCGGGAGAAGACCTTCGACGTCATCCTGCTCGACTGCGCTCCCACCGGAGAGTCGCTGCGCTTTGTCAGCATTCCTACCGCGCTCGAGTGGTACATGTCCAAGATTTTTAAGCTGGAGCGCCGGGTGGCCCGCGTCGTGCGCCCCATGCTCAGCACCATTACCTCGGTGCCGCTGCCAGAAGAGAACTACTTTCAAAACCTCGAGGACCTGCACAAAAAGTTGGAGGGTATTGACAAGCTACTGGCCGACCCGAAGATCACCACCGTGCGCCTGGTGACGAACCCCGAGAAAATGGTGCTGAAAGAGACCCAACGGGCGTTCACGTTCTTCTGCCTGTACGGCCTGACCGTGGATGCAGTAATCGTCAACCGTATTCTACCGAACAGCATTCAAGACGCCTTTTTCAGCGAATGGCGGGACACCCAGGAGCGATGGGTTAACGCCATCGAGGAGTTTTTCGCGCCCGTCCCGGTGCTGCGTGTGCCGTTGTTTCAGAACGAGGTGCTCGGCGCCGACCGCCTGAAGCTACTCAGCAAGGCCGTCTTCGGCGACCGCGACCCCGCCAGCTCCTTCTTCCATGAGGCGCCCTACCGATTCCGTAAGGTTAATGGCAACTATCATCTGCAGTTGCGCCTGCCCTTTGTCTCCAGCAAGGATGTAACGCTCCACAAGAAGCTCGATGAACTCGTGATCCGCATCGGATCGATTAAGCGACACGTATCGCTGCCTCAACGCATGGCTCGCCTGGAACCACTGGGCGCCCGCGTCAAGGACGGCGAGCTGACGATCGTCTTGGGGAGGAACGATGCCCAGAGGAAAACGAAAGGCTGACACTCCGCGACCGCCCGAGATCCCTCGGCCGGTGCAATGGTTCTGGCGGGAAATTTTGCCCCTGCTGCGGGCTCGGCGCCACCGCACGTCGAAATCGGCGCGCCATCTGCGCAATGCCGGGATTGAGGTCCTGGAGGCCATGCGCGCTCTTCTCGACGAAACCATCGCATGGCTGCGCGAGCAGGACCGTTCGCCCGAACTGAAGCGGATCCGGGTGGAAGAGTAAGGGCTGCCGACGGCGTCAAATGCGCCCCGTGTCGACTCGTGCAGCGAAGCGGCTGAAGGGGGATACTTGAGCGCTGCTAACGACCGCCATATGCGAATACGGGTGCTTTTTTTTGGGCTGGCCCGCGAACTGACCGGATTTGGTCAGGAGCAGCTTGAGTTGCCCGAAGGCCGGAGGATTGCGGATTTGCGGCGGGATTACGTACGCCGCTTTCCGCGTCTCGGCGAGATTTCCGCCTCGCTGCTGGCAGCCCTCAATCAGGAAGTCGCCCGCGATGAAACTCCGCTCCACGATGGAGACGAAGTGGCGTTTCTGCCGCCGGTGAGCGGAGGCTCGAGCGGGGATTTTTTCCGCCTCACGCACGACGTGATTCCCACCGCTCGCCTGGCGGAACAGCTCAAAGGGGCCGAGGACGGTGCGGTGGTGATCTTCGAAGGCATCGTGCGCGATCATCTCGGCAGCCGGAAGACCCGATATCTGGAATACGAGGCCTATGAGCCGATGGCGGTTCGCAAGATGCAGGAGATCGGTTGGGCCGCCAGGAAGCGGTATCCGATCGACCGCATCGGGATCATCCATCGGCTGGGCCGAATCGAGATCGGAGAGACTAGCGTCGCCATTATCGTGGCCTCGCCGCATCGCCACGCCGCTTTCGGCGCCTGCCATTTCGCCATCGATCGTCTCAAGCAGACGGTGCCGATCTGGAAGAAAGAGTATTTTGAAGACGGTGCCGTCTGGGCGGAAGGCGAAGGGATGGGTACCGTTTTGATGACATCAGAAGGTTAGGCGGCGGCCGCGTCGCGCCTGGCAGCGCCGGCTCATTATCCCACCTTTCGCTCCTGATGGCCGCTGGCTTATGGAAAGCTACCTGACCGTTGCCGTCGACATAGCCCGCGAGGCGGGCGCCCTGCTGGCGCAGTTGTCGAAACGCCCGCACGAGATTTCTTACAAGGGAACTTTTAATTTGGTCACCGACGCCGACAAGCGCTCCGAATTGCTGATTATCGAGCGATTGCGGGCCCACTTCCCCCAACACGCCATCGTCGCAGAGGAAGGCGGAGGCCAGCAAACCGGCTCCGACTATACCTGGTATGTCGATCCGCTCGACGGTACGACGAATTTCGCCCACGGTTTCCCAGTCTTCGCCGTCAGTTTGGGACTGGCGTATCGAAACGAAGTGATTGCCGGAGCCGTCTTCGATCCCATGCGAGACGAGATGTTTGCAGCGGAGCGCGGAGCCGGCGCTTACCTCAACCACCGGCGCCTACACGTCTCCAAAATCGATCAGCTGGCCGAGAGTCTGGTCGCCACCGGATTCCCGCCCTTCATGGACCATCAACATCACGATCAGAACATGCGGCTCTATTTCCGCTTCACTCAGCTCTCCCACGGCGTCCGGCGCGCCGGCTCGGCGGCCCTCGACCTTTGCTCGGTGGCGGCTGGGCGCTTTGAAGGATTCTGGGAGCTGAAACTCAATCCCTGGGACAAGGCGGCCGGCTGCTTGATCGTGACCGAGGCCGGTGGTAAGGTTACGGACCTTGCCGGCCGGCCTTTCGATCTGCTGGCCGATCCGGTCTTTGCGTCGAACGGTCTGGTGCACGAGGCGATGTGCCAAGTATTCGCCGAGACTCTCGGATGGCGCGCCGAAAGGTCTTGAGGGCCAGCGACCAGGGCGGAGCCATGAACCCGCGCAGCCGATAGTGTTCATCCGGCACCGTTCACGGTTCGAGAAGGGAGCTCAGCATGGAGCATTCCTCGCGACGGCTTCCACACCGTGGGCTGACAACTCTTGCCTTGAATGGGCGCATGCCTGTCGTACCTCCGTCCCGAGCCCCGGACCCGGAACTCACCGACACCACGATCTGGCTGAAGCGGCTCCCCGCTGCCCTCGAGGGGCTGAAAATCGTCCACCTGACCGACATCCATCACGGCCTGTTCACGCCCCTCGCCGACGTCGAGCGCGTCGTTGACCTGGCCAACCGACTGGAGCCCGACGTGGTAGCGCTAACCGGAGATTACGTCACCATGTCGCCATCGTATATCGGGCCGGTTGCACGGGCGCTCGGGAGGCTGCGAGCCCGCTGGGGGGTATTCGCGGTGCTCGGCAACCACGATTTTCAAGTGGGGCCGGAGGCCATCACGGAAGCGCTCCGCTGCGAGCGCGTGCGGGTGTTGCGTAACGCCCATCACGCGGTGCGAGCCGACGGCGCCGCCTTGTGGATCGTTGGCATCGACGACCTGTGGTGGGCCTGCGATGACCTGGCCGCCGCCCTCCGCTCGGTCCCACCGCTCGACCCTAAAATCCTCCTCTGCCATAACCCCCTCGGCATTTGGAAGGCCGCCAACCAGGGCGTTGACCTGGTCCTCGCCGGGCACACCCACGGCGGCCAGGTGCTCCTGCCCGGCTTGCGTGCGCTGTACCGCTCGAAGCTGGGCGAGAAGTTTATCGCCGGCTGGAACCGGCTGAATGGCACGCAGATTTACGTCAGCCGCGGTATCGGCAAGGTGGTTGTGCCGATTCGCGTCGCTTGCCCGCCGGAGATCGCTCGCCTGCGACTGCGCAGGGGATAACAGCCGGAGCGAGGCCGGCAGCGTCCTGACGTGGGAAGGTGGGAGAGCGCCGCGCCAAGTGCCCGACTTTCTCCCGCCGCGAGTTTCTGACGCCGGCCAGGCCCTGCTTTTGGTATAAATCGCCGCCGGCGCCTCGATATGGAGATACCCGAACTCATCCGAACCAAGCGCGACGGCCAGCCGCTCACTCGCCAGCAGATATTTGATTTCATCCGACGGTACACGAGTGGCGAGATTCCCGACTATCAGGCGGCCGCCCTGCTGATGGCCATTTACTTTCGCGGCCTCGATCCGCGCGAGACGGCGGATTTGACCGAAGCCATGATGCATTCGGGCGAAGTCTTGGACCTTTCGGAGTTTCCCGCCCCCAAGGTAGATAAACACTCCACGGGTGGCGTCGGAGACAAAACGTCGCTCATTATCGCGCCCGTGGCCGCCGCCGGCGGCTTGGTGGTACCCATGATTTCGGGCCGCGGTCTCGGTCACACCGGCGGCACGCTGGACAAGCTGGAAGCGATCCCGGGCTTCAACACCCGGCTGTCGCTCGCCGACTTCCGGCGGGTGCTCAAGGCCTGCGGGGCGGCGCTAATCGGGCAGACCAGCGAACTCGCTCCCGCCGACCGCAAGCTTTACGCGCTGCGCGATGTCACCGCCACGGTTGAATCCATTCCCCTCATCAGCGCGTCGATTATGAGCAAAAAGCTAGCGGAAGGCATCGACGCGCTGGTGCTCGACGTCAAGACCGGCTCAGGGGCCTTTATGAAACGTCTCGCGGACTCGAGGGAGCTAGCCCGCCGCATGGTGGAGCTCGGCGCGGCCTGCGGCACGCCCTTACAAGCTATCATCACCGACATGAGCCAGCCGCTCGGCCACGCCGTCGGCAACGCGCTCGAGGTGATCGAGTGCCTGGAGGCGCTCAAGGGCCGTGCACCCCGCGATCTGATGGAGGTCTCCCGCGAGCTGACGGCGCAAATGTTCCTGCTCGGCGGGGTCGAAACGTCGCTGGCCTCGGCCCGCGGGCGGTTCGACGCCCTGATCGTGAGCGGCGCGGCGCTGGAGACGTTCGCCCGCATCGTGGCCGGGCAGGGCGGCGACGCTCGCATCACGGAAGACTATTCGCGTCTGCCCGCCGCCCTTCATCAAGAATCTTTTGTAGCCTGGGAGAGCGGCTACGTCTCGGCTCTGGATGCAGAAACCGTGGGACGGGCGTCGATGCGGCTCGGCGCGGGTCGCGAGCAGCTCGAGGCGGCGATTGATCCGGCCGTCGGGTTGGTTTTCGAGAAGAAGGTCGGTGATCCGGTCGTACACGGAGAGCGTATCGCGGTGATTCACGCCAACGATCGGTCGCGCCTGGAGGAGGCGCGGCAGATGATCCGCGCTGGCACTCGCATCGCGCCGGAACCACAGACGCCGCCCCCCTTGATCCTCGAGTGCATCCCGTGAGAGGCGCACGCCGTTCGACGCCGGGCGCGATTTCGACGGCTACCCTCAAGCGTCAATTGGAAATTGCTGATGGTTCATTTCGTTCCGGTTTTCGGTATTCTCGCTGTGCTCGCCGCCGCTTTCGCCATGTCCGCGAATCGCCGGGCGATCTCTTGGCGTATCGTCGGCTGGGGTGTCGGGCTGCAACTCGTGGTCGCTCTGTTTGTCCTGCGCACCCGCGCGGGTTTTTGGCTGCTGACCCAGGCTTCCCGCGGAGCTGTATGGTTGCTCAGCTTTTCGAACGAGGGGTCTAAGTTTGTATTCGGACCACTCGGTGATTCCCACGGGGCCCTCGGAATCATCTTCGCCTTTCAGGTCCTGCCCATGATCATTTATGTGGCCTGCCTTTTCGCCATTCTTTACCACGTGCGCGTCCTGCCGCTGCTAGTAAGGCTAACCGGCCGCCTCATGATGCGCCTGATGGGCACCAGCGGGGCCGAATCGCTCGAGGTGGCGGCCAGCATCCTGCTCGGCCAGACCGAGGCTCCCCTGGTTATCCGGCCTTACCTTGAGGGTCTGACCGAATCGGAGCTGTTGACCATCATGACGGCCGGCATGGCCCACATCTCCGGATCCGTGCTCGGAGCCTACATCCTGTTTGGAGCCGAGCCGCGCCACCTGCTGACCGCCGTGGTGATGACCGCTCCGGGCACGATTTTGATCTCTAAGATACTCGCCCCCGAGACGGCCGTCCCGCAGACGGCTGGGAAAGCCGACCTACCGCTCGAGAAGCGCGCGGTCAACCTGCTGGATGCTGCTTCCCACGGCGTGACGGACGGGCTGTTTCTGGCCCTCAACGTCGGGGCTATGCTGATCGCCTTTTACGCTTTAATTTATTTAGGGAACGGCATTTTGAGCGTTGCCCATGTCCATGCCACCTGGCAGCAAATCTTCGGGCGCGTCCTGGCGCCGGTGGCCTGGCTGCTTGGTGTGCCCTGGCGCGACGCTACGGTGGTCGGAAACCTGATGGGCACGAAGCTCGTCCTCAATGAATTCGTGGCGTTCTCGCTCCTCGGGCCGCTCAAGGGACAGATGACGACACGGTCGTTCACGATTGCCACTTATGCCCTGTGTGGATTTTCCAATTTTTCGTCCATCGGTATTCAGATCGGCGGCATCGGATCGCTTGCCCCGGACCGCCAACGGGACTTAGCACGCCTGGGTTTTCGCGCCCTGCTCGCCGGCACCCTGGCCAATTACTTGGCCGCGGCGATCGCCGGCCTACTGCTGGCTTAAGGCCGGCTGGCTTGGGCTGGATGCCGTCCTACCCTCCCTCGAGCCAGCGCGACGCGGCCTGCCGGGTGGATTGGGAGTTTTCTCCCGCTTCCCGCGCGTCTATCCACTCCCTAAGGTTTGCTGGACTGAGCGGGCCCATTCGAGCACTGCCTGAGCCCGCTGCAGGCGCGCCGCGAGCTCGCTTCGCCGACCGGCCAAATCCTCTTGAAGAGCCTCGAGGACTTCCCGCAACCGCCTCAGGTTCTCCACATACTGGGCCAACTCGGAACGCGCCGCCGGTCCCCACTCGGTCACCGGTTGGGCTGCAACGAGCGGCCCCACCCGGGTGAGAGCCTCCCCGAGTACCTCCAAGCCGCCGAGCGCGGTGACAGCTTCCGTGCGCCCGAGCGCCGAGTCGCGTAAGCGAGCCAGAAACTTCCCTGCCAGATGGTTCGCCTGGCGAAGGGCTTCGAGAGGTTCTCCGGTCATACTGACCACGGTAGCACAGGCGCGCGGACGGGCGCACCTCGAGGTGCTCGTTTACACGATTGTCGACACTTCTCAGATCGGGGTATCGCTGCATATCGTTGGTCGCAAAAGCGATTTTCGAACAGCTCTCCAAGCCGTCCCGACGGAGTTGAGGAGATGACAGGCCAAGGAAGGCAGGAGAAATCAAGGCGAACGGGGCCTGATGACCTGTCCCCAGGCCTGGAGGTTCAGTTATCGAGAAATCTCCGCATCCCTCAGCGCATCTACGAGGCGAACCCAAGGCGCGAAGTGGCGCTCATTGGTTTTGCACGTGCCCCGGTATCCCGCGATGGGCCTGGCCGATCCGGCCGCGCGCCGACATCGGTGACGTAAATTTCTGTATGTAAAAAGGGGGAGGGTGTAAGTTGGTTCTGCTGGTCAGGAAGAACCAAATTCTATGAAGAGGAGACTTACACCCCGATGGGGAGGATATTCCGATGGACGGAGCAATTTCAACATTTTATGGAGGGCCCGATCCGTCGATAAGAGACCGCTGACGGTCGAGGGTTCACGGGAAAGCTTTGGTGCGGTCAACAAACACGCGCCGTCGGTCCGGGGGGCAACGAACTGAAGTGCTGAGCACATTTCTCACTCGTC
>CADDZC010000086.1 GCA_902812365.1 Acidobacteriota bacterium | reverse complement strand
GCGCGGGCGAGCAGCTGGGCGAGCTCGGGAGCGCGCCGCTCGAGCTCGCGGAACTCTCGGCGCACGGCGAGCGGCCCGGAGCTGGCCCCCTTGCCGCCCGAAACCAGCCGGTGATGGTAATGTTCGCCCTTGGGGGTCAGGAAGTGGGCGGCCGGGTAGCGGCCCGCCAGATGTTGAGCCGTCGTCGCGTCCGCCACGACGTAGGCGCGAGCCAACGCCGGCAGCGCCACATCGCCGTTCAGCCCCAGCCGGGCCTGGAAGCGCACCAGCTCCCGCACCGAGGTTAAAACGCCGGGCTGGCCGCGAATTTCGGCGTCCTCGCCGCCCGGATCATGACCGTTCGACGGGAACCGGGTGACGAAAAACGTCGAACGGCCCGAGCCCTCGTTGCGCAGCATGGCCAGGCCGCGGGCGGCCTCTTCGTGCTCCTCCACCACCACGCAGTCCAACTCGGTGTGGAGAAAGTTTTCGACCAGTTCTTCGTAGCCGGCCGATACTTCCACAAAGTCGGCCAGCACGCCGAGCGGGCGGAAGCCCTGTCCGCCCGAAGGTAGCGGGCTCGACAGCAGCCGCCGGACGCTTTCGGTGGAGTAGGCATGGCGAGCCAGCGATTCCTCGAGGGCCTGGCGCCGCGCCTGGATTTGGGATAGCTCCTGACGCCGGGCATCCGCCTCCGCCCGCCGGTGCGCCGCTTCGCCGCGCGCCTCGGCCAGGGCCGCGGAGGCCGCGGAAGCCGAGCGAGCCAGGTCCGCCGCGGAAGCTTCCTCACGTTGCCGCGCAATCGTGAGCGTCTCGAGGTCGGCGGCCATCCGCGCCTGCTCCTGCTCGGCCGCCGCCTTTTCCGCCGCCGCCCGCGCCGCCTGCCGTTCCAGCGCGGCGCCGGTTTCTTCCGCCTGGGCTAGCTGATGGCGCAGATCGGCCTCACGAGCCATCGCCTCGAGCATCTCGCGGCGGCAACACTCGACTCGGCTTTCGGCCTCCGCCAGCCGGGCCGCCAGCCCGCCGTGCCGGGCGGCCAGCTCCGACAGAGCCTGCTCGGCGGCTTCCCACTCCTGCCACACCGCGGCGGCGCGTTCCGCCACCTCGCGAACGCTTTCCTCAGCGGCCGCGAGCTGGCCGAGCAGCACCCGCTGCTCGGCATGGGCCTCCGCGGCGCGGGCCGTGAGCGCGGCCGCCTGTTGTCGCGCCTGTTCGACGCGGGATGTCAGGCGCTCGCGCTCAAGATCCAGGCGGGCAATCTGTTCCCGCCGCGCCGTGAGCTCGCCTTCGAGCTCCTCACCCCGCGCGGCCACCGCTTTGAGCTCCCGCTCCGAGCCGTCCAGCTCTTGCGCCGCCTGCGCGGCCTCCCGCTGAAGCGAAGCCAGCGCCTGGCGAAGCCGATCGCAGTCGGTCGAGAGCGCCGCCAACTTCGCGGTGAGAACCACCTTCAACCGCGCCTTCAATTCCTCCCTCAATTCCCGATGGCGGCGGGCCTTGGCGGCTTGGCGTTTCAGCGAATTGACCTGCTTGGCGACTTCTTCCAAAATGTCGGTGATCCGCGCCAGGTTCTGGCGCGACGATTCCAGTTTGGCCTCCGCCAGCCGCTTCCGAGTCTTGAACTTGGAAATGCCCGCCGCCTCCTCGATAATGGCGCGACGGTCGGAAGGCTTCGAGCTCAGAATCTGACCGATCCGCCCCTGTTCGATGATGGCATAGGACTCCGGGCCCAAACCTGTTCCCATGAAAAGGTCCTGAATGTCCCGCAGGCGGCACGCTTCTCCGTTGATCAGGTAATCGCTCTCTCCCGACCGAAACAGCCGCCGCGTCACCACAATCTCTCCGTCACGGCGGCGAAACGCCGGGCGGCCGGCGTCCTCGGGCGGCCGCGCGCCGGGCTCCCACTCCGAGTCCGCCCCGGCGGCGGTATTCTGAGCCGGCGGGGCGAGGTTGGTTTCTGCCGCCTCCGGGTCGACCAGGGTCATGCTGACCTCGGCCAGGCCGGTGGGTGGCCGAGTGCCGGTGCCATTGAAGATCACGTCCGCCATGTGGTCGCCGCGCAGCATTCGCGCGCTCTGTTCGCCGAGCACCCAACTGATGGCGTCGGCCAGGTTGGACTTGCCGCAGCCGTTCGGGCCGACGATGGCCACCGGACCGTCGCTAAAATCCAGGCGGGTGCGGTCGGCAAAAGATTTGAAGCCGAGTAACTCGATCCGTTTGAGCTTAAACACTGATGCTCCTCGCTCCCAGCCTCTCAGCCGACGTGCCGCGAGCCGGGACTTGAACAGCGAACGATCGAGGCGATGGTCGGGATCGCGGAAAGAACTTTGGAGTTCCCCAAGCGGCAAGGGAAGGATGTGGCCGCGCGGTCCTAGTAGCGTTCGACCTCGTCATTCGTGCTGGCGCACCAACGCGAGACTCCCCATACCCTCCGCCTCAAACCGTAACACAGCCTGGCAACGGTGTCAAAGAAAAAACCACTAGATAATGGGGTTCCTGCGGTCCAATGCCGGACTTATGGTAGGCCCGAGAAGTTGAGGGCCGGCGGGCGCCCGCGCCGCCCGGATTTATGCTCGCTGGTTCGGGCGGTTCAATTTCTGCAACAACCGGCTCCAGGCGGCCCGCTCGCGCTCCGGATCGAACGGGCCCGCCAATCTCGCGCAGGCGGAACGGAGCCGATTCAGGAACACCGGGTCTTGTTCGACGCGGCGGAGAAGTTCGGCCAGCCCGTGGGTGTCGCCCACCTCGAAATAGGCGGGATACTTCTGTCCCAGGATGCCGACGGAGCCCGGAATCCGCGAGGCGAGCACCGGCGTGCCCGCGGCGATGGCTTCCGAGAGCACATTGGCGCCTCCCTCCAGCCTGGAGGAAAGGACGCAGACCGCGCTGTGGGCGAGAATCCGGCGGACGCGCCAGCGCGGCTGTTCGCCGAGCCACCGGTAACGCGGATTGATGTTCATCTCGGCGCGGGCTCTCCGCGCCATGCCCGCGGTCAGCGCCGCCCCCACGTGCAGGATGCGGATCCGCGAGGAGGCGGGAAGCCGGCGCGCCGCGAGCGCCGCGCGGAAAGGATCCTTGACCGCTCGCAGATGCCCGATCACGCACACGTCGAAATGGCGCCGAGCCGCCCTCGGCCCCGGCCCCGCGGCGCGGCGCGGACACGACTGGCGAATGACACAAACCTTCCTCGCCCAAGCCGCCGGCAACGGTTCCCGCGCCTTGGGCTGCAAGGCCACAATGCGAGTGGCGATTTCCAGACACCGGCGGGCGCGGCGGCTGCGGGGAAGATCCCGATAAAGGTCCGTCCCGGTGAGGGCCACCACCACCGGCCGCTCGGGATGCTGGCGGTGAAAGCGGACGACGGAGGCGTAACTGCGGCGGGCATGGAGCGCCACCAGCACGTCGTACGACCCGCCCCGGTACTGCTGGGCGATCTCGACGCGATGCCCCAGCGCCTGCAGAATACGACGCCACCGGAGCGCCGTCACGCGGTTGCCGTAGCGGGAGCGGGGCGGCGCCGGCGTGATGATCCCGATTCTCATGGGGCTGGCGAAAGCGCGCAGGTGCGAAAGCCGGCCCACACGTCGCGGCGATGTGGCCGATAGAAATTGCGGTACGGGTTGCGAATCAGGCCGGAGCGGGTCGCCCAGCATCCGCCGCGCAGCACCTTGTGGTTACCGAACCAAGGCGCGGAGTATTCCTTATAGGGACCGGGAGAGAACCCGGGGTATGGGCCGAAGTCGCTCGCGGTCCACTCCCAGACGTTGCCGATCATCTGGCGGCAACCGAAAGCGCTGTCGCCGGCCGGCAAAGCGTCCACCTCCACGGTGCCCATCGACCGCCAATCGAGGTTGGCGCGATCGGGCGTCGGAGGTTCCTCGCCCCAGGGATACAACCGCTTGCGTTCCGTCACGCCGCCGGCCGCCGGCTCGGCGCTGGCGGCCATCTCCCATTCCGCTTCCGCCGGCAGACGCCGCCCGGCCCACCGGCAGTACGCGTCGGCTTCGTACCAGTTGACGTGGAGGACGGGCCGCCGGCTCTCCAAGGGAACCCAGGCGTCAAAATCGCGGCGAAGCCATCCGCCGCCGGATTGGCGCCGCCAGTAGACCGGATGCTCCGCCGCCGCGCTCTCCCGCCATCGCCACCCTTCTTCCGTCCAGAACTCGCGCCGGCGATACCCGCCGTCCTCCACAAACTGCGCGAACTCTTCATTGGATACGGCCGCCCGCGCGATACGGAACGGTCTGACGGTCACCGGATGCGCCCACTGCTCGTTGTCGAAAACGAATCGGGGGCCGGGCGGGCTGCCCAGCCAGAACCGGCCTCCCGGAATCTCCGCGTCGCCCAGGCGTGCCGGAGAGATTCCCGCACGATCCTCCACGCCCTCGCCGCGACCCCGGGCGATGCTCAAGCGCGGCCGCGCGTAGCCGAGCGTCTGGCGCGTATAGGTGATAGCCTCGGCGTGCATGTCCTCATGAAAAATGGCCAGCTGAACGAAGTAGGCCTCGTCATATCCACCGCCCGCCCCTCGCCCCGCCGAAGGCGATGAACGGCTCCCCTCCACGATGCGTTCGAGAATGCGGCGCATGTAAGCCAGCGTTTCGGCCTTCGAGGGCAGCGGCAGGTCCCATCGGGTGTCGTGGGCGACACGCGCCGAATCGTACAGGTGGTCGGCCTCGGCCCAGGTCGGGGCTTCTCCCCGCGCGTGGCGCAGAATCCAGTACTCCTGGAACCAAGCCACGTGCCCGAGCTCCCACCGCAAGGGATTAACGATCTCGAGCCGCGGGCCGATCATCTGCTCGTCGGTCAGATCCGCCACCAGGTCCAGGGTTCGTTCCCGCGCTTCTTGTAGCGCGGTCGCCAGTTCCATCACGCTGCGCTCGGGCGCCGGCTCAGCCATAGACGAAAGCATACTACAACTCGAGTCCGGGTTGCCGCGGCTCGGCCAGTCCTTGGAAGGTGTAGGTCATCGGACGAGGTCCGGGCAGGTAGCCGGCCTGAAGTTCCAGCATCCGGAAGCCGGCTGCGGCCACGAGCTGGTCCACCGGACGATTGAGATGGCAGCCGCCTCCGATGCGCCTCCAAAGGGGCGTCAGCCGGTCCTGCCAGGCGGCGACGGCGGCATCGGGCGCGCGCCCGTGCTCGAGAAAGATCAGGCGCCCGTCCGCTTTCAAGGCGCGCCGGATCCGCTCGAGGGCCCGGCGGGGGTCGGGAATCGAGCATAAGGTCCACGTCACCACGACCGTGTCCACGCTGGCCTCGGGAACGGGCAGGGGCTCTTCGGCTGATTGCTGGAAAAGCTTTACGGGGAAAGGCCGGCCTGCTGCTCTCTCCCGGGCGCGGCGCTGAAGCTCCGCCGAAGGGTCAACACCGCAAACCGACCGAACCGCCGGCGAATAAAACGGCAGATTGAGGCCGGAGCCGATGCCGACTTCCAGCACGTCGCCGCGGGCGCGGCGGATCCAGGCGGCCCGCAGGCGAGCGCACTCCTCATTCCGCATCGCCACATCGATGATGCCCGGCAGAACATAGCGCGAGTAAAATCCCATGGCCGCCGCGCGAAGACAAAGTCCGGGCCGCCGGCTCGAGCTGGACGCGAGCCGCCGTTTGGCGGAGAATACCCGGCGTGAAGAGAGCCGACCTGGTGAATCTCGTCAAGCTGATCTATGCCGATCATCACGTCTCGCGGATGAGCTTGGCGGAGAAGACCGGGCTGGCGCCGAGCTATATTACCACGATCGTGCGCGACCTGCAGGAAAGAGGTCTGCTGCTCGAAGGCGGCCGCGCGCCCTCCGACGGAGGCCGGCGGCGGGTTCTGCTGAGCCTCAATCCGGAATTGGCCCACCTGGTCGGCGTCGAGCTGGGCACGGCGAACATCCGCCTGGTGGTCACCGACTTTCTCGGCCGCGTGCTGGCCGTCAAACGATTTCGCTCCGAGATCGGCCAGGGAAAGAATCACGTGCTCGAATCGATTCATTCCGGGATCAGAAGCTTTCTGGATCGCGACCCGGCCATCAAGGGCATCGGCATGTCGCAGTCGGGGGTGATCGACCGCGGCAGCGGGACGGTTCTATTCTGGCCCAAGGTGCAGGGATGGACGAACGTTCCGCTGAAGTCGATGTTCGAGAGCCGATACGGCTTGCCGGCGGTGGTCGAGGACAGCGTGCGGACGATGGCGATGGCCGAGCGGCGCTTTGGCCGGGCGAGAGGCTACAGCAATTTCGTTTACGTCAACGTCGGCATGGGCATCGGTTCAGCCATATACGTCAATGGGCAGTTGTGCTTCGGCCGCAACGGCCTGGCCGGCGAACTCGGGCACACCACCATCGACGAGAATGGCGACCTGTGCTCGTGCGGCAACCGCGGCTGCCTGGAAGTGTACGCCTCCGGCTGGGCTATCATTAACCGCATGCGCTCAGGGCTGCAACAAGGCGTCACCTCCACCCTGGCGGAACTTTGGGAAAGGCATCCCGAGCAACTTTCCGTGGAAGCCATCGTCGAGGCGGCCAAGTCGCGCGATCGGTTGTCGGCCTTGGTGCTGTCAGAGGCGGGGACTCATCTGGGCACGGCCCTGGCCGGAATCGTCAATCTGCTCAACCCGGAGAAGATCATCCTGGGGGGAGCCGTTCCGCAGGCGGCCAAAGGACTGCTGCTCCGGCCTCTGATGGCAGCTCTCAACGCGCGGGCGTTTCAGCGGTCGGCGACCGGCCTGGAAGTGGAAATCTCGCGCCTGGGCGACGAAGCCGGAGCCGTCGGGGCCAGCGTGCTGGTGGCGGAAAAGCTTCTCGAGGATATGGTGTAAGCGGAGGCGGCCAGCCGGTTCAGACCGGGCGGCGCAGGCTCCGCCTTCAGGCCCTCAACCCCAGCGCCTTCAACCTCAATTCTTCCAGCCACAACTGGTGGGTGGCGTGCAGGCTCGGATTCATCCAGTGGTGATCGAGCCAGGCCACAAGCCCGCGCTGGCACTCCTCGGTGATGACCCGGGTCCCGTGACCGTCGGGCAGGAGAAACCAGCGGTGGTAAGCGCGGGTGCCGGGGCTGCGGGCCGTCCAGCCTAGGGCACGGTCCGGTTCGTAGAGCGTCACTTCGCTGTGCTGAACCACGCTGAACGTCTCCCAGCGAAACTTGGTGCCGAGCCGGAGACGGCGGGCTCCAGATGCCGGCAGATGGGGAAGCGGCGCGACGGCGGCGGCCTTCAAAATGGCCCCGGTAATGCCCAGGGGGCCGTGGCCGCTCATGTGCCGCGCCGCCGTGGCGACCGGTGACGACTTGATTTCCACCCGGGCACAATCATCGTAATACCGGGGCCAGCCTTCGGCATCAACCAGCAGATCAAAGATTCTCGCGGGCTCGACTTCGGCAATCCAGAGTTCGTTGTGGGCGAAGACGGGATCCCGGCGGGGATCGAACCGCCGCGGCCACGGCCGGGGGTGCGCCTCGGATCGTGGCGAGGGCACGTACCATTGGGGATAGCTTTCGCGCAGGGCGATGAACCAACCGATGGGGGTGGAGGGTTTGTGATTTCCGATCGGCATCAGTCCTCCCGGGATGGGTGTTCCGGCCGCGCTTTCCGCCGTCTCACGTCGCCTCCAGGTGCCGCGTGATGTGCGGGTACACGTCGCGGACGGCGTTCTTGCCGAAAATGCAGTCAATGTGCCCGTAGCCGGCAATGACGTGGCGGCTGTAGAGGTTTTTGCCGTTGCGTTCCCGCAACAGGTGGTAAGCGGTCTCGGTGCTGGGAGGGAGGAAACATTCGTTTTCCGCGCCGTGGAGGAAGGCGATGGGCAGGGCCAGGCGGTCCAGATGGGGCAGGTAATCGTCCGCCCCGCTGGCCTTCACCACGTGGCCTCTGCGCACCATCAGCCCCACGTGTTCGAAGCAGCGCACGCTGGCCACGCCGAAGAGCTCGTGCAGCACGTCATGGGTGGCGGCATTGAGCTGAGCGTGCTCGTAAAGCAGGGAATAGAGAAACGAGATGCGATGGCACACCGGATCCGCGCAACGCTCCCGGGCCGCGAGGGGATATAAGCGGAGAGCTTCGTCGTAGAGTCGCTCGTGCCAGTCGTCCCGGGCGTCCACGTAGGCGCTGAGCGAGCGGACTCCGAGCCGGTCGAGAAAGTCAGGAATGTGGAGGCCGCACTTGAGGCGGGTCATGACCGGGGTCACGAGGTGGGTGGCGACTTGCGAGCAGACGATCGAGCGCACGCCGCTTAAGCCCGCCAGCATCGACATGAAAAAGGTCGTCGCCCCAAAACAGTGCACCACCGCCTGGATGCTCGTGGCGCCGGTGTGTTGGCGAACGGTGGTGACGGCGGCGGGATAATCCCAGGCGGCAATTTCGTCGCCGGTGAACGAGCCAGCGGAAGCCGGAAGATCGATGCTGGCACGATAATCGAGCAACCAGACGTCAAAGCCGTGCGCGACCAGATATTCAACGAGGTTGGTTTCGATGGTATCGACGGTAAAGATTCGGCTGGAGACCCCGAGGCCGTGGGATAGGAGCACCGGTCCTTTGGAGCCGCCCTGATATCGAGTCAGGCGCAAGGTCACGCCGTCCCCGGTCTCGAGGAAGTGAATCTGGGGGGCGGGGGCGCGGAGCGGGCGCTTTTTGCG
>CADDZC010000085.1 GCA_902812365.1 Acidobacteriota bacterium | reverse complement strand
GAGCGGGGCATAGATTACCAAATAGTACACTGCCATTGGGCCGGTGTCAAGAACCCATTCGCCCCCGAGCCAACCCGCCACCCCCGCGCCGCGGCGATTCGATGACCACCGGGCTCATGTGACCCGACGGCCGGTCGGTTCCCAGCCCAATGCGGGCTTTTTCGGTTGGCCCAGAATGGTGGGTGGCTGCGCGCACCCGAGAAAGTAGCTCTTGACGCATTCCGATATAGGAATTTATCTTTGGCCGGGTGCTGCGGAAGCCAGCCGCAAGCGCTGAGTTGGCGTCACTCCCGAACCACCGCCGGACGAGCCCGCGGCGCCGCCCGGAAGCGTTGGCTGAAATGATTTCAATTTTTAAGGAAGAACCGCCATGACCACCGTCACCGCAACTTAGGAGAAAACCGGCATCGCCGCCACCGTGGCGGCGGAATTCCGCGAGGAGGCTCAAAGAACACGCCGCGTCCTCGAGCGAGTCCCGGAGGGCAAGCTGACCTGGAGGCCGCACCCCAAGTCGATGTCGCTCGGGCAACTGGCGCTGCACATCGCCAGCATTCCCGAGCGGCTGGTGCCGATGCTGCGGCAGTCCGAGCATGAACTGAACCGCGAGGCCTCCCAATCTCCGGATGAGGCCAAGACCACCGGCGAGATTCTCGCCGCTTTGGAGCGCAGCGTTCAGGATGCGGGCGCTTATCTGGACCGCGCGAGTGATGACGAACTTCGGGCCGCCTGGACGCTAAAAGCCGGCGGTCGCCCGCTGTTCACCAAATCCCGCATGGAAGTCATTCGCATGTTCATGCTCAGTCACGTCTATCATCATCGCGGCCAGCTTTCGGTCTATCTGCGGCTCCTCGACGTTCCGGTACCGTCGATTTACGGCCCCAGCGCGGACGATAATCCGTTCGCGTGATTCGCCCGGGCTGGATGGGAGGCGCGGCGTTGGCCGAACGCCGGCGGCTTCGTGCCTTCTTCCGGTTGCGCTTTTTTCTTGGCATTCCCCCTTCTCCCCACTAGTCTGGGCGCGTCAGCCAATAATTCCCTGGGTAAATTCCGGTTGTCAGTAGCAGGCTTCCGAGGAGTTGTATGGATCCCCTGGACTTGGTCAACCTCTCGCTCCTCATGGATCGAACCGCCGGCCGCCCTGAGATCACCGTGGGCCTGATCGATGGCCCGGTCGCGCTGGAACACCCTGATCTCAAGGGTCAGCGCGTTCGCGCGGTCTCGGAAACAGCCGGGGCCGCCTGCACCCGTGCCAACAGCCTGGCCTGCACGCATGGCACGTCGGTGGCGGGTATTTTGTGCGCGCGGCGGGGTTCTTCCGCCCGGGCGATTTGTCCAGGCTGTACGCTCCTGGTCCGGCCGATCTTTCCTGAGGCCGCCCCAGCCAACGGGCACATGCCAAGTACGACTCCCGAGGAGCTCGCCAGAGCCATCTTGGAGAGCGTTGACGCAGGGGCGCGGGTGCTCAACCTGAGCGCTGCGCTGGAGCAGCCATCATCCCGAGGTTGGCGAGTGCTGACGGAGGCGCTGGATCACGGTGCGCGGCGCGGAGTTATGGCGGTAGCGGCTGCCGGCAATAAGGGACCTTAGGGAGCACCGCGATCACTCGTCATCCGTGGGTCATCCCGGTCGTGGCCTGCGATCTGCGCGGCAGACCGCTCCCGCAGTCGAACTTGGCCCCGTTCGATCGGCAGGCGCGGTCTGAGGGCTCCGGGAAAGAGTGTCACCAGCCTCGGAACCGGCGGGAACACCAACGTGCTGAAGGGAACCAGCGCTGCGACACCTTTCGTGACCGGCGCGATTGCTCTTATTTGGTCGGAGTTTCCAAACGCCCGTGCCGCGCGGGTGCAGTCAGCGGTCTTGTTAGGCGGCCGGGACTCGCGTCATGCGCTCGTCCCGCCGCTTTTTGATGCTTGAGCGGCGTATCAGGCCATGGCCTCGCATTCGATCGAGGGGTGATGGAATGGACGAGAAGCCGAAGAGTCGGAATCGAGGGGAAGACTCTCAGCGCCAACCGCTTCGCGTGCGCCTGCCGGGATTCCTCCTCGAGGAGGGGATCGGCCTGGGCGATGTCGTGAAGCGGATGACCTACGCCATGAGGATTAAGGCGTGCGGCGGATGCGAGAAGCGCGCTGCGGCGCTCAACCGATGGGTGCATTTCACGCGGTAGTCAGCGA
Organism: Acidobacteriota bacterium; assembly: GCA_902812365.1. GTDB lineage: Bacteria > Acidobacteriota > Terriglobia > UBA7540 > UBA7540 > CADDZC01. The sequence goes on along the minus strand of CADDZC010000085.1, from coordinate 6,620 downwards.
ATGTGGCACGCCAATTCTTGAGGAAGTGAACCTTTATGGAGCCAGTGGACGGAAAAGAGCCGGTGACAATTGCATCCGGCGGCGCGAACGGTGTACCGCCAGCGGCCGGGTCGGCCGCGAGACCGGAGAGTGACATCGCGGCCGCACCGTCGTGCCCGGCGTGTGCAACGGCGGAGGCCGGGAGCGCTCAAGCGGCCACACTTCATTATGTATATGCAATCGGCCGGATCGAACCCCGCTTCCCGCGCCCTTCGGTGGAGAAAGAGTTTGCCCAGGCCACCGGCCGGGCCGAAACGAGCGGGCTGACGGATCGCCAAGCCGTGCAGAAAGTACTCTCGCAGAGACAGAATCGTTACCTGGTTCGCCAGTTGTGCTGGGTGATGACGATTGAAGGTCTCGAAACTTACATTCTGGTGCCGCGCGACCCGGCCGATCTGGACTTGCTCATCGAGGCGGTCCGAGCCATCCCGAATCCCGCGGATCTCGATGTCGTCACCGGCGTCCAAGGGCCTGTGGCTCCGCCCGAAATGTGCAACGGGTTGATGGTTCCGATCGTGGCATTTGACCAGATCTACTCCTGCGACCGCGAATCGCTGATCAAGGCCATTCCCAAACCCGAGAAGACTCCCGCCAAAGAGTTCGCCGCCGCCGAGGAGCTCTTTGACCGCATCATGCAGATGGCCGACAACGCCGGAGCGACCGACGAACATCGCGCCTTGAACTATTGCGCCGTCCGCTACGCGGCCATTTACGCCAAGGCCGGAGAGTGCTTCGGCGTCAATTGTTCGCTAACCGGGCTGGACGTCCAGCCGTCCTCCCTCAGCGGACTGCGCAAGATCATGGAAGTCATCTTTTCCTTCACCAATCGCAATACGGATGTTACGGAGAAGTTCTTCTGCCGCGTGGACGTGACCGAGGAGTTTCCGTTTCTGGTGACGAAGTTGTCGCCATATTATGACCGGTGAAAGAGGATTCCATTCAGAACAGGAGGTGATGATAGGAGCGTTCCAGGTTTTACCGGGGATGTGATTGGAGAGCGATCGGCCCAGCCCTGCCGGCTCCGCTCGCCGAGCGGCAACGCTCCGCGGGCGGTGATTGTTCCGGCGCTTTATCAGGAGCACTACCCTTGTAATTCGGAGGTGGATGGCTCAGTGGGATGGTGTTTCGTAAGTTGTGACATGTAGGGCTGCGTCTACGGATGGGATTGAGCTGGCCAACGCCGTTCGCCGGCTATGAACCGGTTCAGGAGCAGCGGGCCCGCCGCTGTCCAGGGTCCTGTGGCTCAGCAGTGTGAGAAGCCGCGCGCAGCTCGGCTCGAAGCGAAGTTGGTATTACTGGCTGTCGCGATGAACGGAACGAAGATAAGGCGCCACTGAGATTTGCCGCGGAGGCCGGCGCCGACCGTGGCGGAGTAGACCGGCGGCGCAGTCCTTGTTTTCCGGCACGACCTGCCGCTGCGGCGTCAAGAGTTGGGCTGGGTATCAACGGCGCCTTTGGCAGAAGCTTGGAAAAGTCGGTACTGAGGAGATGACGATGCGCATACCAGGATTTGCCGCGGCAGCTTCGCTGAGAACGCCGCCGCGCGATTATCGCGAGCGAAATTTGTACGGCGCGTCCCCGGCGGCAGAGATTTTACCCGCGCTGTTGTCCACGGGCACATCCGGCTTATATGGGCCCGCCGCGCCCTGTCCCCGACCGTGGGAGAAACGAGTGTGGTGTTGCGAGCCCGCGTGGCCGGGTAGCCGTCCATCCTGCACGTATTCCTGCGTGCCGTTATGGTGGCAATGCACGGAGATCTTCACGCCATATTCTTGCTGGACATGTCGTCCTCCCGGGGTGTTGACGGCGACAGCCGGCGCGACGGCCGGGGGGCGCGCAACGTAGCGGAAGCCGGCGGGGCCGCAATGGCGGCTCATCTGGCGGACCCACGGCGGCCGTGTTTGAGGGTTGGCAGACGAACGGACAAGAGAAGAAAGGATAATCATCATGCGTAAATCAATAGAAGTGCTCAACCGAGCCGTGCTTCTGAACGTCGAGCAGGGTAATGAAGTGAAGGTCATCTTTGGCGGCAACGACGGCATCCTGGTCACAATTGACGCCAACGGCCACATTCACGTTTCCGGCCCGGGAGGCCCAGGAGACCCGGAGGTGCGCGAGGCGGTCGCTGCGATCGTCCGCGGCGTCGAAGTCCTCAGCCGTCTCAGTGCTGCCGAGGGAGGCGCGGCACGGGCCACGGCCTGATCGAACCGTCAGGCGGGAAGCAGGCTCGCCGCGACGGGCCTGCTTCCCGTGCTGGCGCGCGACCCCGTAGACAGCGGCGGCGGAGCGGCTCTCTTTTGATGTCCCCACCCTGCCGCTTTTTGTTCATGAGCGGCTTTCCACCAAAGCGACCATTGACACCCTCGCCAGCCACAAGCGCGATCAGCAGCAGACGATGTTTGAGATTTATATTCAAGACACAAAATTCGGGGTCTCTGAATGAGCGGCCAGAACGCAGCTTGAATATTGAATCTCGAATCTGCGATCTTCCAATTTGAACCCATCATGAGCTACGAAGTATCCGAACCCATCCTCAACTCGCCATTCGAAAAAGGCGAGCCGCTACCGGTACATCCAGGAGGTCGGGCAAACCGGAGCTGCGGGACGGCCGGCGCCCGCCGGTCGTCCTCCCGCCTCGGGATCAGAAAGAAGAGTGGACTGAAACGCCTCTACTGCGGCGGTCGAAAGAGTATCCGGCAGGTTACGAGATAGGGCTGGTCAGCTTGATCCGCGAGCGCCTGGAATCGTGGCGCAGGCAAGGCTTCCCCGGCGTGACGCGGACCACGCTGGAGTTGCTGCGCTATTGGTCGCGTGTCCCTCCGCTGGTGCGGTTGCCGGACCGTATCTCGCCGGAAGTTGAGGTGAAGGCGCTGAGCATCAACAACGCTGGGCGGCAATCTCTGAGCGGGCCGGGCCAAATCAGCCAGGCTAGCCTTGCCGAGTTTCGCGCCGGTCACCGGCTGCAGGAAGTGATCTTTGATTTGGCACGTGGGCTAACCAAACACTATCTCGCCCAGCCGCAGTGTGAAGCGCCTTCCCAGGTTTTGTTCCCGCAGATGGTCAATAGCGTTCGCCGCTACGCAGAGGAGAAGGTGAGCGTTAGCGAACCGGCCGACATCAAGGATCTGTTCCTCGCTCCGTATTACGGCTGGCTGGTGGAGATTCTTACGGAGCGCATTCAACCGGATGCGTTGCAGGGCGAGGCGCCCGAAGTTCCACGGTATAAAGCCAGCCGAGGGCCAGGGTGGACAGGGGAGGTGGATTTCTGGACCAGCCGCGAGCGGTCTTCCGGCACTGGCGACGTCCTGTTCGCCCCAGCCCTAAGAACGGACTGTCTGCATCCAGACCCGCATCCGCTCCTGCGCCAGGGCTCTGCCTTGTCGTCCTCGTCAAAGTATCTCGGCCAGATTATTATTTGCTGGGCCGGAGCGGCAACGGACATCACTTATGGTGAGCGGGTTCCGTGCTACAGCAAGCACAGCTCGAATCCGCTAGTTCAGGATGAACTCCGTTCGCGAACGATACCGGAGCAAGCGTTTGGAGCCTTTTCGCTGGTCGTCTCACGCACTGAAGAACCGGAGAGATCATGAGGTTCCGCGCATTGAGGCGGAGCAGGTGCTTACCAGCCCGGAAGCGGTAGTTCCTGCCCGTCCCGGCCGGAGTGGGCTCGATCGCAGGAAGCTCGCGCTGTTTCGTTCCGAGAAGTGTCCACGTGATCCTGAAAACCTACGATTTCGGCCGACTGGTTCGCGACTTGGGCAACGCTGTGCTCAGCGGCTTCCGCGGCATGATAGGGTGATGAGAAGCGGCTTGCAGTGCAAAATCTCCTTTCACCGCCGAGGGCGGCTTTTGGGGAACCGCTCAACTGGAAGCCGCACGTCCGCTTTTTTGATGCCGTGGCTCATGCTCCCGACTAAAATGATAGATGAAACCGATTTGTCTCACGGCTCATGCGGCTGAACCGTGTGCCGAACGCGGCACAACCGGCGATGAAGTCAAGGCCAGTATCGAACCAGGCGGCCTGATCTTTATCAATTGCATCCACGAGGCTGCCCATATCGATAAGGCCTATTCAGTCCTTTGGGCGCCGACCCCCACCCCAGAAATTGAGGCCTCCGCCCGAAAGCGCTTTGGACTGCTTCCCGGCAGACACGGCTTGCCAGCCCTCTTTCATGTTCTAGGCCATGCAGCCGCCGGTGAGTACTCCGGGTTGGAGTAGTCCAGCAGGGGCACATGTTCAATAACGTTAATCCGACGAGATTTTTCCCCGGTACTTTCCGAATCTGGAGCGGGTTGTATTTGCTGGACGCACGTGCCAACGGCCCAGGCTCTTGCAATTTCCGGGAGAACCAGCCGAACCCACACCCTGCAAGATACTTTGTTACCTTTGGCGACGGAATGCATTTTACGTTGCGCCCGTGCATAAGAAGGAGGAAACGGTGATCTCGATGAGAATCCAAGGATCAGAAACATACAAGCGCGTAAAAGGCGCTAGGCGAGCCTTGAAAGCTGCAGCCCTTACCTCCGTGGCACTGGTTATCGCTCGGGGGCTGACATCGCATTCGATCGCCGGGCAGTTGCATTTAAGCAGCGTCGTGGCCCAAGAGTTTCCTAACCAGTACTTTCCTGAAAATCTTCCGGCAGCCAGTTTGGCCAGGTATTTCCCCAACGTCTGGACGACCTACGGCTCGAACCCAGGCCGTAATGGCGTGTTTTCTTTAGCAGACAATGCTCCATCCGCTTTGGAGGCAGGTGTTCATTGGGCTTTTCCAGGCGCGGGAGCCATACCGCTGGACGGCCCGCCCCTTGGGGATGATTTTAAGACGACCGCGTATACGATTGGCATACCTGTGGGCGTTTCGGCGGTCCAGGGAATAATCTACGCGGGCGATGACAACGGGTACACATATGCACTCAATGCGGTCACCGGGGCGCTAATTTGGGCACCTTACGGCTGGAACATGAACATGAGCAACCCGCTCGTGGAGGGTGATCGGGTTTTCGTATCGACGGGCAACGCCTATTTTAACTACGCGAACACGATGCTTTACGTGGAGGGAAAGCGGGTTACTCGTGGGCCAGGCTTGAACACGATCTATGCATTGGACCGCAAAACGGGCAAGGAATTATGGGCGTACCATACACCCGGTGAAGTGATGCCCACGCCGGTGGATGTGGATGGTTTCCTCTCTGTCGGGACCGGCGATGGACACGTGTATAAATTAGACTCCCGGACCGGTAAGCTGGTCTGGAAATCTGATATTCAATCCTTCGTTAGCATGTCTTCTCCGGTGGCCGGCGTGGGGCTAATATTTCTGGGCGGAACCTATCCAAACTACTTTTACGCTTTGGACCAAAAAACAGGAAGAATCGTGTGGAAGCTTTCTCTTCCCCATCTTGTGGCCACCGGAATGGGGGACTGCACGCCGGCCTTCGCCGATGGCACGGTCGTACAGGAGGCGACGGTGCAATCCGGCGATCCGAAGGCTCCTGTGGCAAACGTCATCCTTGCAATGGATGCTCGCACGGGAAAAATTGTGTGGCAGCATCGCCTGGGCAATGGCCCCACGCCCCCGGCAATGAAAACCGTTACGCCCATGATCACGGGAGGTGTAGTTTATGAAGGCAGCCCGGTGACAGGGAACTATTACGCATTCGACCTGAAAAGCGGTCGGGAGCTTTGGAGAGTGCACTTGGGCAGTCAGATTCGCACCGGCGCTGCGGTCAAGGACGGTGTAGCCTATGTTCCTTACCGCGCAGGGGATATCGCGGCCATCCGAACCTCAGACGGCAAAATACTCAATGTGAAGCATATCGGAGGCGCTTTCGGCCCGTCTTCGCCCGTCATCGTGGGTGGGACGCTTTATGTCTCCAACATTTACGGGTGGGTGATCGCCTTGCCGGTGAGCGAGATCAGGGGAAGCAACCGATAGCCCGTTGCTGGGGCCGCCAATTCTCCGTTGAACATCGTCGAGGCTAAGGTGGTCATGGAGTTTCGGCCGCGCTCATCGTGCTTGGGCCGTTTTGGAACCAAAGGCCGGACGAGGCCACGATTACGTGTTTAACATCGTAGGAGTTTGACGGGCGCGGGTTTAGAGTGTACGGAGCGGCAAATGTTCGCGTGTCTTTCACCAGATCTGAGATCGTCACGGACTGACGTTAAGGAGATCGCGATGGTTCAGATGAATCGCAGGGTGTTCGCCCGAAATGCCACGCTAGGCCTTGCCAGCTTGAGCGCCATGGGGTCGCCCAGTGACGGCCAGCTTGTTTATTTCAGCAACGATTGGGACCTCGCCGCCTTCAACCGCCTACTGAAAACGCCGGCGCATGTGAAGCAGGTCTATGACGAAACCCAGATCGGCGGGGGAAAATTCCTGAACAACATCAAGAATTCACTAAACGGGCTGCATTTTGGTTTTGCGATTCCGGCCCACCAAATCAAAATCGTTGCGGCTCTGCACGGACCTGCAAACATGCTGAACTTTGACGATTACGTCTGGAAGACGTATTGCATTGGGCGATGGTTGAAGGTGAATGATCCGATGACGGGAAAGCCAGCCACACGCAATCCCTATTATCTA
>CADDZC010000084.1 GCA_902812365.1 Acidobacteriota bacterium | reverse complement strand
CGGGTGGGAGCGGCATGCTTGGCGGTCGCGGGCGCCGCCGCGTTGGTGGCGACACGGCCGGCCTGGAAGGCGGTCGCGGCTCGACGGCCGGGCGCGCCGGCGCTGGCGGCGTCGCTTCAGACTCACCGCAACCTCGGCAAGGCCTATTACGAGCAGGGAAAATACCTGGAAGCGATCGCCGAATTTCGCCAAGTGGTGGCTTCCCCCCATGCTCTGGCGACCGACCATTTGGACCTCGGCATGTCCCTGATGCAAGCCAACGAGCTCGATCAGGCGCTCGGCGAGCTGACCACCGCCCGGCAAATGGATCCGCACCTGGTGGCCGCCGACTACAACCTCGGGATCGTCTACAAGCGCGAGCTTCGATACCCGGACGCCGAGGCGGCGCTCGAGCGCGTCATCAAGGCCGACCCTGATGATCCCGCGACTTGGTTTAACCTGGGCGCTGTTTATTTTGCGGAGCGCAAGCTGGATCAGGCCATGCAAGCCGAACAGCGCGTTATCGATATGGGTTTTGGTCGCGGCCAGAATTTTTACGTCGCCGCCCTGTTTCATGCCTTCACCATTATGAACCGCCTCCACCAGCCGGCGGCCGCCCAGAAGTATTTGAAGATTCACGAGACGTTCAAGGACAAGGTGCCCAATATCTCCGTCATGAACCCGGCCCTCGAGGCGGGCAAGTACGGGTCCATCGTGGTGCCGGTCGCCCCGGCCACGCCCTCGGCTTCGCCCAGCCAGCGTGAGGCGCCAAGCTTCGCCGACATCACGGCCCGGTTGAAGGTCACGCCTCCGCCGGCGGACGGAGCTGCGCGGGATTCCGCGCATCGGCTGGCGGCCGAGATCGCCCCTCCCTCCGTGGCCGTGGGGGATTACGATGGCGATGGCCGCCCGGATCTTTACGTGGTCGATCCCGCGGGATCGAACCGGTTGCTGCACAACAACGGCGACGGCACGTTTTCCGACGTGACGCAGGAGGCCGGCCTCGGCCATCCGGGGGCCAGCCTGTCTGCTGCCTTCGCCGATTATGACAATAGCGGCCATCCCAGCCTCTTTGTGGCGGGGGTGAACGGCGTCACGCTGTATCACAATAACGGCAACGGGACCTTCACCGATGAAACCGTGAAGGCTGGGCTCCGCCGCGCGGCGACGGCGGGCACGGCGGAGGTGGCGACCGGCGTCGTGCTATTTGACGCCGACGCTGATGGATTCCTCGATCTCCTCGTCACTGATTACACGCGGGCGGCGCTCGAAGGCGGCTCGGCCCCGCCCTCCCTGGAGGCCCTGCCGCCCGCCGAGAGCCACTTCTACCGCAACAACGCGGACGGTACCTTCACCGATCTGACGCGAGCGGCGGGACTGGGCTCCGCAAGGGGCAGGATGCGGGGGGCCTTGTTTACCGACTTCACAAACAGCGGCTACGCCGATCTGCTCCTGTTCCGAGACGACGGCCCTCCGCGGCTCTACTTGAACCGCGGTGAAGACAAGTTCGAAGACGCGACGGCGAGGGCGGGAAAGGCGCTGAACCAAGCGGTCGTGCTGAACGCCCAGGCGGCGGATTTCGATCACGACGGCCGTTTTGATCTCGCCTTGTGGACACGTTCGGGCTATGAAATTCTGCTGAATCGGGGTGAGGCCCGGTTTACCCCGATCGAGCACCTGCCGCCCGTTTCCCCGCCGAAGTCGCCGGCCGCGTGGCGCGGCACCGCCGCCGATTTGAACGGGGACGGATTTAGCGATCTGCTCGTCGCCGATGAGTCGGGCACGCTGCACTTCATCGCCAATCGCGCGGGCCAATTCCGCCCGGCGCCCCTCAGTGTTCCGGGCGGCGGGCCGTGGGATTTTCTCGAGCCCGCCTGGCTGGCGGATCCCGGTCAACTCGACCTGCTCGGCCTACGACCGGGCGGCCGCTTGGCGGTGCTGGAGAAACAGGGGCCACCGTGGAACTGGGTGGAAGTGAAGCTGGACGGTTACAAGAGCAACAAGGCCGGAGTGGGCACGATTGTAGAGTTGAAGGCGGGCAATTTTTATGACAAGGTCATGGCCACGGGCGGCCCCGTGCGGGTGTTTACGGGAGACGTCACGCGTCTGGATGTGGTGCGGGTCACCTGGCCCAACCTGGTGGTGCAGAATTCGATTGGCGTCCCCGCCAAACACGTCCTCGCCGTGCGCGAGTCGGAACGGCTGGCGAGTTCGTGCCCGCTGCTCTACGTGTGGAACGGCCACGGCTACACGTTCTTCACCGATATCCTCGGTACGGCCCCGTTGGGCGAGCTCGCGCCGGACGGAAGCCGCCTCCGGCCCCATCCCGACCAACTGGTTCGCCTGGGAGACCGCCTGCGCGCCCAAAATGGAGCTCTGACCTTCCAGATCACCGACGAGATGCGGGAGACCGATTACGTGGACCAGTTGCGCCTGTTCGCTCTCGATCATCCGGCGGCCGACAAGATTTACGCCAACGAGATTTATTCCTCCTCCCCGGCGCCTCTCGCGCTTTACGCCGTGCATGACCGGCATCTTCCGGTCAGCGCGGTGGACGACCAAGGTCATGATGTATTGCCCCTGCTCCGCGCCGCGGACGGGCGCTCTCCGGCCGGCTTTCGACGCGACCGGATTCTCGGCCTCGCCCAACTTCACTCCTTGACCCTTGACTTGGGCCACACGCCGCTCGGACCCCATCCGGCGCTTTACCTCACCGGCTGGGTTCTCTGGACGGACTCCAACGCGGCGCGGGCCCTGATGACGTCCCGCCGCCGGCGGATGATCCCGCCCTATCTTGAAGTCCGCGACGCGGCCGGCCACTGGGTGACGGCGATCGCCGACATGGGCCTGCCGAGCGGCACCGACCGCACCATGCGCGTCGATTTGACCGGCAAGTTTCTCTCGCCGGACCATCACCTGCGCATCGTGACCAACCTCTGTGTCTACTGGGATCAAGTCTTTTTTTCCACCCGCGACACGGTCATTCCGATGCCCCTCGAGGGGGAGCTTCCGTTATCCACGCCGGCCGATGAAAGCGCCCGCGCGGCCCGGCTGACGCCGCGCGAATTGCCCCTCACTGCGGCCGACCTGCACTACCGCGGCTTCTCGATCCCGGTCAGCGACCCTCGCCATCTAAAGCCGGATCGTTTCGAGTACGCCCACCGGATGACGGTCGCGCCCTGGAACCCCTTCGCGGGCCGATACACTCGCTACGGGTCAGTGAGCAATCTGGTGACCGAAGCGGATGACCGGCTCGTGGTGATGGCCGCCGGAGACGAGATGACGGTGCGGTTCGGCACTCGAGGTTTGCCGCCGCTCCAGCCCGGTTGGAAACGCGATTACTTTCTCTACGCTCGCGGATACGCCAAGGACGGCGAACCCAACACCGCCGACTTCCGGACCTCGGACCCTTTACCCTTCTACCGCATGTCGGGCTACCCGTACCCGCGCGGCCAACATTTTCCCGATGATAATCGGCACCGGCAATATCTGCGCGAGTATGAAACGCGCCCCGCTTACGCACTGATTCCTCCGCTTCAGCCCCCCGTCTTGCCGCCTCGGTGAGGACGATCCTAACCCCACGCTATTCCAGGCTTCAGCCAGGCCCCGGCGTGGAATCGAATTTCGAGCCCAAAGCGAGCCGCCCTTCGGTTGCCGCGTTGACGGCCATGATTGTGCGCAGAATTTAACTTCACCCATGGAGGTGCGCCATGAAGCCCTTCCGGGTATCCCTTGGGATCGTGGTGATTTGGGCCCTGACGGCGATTGTGGCCCGGGGAGACTGCGAAAAACCTACCTAGACTGCGAGTCGTGCGGCGGGGCGTACAACATCATTCAGTGTACAGACACTCCAACGTGTAGCTGCTGTGGCGCCGAGGCAGGCGATTGCACGTACTGTGCCTCTTGCACTTGGTGTGACCAGACGGGTCGCGTCTGCAAGGCCAAGATCTTTCCATGCTCGTTCACATGCCAGCTGGGCCCGGCCCAAGCAGCGATGGGGGGCCGCCGGGATGGCACCCTGATTCTGGCCTCTTACCGCGGCAACGCTGGCGAGCGGCAGTCGTCTCCGCAGGTTTCGGTGCCCTCTGACGTTCCGCTGCGGGTCGTCGTGACACAGGCGGAGCCGTCGCCTGTGGGTCTGAACAGCCTGCGCTACTATGTGGAGAACGCTGGCCAAATCCCCGTGCGCGCCCTCGTTGTGCGCTGGCAATTTTACTTTGGCGGAAATCCCGGACCGGTCGCCCACACCATCATTGACCGGTGGGGGCAAACCCCGGTGGCTCCTCATGAACAAGTCGACGATACTTTCGGACCCATCGGCGCTGACCCGGGCCAGTCTGTCAGCCAGGCCGTCGGTGAGGTGGCTTACGTGGAATTTACCGACGGAACCCAGGCGGGCACGGAGCGCCAGGAAATGTCCCGCTGGCTGGCGCGGCAGCGCCCGGCGCTTCGCAACGCCTATCGGGTGTTGTTCGAGGCTTACCGGACCGGCGGCCGCTCCGGCCTCCACCGGGCGCTGGAGCAACCGACTTCCTCTCGCGACCAAGCGGCGCGCAGTGCCCGCCATTTCCTTCTAACTGCTCTCGAGCGTGAGGACCTGAGTGCGGCCATGCAAGAGGTTGAACAAATGTCGGAATTGCCGATCCCGGGCCAGCCCTAGCGACCGGAGGACAGACGGGCGCCCGCCTCCCCAAGGTCAGGGATAAGCCCCTTTTTCGACTATGCCGCCCTCATTCCGGCGGGAAGTGGAACCGCATGCCGGCGAAGAAGTTGAAGCGGAGAGCCGGGAAGCCCAACGCCTCCTCGTACCGGCGGTTGAACAGGTTGTTGAATCGGCCGTAGACTTCCAGGCCGCGAAGGAAGCGGTAGCTGAATCCGGCATTCTCCCGAAGGTACCCCGGGTTCGAAAAAAGGCAAGGCAGGCCGAGGCTGCAGGCGAAGGTTCCATAGTTGGGCTCGAGGTCGAGCACACTGCCCCGGACGTATGCATCCGTCTCCAGCAGCCAGCGGCCGCGCCGCCACGTCACGCTGTAAGAAGCGGAATCGTGAGGCCGGCGGAGCAATTCCTGGCCGATGCGGAACGGCGGCGGCACCAGGGAGGCCCCGTTGAGCGACAAGATGGCGGTGTCGAGCAAGGTGTAGGCGCCGGAAACGCTGAGCGAGCGCGCCGGTTGAAGCCGCGCCGAGACCTCCACGCCGCGAGCGCGCGAATTTCCCAGGTTATCGGAGATAAAAGAACTGAGGTGGGTCAGAGAACCGCCCAGAGTCACGATCTGGTCTTCGAACCGGTCGTAGAAATAGGTGGCGTCAACCAGCGCGCGATCGCCCAGAAATCGTTGCTCGAGGCCGGCGTCCCAGCTCACACTCTTCTCCGGCTTGAGGTGAGGGTTGTCGGTAAAGGCCAGCTCGAAGCCGTCCGGGGCGCGAATGCCGGTTCCGAAGCTGGAGTGAAGCCGCGTCGCGCCCAGACTCCCTCCGGCTTGCTGACGCAGAAGGTAGGCCGCCGCCAAGCGCGGATTGATCTTCAGGATGGAGCTGGAGGGCAAGGGCTCGCTGGGCCCTCCTCCGCCGCGAGGCGGCAGGGCGGCGGTGCGGATATTGTCCGCGCGCAGGCCGGTCGTCAGAAAGAGGCGGGGGGAAGGGTTCCAGCGGTTTTCGGCAAAATAGGCGAGACTCGTTCGCGGCAGCGTGAACGGCTTGTTGCTGGCATCGGTAATGAAGGCATTTCTGATCTGCTCGCGGTTGTATTCGAAACCGGCCACCAGAAAGTCGCTGTTCGAAATCAGTACCTCGCTGCGCGTGTTGGCGACGCTGCGAAGGTTATTGGAGAACGAATCCCCGAAAGGGGAACGAAAATAGTAGTCGTTGGTGGCCAGCGTGGCGGTGACGACTTGCTGAAAGCGGGAGGAGAGTTGGCGGGTAAAGCTGCCTCCATAGCCAAAGAGGTTTTGCTTGTCGCGCGAGACGGTGTCCAGGCCGGTGAAAAGGTGGTCCGGGTCGCTGCCGTAAGGGCCCGGAGCGCCGGCATCGTTGGCGTTGCCGTAAAAATGCAGGTCAGCCTGGCTGCGGCCGCGCGGCGGGAAGCTGAGGTCCAGCATGGCCGTCTGGTCGCGGTAATCGTCGTTGGTCACGACGCCGCCCGAATCGAGTCGATTGACGCCAGCCGACCAACTGAGGCCGTGGGAGCGGCCACTGGCCCCGGTCGCAATCCGCCAAGTATTAAAGCTGCCCAGTTCCTCGGATAGGGAAAAACGGGGCGGGCCTTCTCCCCTTGGGGTGACGATATTGATGACGCCGGCGACGGCGTTGGAGCCATAGAGGGCGCTTTCGGGCGAGCGAATCACTTCGACGCGCTCAATGCCGTCCACGGTCAAGGGGGCGAAGTCGAAGTCGCCGCCGAATTGGTTGAGCTGAATTCCATTCACCATGACCAGGTTGTAGTTGGAGTTGCCGCCGCGGATGAAAACGCCGGTGACGCCGCCGTAACGCCCCGTCTGGCTCACCGCCACCCCGGGCACTTGCCGCAAGGCGTCGAGCACCAGTTGTTGGCCCTGAGCTTCCATCTCTTGACGGGTCAGAACGGTGACCGGCGCCCCGGTTTCGGTGGCCAGGGCCGCCCCCATCTGGGCGGAAACGACCACGTGCTCTTCGAGCGCGCTGAGCTTCAGGTGGAGCTCCACGGTGCGCGGGCTCCCCGCGCGCACATCAATCTGCACCGGCTCGCTGGCCAGTCCGGGGCCCTTGGCGAACAGCGTGTACGTTCCCGGCGTCAGGCCGGCGAACGCAAAGCGACCCTCCGGATCCGTCTGCTGGTGTTCGGCGCTTTTGAGCGGTGTCACCAGGCTGATCTGGGCGTGAGGAACCGGCTGCCCGCTCGGGTCGACCGCCCGGCCTTGCAGAATCGCGCCTTCGATCGGAGCAGCCGCGAGTAGAAGCAGCATCGCCCATGCCGCAGGCCGCGGGAAGGGATGAAGACTGGCGCCGATTCGGGGCGGGCCCGGCCGGCGAGCCAACAGGTCAGCAAGAGTCGAGCCGACTGCACTGTGGGTGAACCGCACTTCCAGACTCCTTTCTCCGCTCTTCCGGCGGAGCCTCCGCCCGGCGCGCGCTGGGCGGCTTCCTGGCACCCGTGGCGCCGGCGCGGCACCTCTTCGATAAGAGTCTTGGCGGGTCACCCCGAAACGAAAATGGCCTCCCACTTTCGAACTCGCGTCGGAGGCCATCCTGCGTCCTCAGACTCTTTCCATCGAAGAGTTGGGGTTAGAGTTTGCTTCCGGGCAGGCTTCCTGGCTCTCGGGTCATCGCTGACTCTCAGCCTTCCCATGTCGTTCGCTCGACACAGTGGCCGCCTCGGGGGCCTGGGAGAATCCAGCTCGCCGATCACAGTGGCGGGACCGCGGCCGATTTGCACGGCCTTTCCTTTTGTTTCCGACCCAGCGTCGGAACCACCGCGGAAACGGACATTTCAAAGAACGGATCGAGGACTAGAGTCTACAGGGAAATGCTCCGGCGGTCAACGGGGGGACTCGTCGCGGTGAAGGCTGGCGCTTCTCAAGCCGAGGCGGAGCTGCCGAGAGTTGCTGGTCAGGATTTCCTCGCCGCGCCTTCTCTCCTGGCTGGGGTTGCCGCGGAAACCCCGGACGAGGAGCGCCGGCCATCGTTTCGGATAAGTACACTTGCGTTAAGGCTTCCAGAAGCGTTATACTTTGTATGGCGAAGCTGGGAGTGGGCGAAAGCCCACTTTTTTGTTGGAGCGAACCTCACCCAACCAACTTGGCCTGCTGGACCTGGCTGCCGGGCCAAGGCCGTGGGGTGCGGGCTCGGAGGCAGGAAGGACCGAGGAGAGATGGGCGTTGACCTGGATAAGATTCGCTCGATCGCCGAGCGCGTGGTGAGCTCCGAGGGGCTGTTTTTGGTGGACGTGGAGCTGAAAGGCGGGCGGTCGAATCCGCTGCTGAGGATTTACATTGACAAGGCCGGGGGCGTTTCGCATGCCGACTGCCAGTTGGTGAGCGAACAGATCGGCGCCATCCTGGACGTTGAAGACCCGTTCCCGACCCGTTACACGCTGGAGGTCTCCTCGCCGGGCCTTGACCGTGAACTGACCCGGCCGCGCGAGTTCGAGCACTTCGCCGGGCGGCGCGCCCGCCTAGTGCTGCGCGAGCCGATCGGCGCCCAGAGAGTTTTTGAGGGACGCCTGGCGGGATACGAAGACGGCCGCGTTAAGATCGACTTGGGGGCCGCCGGCTTGAAAGAGCTGGAGCTGGCCAACATCTCGAAAGCCAAGTTGGTGGTGGAACGGTCATTCGAGTAGAGCCCAGGGCCGGCGTGGCGGAAGGGACTGGAGCCGGGGGTCATCGCCCGCCGGCAGCCCGGGAAGTTTGAGGTGGTATGACGACAAGCCTTCTTTATCAAACGATCGATCAGTTGAGCCGCGAGAAGGGCATTGACCCCCAAATCATCATCTCGGCGGTGGAAGACGCCATGGTGGTGGCGGCGCGAAAGCGGAGCAAAAGCGCCGAGGATTTGCAGGCTCGCTTGAACAAAGAGACAGGGGCCGTGGAAGTGTTTGCCGTGAAGAAGGTCGTGGAAACGGTGACCGACCCCGACCACGAAATCACTCTCGAGGAAGCCCGCCGATACGATCCCGAGGTCAGTCTGGAGGGCGAAGTACGGATTCCGCGCGCCACCGACGACGTCTTGGCCAGCCGGATTTCCGCCCAGACCGTGAAGCAGGTGATCTTCCAGAAAGTGCGGGAGGCGGAGCGCGACACGGTCTACGCCGAGTACAGCCAGCGGGTTGGCGAGCTGGTCAACTGCACCGTGAAGCGCACCGAAGGCCCCGACGTGATCGTGGATCTGGGGCGCACGGAGGGCCGCATGCCGCGCAAGGAGCAGTCGCGGCTGGAAACCTACCAGATCGGCGACCGCCTGCGGGCCGTCATTACCATGGTCGACCGCGCGGCGCGCGGCCCCCAAGTGATCGTGTCGCGCGCTGACGCCATGCTGGTGCAGCGCCTGTTTGAGATGGAGGTTCCGGAAATCTACGACGGGACGGTGGTGATTCGGGCGATTGCCCGCGAGGCCGGCGAGCGCACCAAGGTGGCCGTGTTCTCGAAGGACCCGGACGTGGACTGCGTCGGTGCCTGCGTGGGGATGAAGGGGATGCGGGTGCAATCGATCATCCGCGAGTTGCGCGGGGAAAAGATCGACATCATCGAGTTTAATGAGGACCCGCTGGTGTTTGCCGCCAACGCCTTGAGCCCCGCCAAGATCAATCACGTCTCGATCCTGGATGCGGAAGAAAAACAGCTCGAGGTCATCGTCGAGGACAGCCAATTGTCTCTGGCCATCGGCAAAAAGGGTCAAAACGTCCGCCTGGCGGCCAAGCTGCTTGGCTGGCATATCGATATCAAGAGCGAGGAAGAGAAACGGCAGGAAATCGAGTCGCAAATGGCCGCCATGGCGCGGCGGGGGGCGGCGATCACCGAATTGAAGGGCCTCGGCGAGAAGACTCTTCAGAAGCTGCGCGAGCATGGCATCGAGACCGTCGAGCAGCTGGCTCGCATGACTCCCGCCGACTTGACGCAGATCCCCGGCATCGGCGAGAAGACGGTGGAGCGCATCCGCACGGTGGTGACCGATTACTTCGAGCGCGACCAGGCTCCGGCCGAGCCGGAGGCGAGCGCGGAGGCCCCGGTGCTGGCGGCGGCCGAGGCGGCCCCGGCGGAGGAAGTGGCGCCCGCGACCCCGGAATCCGGCGCGGCTCCCGCCGCGGAGCCTGCCGGAGACGGCTCCGAGCCGCCGCCCGGTCCTTCCGAGCCGGCATGACGTTTGCGCGGGGCAGGTGGCAACGGTTGTGAAAGTCTGACGCTCGGAGCCTCGGAGGGCGAGGTTGGCTGCGAGCCGAGGCCGAATGTGAACAAAGCGCTGATTGCCGGACGCGGGCGCCGCCTTGGCGCTCGGCTCGGGCGGCCTCGAGGCTGAGGAAAGGAAGCAGGCGAATCGATGAGCAAGGTGCGTATCAATGACTTGGCGCGCGAGCTGGAGGTGAAGAGCAAGGCCGTCCTTGACTACCTGCCCGAGCTCGGCATCACCGACAAGCGGTCGCATTCGAGCGCCATCGAGGAGGACGTTGCCGAGAAGGTGCGGCAGCATTTCCGCGCCCTCGCCGGCGAGGAGAGTCCCACCCCTCCGCCTTCGCCGCCCCCTCC
>CADDZC010000083.1 GCA_902812365.1 Acidobacteriota bacterium | reverse complement strand
GGGTGAGGCTGCGGCTCCCGCTCGCGAGCAGGTTGAGGCGGCGCCGGCGGTCGAGCCCGCGCCGGCAGCCGTGGCGCCGGCGGACGCTCAACGGCCGCCGCTCGTGGTTGCCTCGCCACGCACCGTCTCGGAGATGAAGATCGAGCGGGTACCGATTCACTCCGTGCTGTTCCGCTCCGCGCCGCCGCCGAAGCGAAGCAGCCAAGCATGGTGGGCGGTGGCGGTGGCGGCGATCATGGCGCTCGGTGGCGGCGGCTGGTGGGCGTTCAGCCTGTATCGGCCCCAGATGGTGGGCGAGCTCCGGGCCGAGCTGGGTCACCGCCTGGAATCCTTGAAGAGTTTCAACGCAGCTCGCGCGGCAGCTTCCGAAAGCACGCCGGCTTTCTCGCCCGCCGCGCCGAGCTCCGAACCGGCCGGGGCCGCGGGCGCACAAACCGCCGCGCCCTCCGACATCCCGCTCCCCGCGCCGTCTGACTCGAGCTGGCCGGCCGCCTCCTCCGGGCCAGCCGCGGTGGCTCCCGAGGTGGCCTCGCGCGAGCTAGTGGAGCCGCAGGCCGGGCCATCTGGCCCGGCGGAGGCCTCAGCTTCGCCAGCGCCGTCGAGGCGTCCGGCGCTGCCGGGTTCGCTCCCATCGAGCCCGCGGGCGGAGCTCGCCCGGCGGACGGCTCCCGTGAAGCCGCGCGTGGCGAGCGCCGAGATTCAGCGGGTGATCGAGGAGGGCGATCGGCTGTTCGAGCGGGGCGAGTACGATCGGGCGATTCTCGTTTACGAAGGCCCGCTGGCCATCGATCCGACGATCGAAGTGCTCCGCAAGAGGATCGATCGCGCGCGCCGGGCCAAGGCAGCCGAAGAGAAGTACTTGGGCCAGTGAGCGGCCGCCGGCGCCGGGTGGAGTGACTTATGGAAGCGGTCATCGTTGCAGGAGGCGGTCTGGCCGGCAGCGAGGCGGCCTGGCAGTTGGCCGAATCGGGAGTGCGGGTGATTCTCTATGAGATGCGCCCCGCCCGGCCGACTCCGGCGCATCGGACAGCCCAACTGGCAGAACTGGTCTGCAGCAATTCGCTGAAATCGAACCGGCGCCGATCCGCTTCGTGGCTGCTCAAGGAGGAGCTGCGGCGGGCCGGCTCGTTGCTGCTGCGCGTGGCGGACGCTCATGCCGTTCCCGCCGGGACGGCGCTGGCGGTGGACCGCGAGCGCTTTGCCGAAGCCGTCACCCGGGCGATCGAGGAACATCCGCTGATCGAGGTTCGCCGCGAGGAGCTCGAGCAGATTCCCCTGGGAACGCCAACCCTGATCGCCACCGGGCCCTTAACGTCCGGCGCGCTCGCCGCCCGCCTCCAGGAGATGGCCGGCCTCGAAAATCTATCTTTCTACGACTCCATCAGCCCCATCGTCGATGCCGAGACGCTCAACCGGGAGCGCCTCTTTCGCGCCTCCCGTTACGGCCAGGGCGGCGAAGACTATCTGAACTCGCCGCTGACGGAGCCGGAGTACCGGACCTTTTACGAGGCGCTCCGAGAAGCGGAAGAAGTGGAGCGCCATCCGTTTGAGGATGCCAAATATTTCGAATCGTGCCTGCCCATCGAAGAGCTGGCTCGGCGCGGGTATCATACGCTGCGCTTCGGCCCGATGAGGCCAGTCGGGCTGGTCGATCCCCGCACCGGGCGCCAGCCGTACGCCGTCGTCCAGCTGCGCCCGGAGAACCTGCGGTTTTCCAGTTACAACCTCGTTGGTTTCCAGAATCATCTGAAGTTCCCCGCGCAGAAGCGGGTTCTGCGCCTGATTCCCGGGCTTGAAAACGCGGAGTTTTTGCGCTACGGACAGATTCACCGCAATACGTACCTCAACGCGCCCCGGCTGCTCGCCGCCGATTTGAGTCTGCGGCCGGCGCCGGACGTTTTCATTGCCGGCCAGCTTTCCGGAGTCGAAGGTTACATCGAGTGCATCGCCACGGGGTGGCTCGCCGGACGCGCTCTGGCGGCCCGGGTGCAGGGCCGGAGCTTCGCTCCACCGCCGCGCGCGACGGCGCTCGGGTCGCTCGTTCACTACATCACCCATGCGGACGCCTCCTGCTACCAGCCGGCGAACATTTCCTTCGACCTGCTGCCGCCGCCGTCCTCTCTGCCCGCGAGCCTCGCCCGCGACCGCCAGCAGCGCCGCGAGCGGCAATGCGAGCAGGCGCTGCGCGAGTTCGCCGCGTGGCTCGAACACCCGGAGGCCCAGCCCGCCGGCGAGTCCGGATGGCCGCTCCTTGCGGCCCGCTCGTCGTGAGACGACCGCTTGATGGCCAGACACTGCCGCCGTTGATGGACACGCTGATCGAACAATACGCCCGCTATCTGCGCGACGAGCGGAACGCTTCGCCGCACACGATCCGCAACTACGCGAGCGACCTGCGCCAGTTCCGCGACTACCTGGTCCGGCTCGAGGCCGGCTCGGAGGTGGCCGTCGGCTCGGTCGATCCGGTGCGCATCCGGGGATTTCTGGCTGACTTGATCGATCGGGGAGAAAAGAAGAGTTCGGTGGCGAGAAAACTGGCCTCGCTCCGGGCGTTTTTTAAATTTCTGTGCGGGGAACAGATCGTGAAGGAGAATCCCGCCCTGCAGGTCTCAACGCCCAAGATCTCGCGAACCCTGCCGCGCATCATGAACGAGGAGGAGATGAACAGCTTCCTCGACCGCGTCGCCGCCGCCGCGCGGGAGGCCGCCGCCGGCCGGCTCCGGGCCCTGCGCCGCGACCGCGCCATCCTCGAGCTGCTTTACGCCTCCGGCCTGCGGGTCAGCGAGCTGGTGGGTCTCAACCTCGGCCACGTCAATTTTGGAGACGGCCTGGTGCTGGTGCGCGGCAAAGGCCGCAAAGAAAGGATCGTGCCTTTCGGCGAAAAAGCCCGGCAGGCCATCGCCGACTACCTGCCGGTGCGGGAGAAGATCCTGATGGACGCCCGCGCCGCCGGCCCCGCCCTGTTCCTCAACCTGCGCGGCCGGCGACTCAGCGCGCGCTCCGTCGATCGCCTGGTGAAGAAGTACGTGCGCCAGTTCGGGCCCCCGGTCAAGGCCAGTCCGCATTCGCTGCGCCACGCCTTCGCTTCCCACTTGCTCACCGAAGGGGCGGATCTGCGCGCTATCCAGGAAATGCTCGGCCACGCGAGCCTTTCGACAACTCAGAAGTATACTCAAGTGTCGATCCGGCAACTGATCGATGTTTACGACCGCACCCATCCGAAGGCGTGAGACGCGGCCGAGCCCGGCAGCCGGGCTCGCGGCGAATCCCCCGCTGTGCTAGGCTGGAGACGATGGCTTATTATCGCGGAGCCGAAATTCAGTTCTTTCCGCCGCTCACGCGCATGGTGAAGCTCATCCTGATCGTGACTGGGGCCGTCTTCCTGGTCACCTACTTGCCCGAACGATTCGCCGGCTTTGACCTTCCTTACCTGCTCTTCGGCTTGACCCCTTACGCCGTCACCCATCATCTGGCCGTCTGGCAGCCCGTGACCTATCTGCTGCTGCACGCCGGATGGCTCCATCTCCTTTTCAACCTCTTCGCCATCTGGATGTTCGGCCCCGATTTGGAAGCCCGATGGGGTCCCCACCGGTTTCTTTTCTACTTTCTGCTGACGGGAATCGGGGCGGCGATCTTCAACGTGGCCCTCGAGCCCGCCAGCCTGTCGATGACCATCGGTAACTCGGGAGCCGTCTACGGGCTGTTGCTGGCCTACGGCATGGTGTTTCCCGAGCGGACGGTTTTTCTCTGGTTCGTGGTTCCCGTTAAGGCCAAGTGGTTCGCCCTCATTTTCGGCCTGATCGAATTCTGGCTGTCGCTGGCGACGCCGGGCACCGGCGTGAGCCACCTCGCGCACCTCGGCGGTATGCTCTTCGGATTTCTCTACCTGCGGGCGCACGGTTACGGACTGGCGTTCAATTGGCGCCGCCGGTACGGCGAATGGCGTCGCGCCCGTCTGAAGCGGAAGTTCAACGTCTACCTGCAGAAGCACGAGCGTCGGGACGACCAGGGGCGATGGATCAACTGAGGAGGAGCGGCCGGGGACGCTTCGCGGACGGCAGCGGCGGTTCGAAGCGGTTCGCCCGCCGGCCCGCTCGCCGCAACGCCGCCACCTCGGCCGGCGTCAAGGCGCGCCACTGGCCCACCTGCAGGCCGGCGAGCGTCAGCGGGCCGATCCCGGTCCTGACCAGCTTGAGCACCTTGAACCCGACGGCTTCCATCATGCGGCGAATTTCGCGGTTCTTGCCCTCCGCCAGCACCACCTCCAGCCAGGTGTAGCGGCCGCGGTCTTCCAGGCGCCGGACGCTTTCGGGCCGGGCCACATCGCCGCGCTTCATGACCACGCCGGCCTGTAGGCGGGCCATCACGGCGTCGCTCAGCAGCCCGCTCGCCTTCACCCGATACGTCTTCGGGATGCCGGCTTCGGGGCTGGTGACGAGGTGGGCGAACTCGGTGTCATTGGTGAGGAGGAGCAGCCCGGAGGTGTCTTTGTCCAGCCGCCCGACGGGGAACAGCCACGGGTCCTGATCGCTCAGGTAATCATAGACGGTGGGGCGGCCGTCCGGATCGCCGCGGCTCGTCACCACGCCTTTGGGTTTGTAGAACAGCCGGTAGACTTTGCGCGCCGGCTTCACGCGCTCGCCGTCCAGGTGGATGACGTCGGCGCCGGGCCGCACCCAGTGATCGGGGTCGCGCAGCACGCGGCCGTTCACCCGAACGCGCCCGCTGGCAATAACCGCGCGCGCCACGCTCCGCGAGACGATGCCGAAGCGCGACAAAGCGCGGTCCAAGGTCATCGAGGGCTTGGATGTCATAGGCGTTCGCCCGGCCACCGGCCGGCACCGCGCTCCGAAGGGCTGCTCAGCGGCGGAACGAGACTTCATCCAATTCGATAAACTCCCGGATCGTCGGCTCGGGGACGGAATCGAGCTCGGCAATCGGACCGAAAAAGGCCACCCGGCCCTCCACCAGGAAGACGACGCGGTCCGCCAGCTTCCTCGCCAGCTTCATGTCGTGGGTGACGACAACGGACGTGAGCCCCGACCGCCGCTTCAGTTTCAGGATCAGATCGCCGATGGTGGCGGCCATCAGCGGGTCCACCATGGTGGTCGGCTCGTCGTAGAGAATCGCCTCCGGCTCCCCGGCCAGCGCGCGGGCGATGGCGACGGCCCGCTTCATGCCGGTGCTCAAATCAGAGGGCATGAGGTCGCGCAGGCTTTCGAGCTCCACCAGGGCCAGCAGCTCGTCCACCCGCGCCTGGATTTGCTCTTCGGTCAGGTTCTGGCCGTGCTCGGCGCGCTCCCGCAGGGGATAAGCGACGTTTTCGCCGACGGTCAGCGAATCAAACAGCGCGCCGGACTGGAACACCATCGTCACGCGGCGGCGAACTTCGAGCAGTTCGGCTTCGCCGAGGCGCGAGACTTCCCGGCCCGCCACCCAGACCTCGCCGGCGTCGGGGCGGAGAAATCCCATGATGTGCTTGAGGGTGACGCTCTTGCCGACGCCGCTTTTGCCGAGCACCACCAGCATTTCGCCGCGCCGCACCTCGAAGCTGACGTCGATGAGCACGGGCTGGTCGTCAAACGACTTGAAGACGTGGACAAATTGAATGTACGGCCGGCCGTCTTCGTCCGGCTGGTGATCGGGGTGGGTCATCAAGGCTTCCTGGCGTCCCAACGCCGCCGAGCGTCCGCGTAGTCCGCTGGCGTATTCATATTATCAAAGATTCGGCGCCCGAAGCCGGCGCGCCTGAGCTCGGGCCAACCGATCCGCTGGCAGCGCACCCGCCGGGCCAACCGCCTCACCCGGTTCTCTCCCCGTTCGAGGGCGGCGCGAATCGCCGGAAGCGCGCGCCGCCGGTAGACCGCGCACAGCGGTTGATCGCCGCGCGGGGGGATTCGGGGCCAGGTGGCGTCGGCTTCCGTCTGGAAGGCGCGGCGGGCGAGCGCGGCCAGAAAGGCCGGCGTGATGTTCGGCAGATCGCACCCGAGGAAGAGATTGTACTCCGTGCGGGTGTGGAGAAGGCCGGTATAGATAGCGCCGAGCGGCCCGCGGCCGGGCATCTCATCGGCGATGATCTCGGCCTCGAGCGGGAGCAGGAGTTCCGGCGGCCCGAGCACCACCACGCGTCCCGCCACCGCGCGGAGCCGGCGAATCTGGCGCTCGATCATGGTCTCGCCGTCCAGCGTCAGCAGCGCCTTCGGCCGCCCCATGCGGCGGCTGGCCCCGCCGGCGAGCACGAATCCGGTGATCTGGGCCGCGCGATGAATCATCGTGGCGCCGCTCCGGCCCTCCGCCGGCGGCAAATCCTCCGCCGCGCCGGCCGCTCCCGGGTTATGATAGCCGGCGTAGCACCCGGGGCCTCGAGCCTGGAATGAACCCTCCACTTGGTCAGAGTCACGATGTCGGCGGTCGGGCGGTCGCGGCCGCCGCGCCCCAGCCGCCGGCCTCGCTTCCCCGGGCCATCGGCGCCGCCGGCTCGACGGCGATTGTCGTCGGGACGATCATCGGCTCGGGCATCTTTCTGGTGCCCCACAATGTGGCCCTGACAGTAGCCAGCGCGCGGAGCCTGTTCCTGGTATGGATCGTCGGCGGAGCTCTGTCGCTGGCCGGTGCGCTGTCCCTGGCCGAGCTCGGCACCGCCTTCCCCGAGGCCGGCGGCGTGTACGTTTATCTGCGCGAGGCCTACGGAAAATTGTTCGCTTTCCTGTACGGATGGGGGATGTTGTTGGTGATCCATTCCGGATCGGTCGCCACCCTCGCCGTCGCCTTCGGCATCTACGCCTCGGCCTTCCTGCCTTTGAGCCCCGTCGGGCAGAAACTGGCGGCGGCGGGTGTTATCCTGGTGCTGACCGCGGTGAACATCACCGGCGTCCGCCCGGGTTCGATCGTGCAGACGGTCTTCACGGCGGCCAAGCTGGCGGGCCTCGCCATCATCATGGGCTTGGCCCTGCTGGCGCGCGGCGTCACGCCCCTCGACGCGCGGCATCCCGCGCCCACTTCCCACACCACCCTGGCGACGTTCGGCCTCGCGCTGGTGGGCGTGCTGTGGGCTTATGAAGGCTGGCACATGCTCTCGTTCAGCGCCGGCGAAGTGAAGAATCCTCGGCGCGTGCTGCCGCGCAGCTACGCCCTGGGCACGCTGATCGTGGTGGCGGCCTACCTGGGGGCCAACGCCGCTTATCTGCGCGTGTTGCCGCTCGCCGCCCTCGCCGAACACCAGAAAGTGGCCGCGGACGCCATGCGGGTGCTGGCCGGCCGTCGCGGCGCAACCTTCGTCTCGGCGCTGATCCTCGGCTCGATCTTCGGGGCGCTCAACGGCACCATCCTGACCGGCCCGCGCGCCTACTTCGCCATGGCGCGGGACGGCCTGTTGTTCCGTTCGGTGGGGCGGGTGCATCCGCGCTTCCTGACGCCGGCGGCGGCGATTTTGATCCAAGGGATATGGTCCATGCTGCTGGCGGCGACCGGCTCCTACGAGCAGCTTTACACTTACGTCATTTTCAGCGGCTGGATATTTTACGGCGCGGCCGCGCTGGCGGTCATCATTCTGCGGCGAAGGCGGCCCAGCCTTGAGCGTCCCTACCGCGTCGCCGGTTATCCGTGGGTTCCGGTGGTCTTCGCGCTGGCGGCCCTGGCCATTGTCGCCAACACGCTGATGGCCCGACCGCGCGAATCCTCGATCGGACTGGTCCTGATTCTGCTGGGAATTCCTCTCTATCACCTCCGGGCGCGTCTCGACAGCCAGCGCTAAAAGACGGAAGGCTTCCGAGCGCCGGCCGCCCCCCCTCATTTCACTACCACCAGTCGGCAGATCAGGTTGCGGGCGGGAAAAATCCACGCCGCGTGCTTCTCATAAAAGTCCACGGAGAGCCCGGCCAGCAGGCGGCCGAGGTTATCGAGCAGGAGATTGCCGCCGAACGTCAGCCGCCGCTCGACGATGCGAAATCCGCCGGCATGATAGGCAAAATCCGGGAAGCCGTCGCGGTCAAAGTAGTCGAAGCTGTGATAGCCGAGGTGCAAGTGGTGGGTGGGATCGGTGTAGGAATCCGGCGAGCTGAAATGCGGCGTAACCACGATCACCTCCGCGCCCGCTTTCGCCACGCGATACACCTCGGCCATCACCCGCAGCGCGTCCTGCTGGTGCTCGAGGAAGTGCGACAGATAGACGCGGTCGGCGCAATCGTCGCGCACCGGCCAGGGAAACCGGCTGAGCTCCGCCAGAAGATCGGCGCTGCCGCCAGGCTGGCGATCAAGGCCGACCGCAGCGGGTTCTTGTTTTTTCTTGCCGCAGCCGATGTCCAGGATGAGCATCGTGGATGGCCGCCGCGCCTCCGGCGCCGGAAAATTTAGGGCGCCTGCCAGGCCAGCGCATAAATCTCCTGCGTCCCGGTGTCGCGCAGGATGAGCGGCGAGTCATCCGGCGCGAGCCCTGACCAGGCGCCAAATCCGTTTTCGGCCCGCCGCAAGCCTTTCAGGCCGGCCACGCGCTCCACCTTGCGGTCGGCGACGCCGGCGCGGTAGATGCCCGGCGAGTCGACGGAGCCGCCGGCGAAGTAGACGAAACGGCTGTCGTGCGACCAGCAGGGATAGCCGCCTCCGTTCAGCTCCGCGAGCGGCGTCCACTGCCGGGTGGCGAATTCAAACAGCATCAAACGGGATGAATCGCCCGTGGCCGCCACGATAAAACGGCCGTCCGGCGACCAGCGCGGCGAATACAAGCCTTCGGATCCGGGAATCTTGGACACCTGCCGGGTGGCCAGATCAAGACGGTAGACGGCCAGTTGCCCGGCTTCCGGCCCGACCCCTCCCCCCATCGAGCCGAAGAGGAGCTGACTTCCGTCGTCCGACCAACTGACGTCTCCCTCATTGTGCTCGCCGGTGGTCACGGCATGGGGATTTCCGCCTTCGGCCGAGACGACGTAAATTTTCCAAGGCTGTCCGGGGACCTTGCCGGCGAACGCCAACTGTTGGCCGTCGGGCGACCAGCGGGGTAGGAAAGCGCTCATGGGGGGAAAGGTCAGCTGGACGCGGTGGGTGCCGTCAAGCCGGCTGCGCCACAGCGTGCCTTCAGGATAGGAGCTGTAAGCCAGCCACTGGCCATCCCGGGAGAAGTCCACCTGGTCGCCTGAGATTTCGGTGAGGTAGGGAACAAACGCGCCCGACTTCGGGTCATAGCGCGCCAGCTCGCCGCGCAACTGGGTGCCGACGGCAAAGAGGCGGCGGCCGTCGCGGCTGGGGAGAGGCGCGGAGAAGTCCATGGGTCCGGTCGTCAAGCGCGCGGGGGCGGGTTGGGGGCGGAACCAGGCGGCCGTCTCGCGCCGGGCCCAGAGGTCCGTCCGGCCGTCGCGGGTGGACTGAAAAACGAAGTAGCGGCCATCCGCCGTCCAGTTGCCGCAGCATTCTGCGGGAGGATTGTTCCAGCCCGGCAGGAGGGCGTGAAGATGGGTGCCGTCCGCGGAGATTTCCCACAACGAGGTCGCGTTCGTGCGCGGATCGACGAGCGTGAAGCGCAGGGCCCGCCCGTCCGGAGACCACCTCAGCCAGTATGCGCGGCCGGGCAGTTGAGCGAGCCGGCGCGCTTCCGGCTCGCCCAGCCGAATCACCCGCAATTCCCGGCCCACCGCAAAGGCGACGTCGGTTCCGTTCGGCGACCAGGCAGCGCTATGCCCGAGCGTGTCGCCCAGGCGGTGGGCCGAACCCACGGGAGTGGGCAGAATCCACAGCGGAGCTTCCGCCTCGGAGCCCGGGGTGCTGACGATCAGCAGCTCGGAGCGGTCGGGCGAGATGTCGGATACCAGGGCGTCATGATTGGTGGACAGCACCACCGCCGTCTCACCGCCCGCTGTCGCCACCTGCGCCACCGCCAGCCGGCCCTCCACCGTCTCAGAAAAATAGAGCCGCGCTCCGTCGCTGACCAGCGAAGAGGGCGCCGAAAGATTGGAGGGCGACTTAGGCCGGCCGTCACTGGTGATCTGGGCGGAACTCACCAGGATGGGCGGAGCCGGCGGACGGCTGAGCACCCACCCCGCCACCGCCACGGCGGCGATCCCAGCCGCAACGATCAACCATCGGGTGCGGCGCCGCCCCGCCGCCCCCGCGCGCCGCCAGGCACGGTCGCTCGCCGGATACGCCGCCATCGCCGCCGACCGGCCGGATTCCGTGTCCCGCCGGAGACGCTTCAGATCGGCGCGCAGCTCGGAGGCGCTCTGATAACGCAGCTCGCGGTCTTTCTCAATCGCCTTATCGATAATCGGACCGAGCTCGGGCGGCAACTCCGGGTTCAGGTGCAGGGGCGGGACCGGGTTGAGGCTGAGGATGGCATTAAAGGTGACGGCCGAGGTGTTGCCGGAAAAAGCCTGGCGGCCTGTCGCCATCTCGTAGAGCACGACTCCGAACGAGAAGATGTCCGTGCGCGCATCCAACTCTTCGCCCCGAGCCTGCTCGGGAGACATATAGGCGACCGTGCCCATGGTGACTCCCGGGCCGGTCAGGTGTTCTTCCGCCGTCACCGTCGGCGCGCTCCACACGCCAACGCCTTCCGCCACGCGGCGGCGGTCGGGAGCCAGTTTGACGAGGCCAAAATCGAGAATCTTGGCTTGGCCGCGCTGGGTAACAAAAATGTTGGCCGGCTTGATGTCGCGATGCACCAGCCCTCGTTCGTGGGCCGCGTCCAGCCCGTCGGCCACCTGCACGGCCAGCTCCAGCAGGTCGCTCGTCGGCAACCGGCCGGCGCTGATGCGCTCCTTGAGCGTCATGCCTTCCAAAAGCTGCATGACGATGTACGGCTGTCCGTCATATTCCCCGATTTCGTAGATAGTGCAGATGTTCGGATGGTCGAGGGCGGAGGCGGCGCGGGCCTCCCGCTCAAAGCGTTCGAGCGCCTCCGCATTCTGGACCAATTCAGCGGGCAGAAACTTGATGGCCACGAACCGCCCCAGCCGGGTGTCCTCGGCGCGATAGACCACCCCCATGCCGCCGCCACCCAGCTTCTCCAGGATGCGATAGTGCGAAACCGTCTTGCTGCCGGTCATAGTCCGGGGCCACTCCTCGCGCATGAACACTTGGGCGGCGCAGATGCCCCCATCTTAGGCGGATTCGGCACCGAGGGCAAGCCTGGCTCCTCCGGGGGGAGCGGCCGGCTCCGCTGGCGGCGAAAGCGGTGACTTCCGGGCGGATCAAATCCCTCGGGCAGCGGCCCCCGGTCGGCCCAGTGGGGAGAATC
>CADDZC010000082.1 GCA_902812365.1 Acidobacteriota bacterium | reverse complement strand
CAAAGAGCAAGATAAAAACAAGAACAAAACACCTATAAGCCAGAAACACATCCCTCCTCCTGATCATCCCTGGAGGAGGACATTTCTAAATTGCCAAAAACCGGACATTTCTATTTTGCGCTGACAGATTGACGCAGAGACGGCTTTCCAACCCCGGGGCGCGCCTCGGGGTCAGGCGCGGGCCTCATCCCCGCCGCAAAGAAAGCGGGTGAGAAAATGCGTCCGTGCGGCCGCAGAGGACTCAGACGGAAGCCCAGCGAGACCAGTCCGTTTAGGAGCCGCATCGAGTCGTGGACAAGGCGCGCGAGCCAGCGAGGCCAGCGCTCTGTCTCTGTCCAGCCCTCGCCGCGAAGAATGCGAATGAAAAATGACCCCAGATATCCCGACCGAACTCCGTGCAGGCCCTGGCCTTCGAGCGCCGCGGCTAAGTCGGCGGGGCCAAACACCCGATGCACCTGCCAAAGCGAGGGAGCCAAGCGGCGCGTGATCTGACCCTGGATGCCTTGAAGGTTTGGCGCAATCAACACTAAGCGGCCTCCGGGCTTGACAAACTCGACGTGCTTGGCCACGATGGCTCCGAGATCATCAAAGTGCTCGATCAGCCCCGACGAAAATACCAGGTCAAACGCCGCCGAGGGCAGTGAGGAGCGAAAAAGGTCCTCTGCTACCACCAGCCCCTCCGCACCTTGCAAAGACAAATTGGCGCGCAGCAAAACACAACCACGCCACGAGAAATCGTTACCGAACACCCTGTACCCAAACTTTTTCGCCAGATATGGCAGCACGCGGGAGTTTCCCGCCCCGATTTCTAGGACCCGAGCGCCCGCCGCACCGGCGGCGTCCCGCAAAAGACGCACCATTTCGAAATCGACGTCGCGATACAGCCGCAAGCGGCTAGGCTTTGCGCCGCGCCACCATCTGTCTTCCCAGAAATGAACGTCGGTAAGCCCCTCCATACTCTTTGGCGTTTCAACGATTCGCTTCTCGCGAACTCGGCCGCACCGGCCGCCGCTGGCCCTTCATCATAACCCCGCCGGTCCCGGCGGCGTACAGGGGCCGTGTGGGATTGATCCGGTGGCCTCCCTGCGATAGTATGAATGAGAGCAGTGAGCCATCGGACGGGTCGGTGAAGAAGGAAGCTGTCATAACGGCGATTGTGTTTCTCAACATCGGATTCCTGGCCGGTTACGTCTATCACGCTGAGAAGGTAATGAATCAGACGGCGCCGGGAATCGCTGTCCATCAGACAGGGCCCAGCGGCGGCGCGCCCGGCGCAGTTTCGGCAACCACGGCGGGAGGCGTGGCCCTTCCGCCCGGACACCCGCCGATTGACAAGCGAGCCTTGATGCGATTCTGGGAGGATCAGGCGGCGCAAAACCCGAAGGATCCAGCGCCCCGCGTCAACCTCGCTAACTGGTTGTTTGACCAACGGCAGTTTCGGCAAGCCGCTGAATGGTACCAAAAGGCACTTGCGCTCGATCCAACTGATGTTAACGCCCGCACTGATTTGGGGACCTGCTACTTCAATTTGGGGCGCCCCGATCGGGCACTTGAAGAATTCCGTCAATCGCTCCGCGTTAACCCTCGGCACGAGCCCACGCTTTATAACATTGTGGTGGTTAACTTGGACAGCCACCGCGATCTCGTGGCGGCGGAGCGGGCTTGGCGCGAGCTCCACGAATTGAATCCGGACTATCCCAACCTGGACCGCCTCCGGCAAGAGTTGGACGCCGCGCGCGGCAAGGCAGGAAGAGAATTTTAGGCGTCTCACAGCACTCGTTGCGATACACTTTATGGGCCGTCTGATCGAATACTTGCTTGAGCTGGTCGTCGTGCTCATTGTTGGACGGCTGCTCGGCGGCACGCTCCGTCACTTCTTCGGCGCGGCCACCCTTCACATGCCTGACGGCTCCCCTCGGACGAGGAAGGAACGAAGCCGTCCACAAACGGTGCGGGGAGAAATGGTGCGCGATCCCGTCTGCCGCATGTTTGTGGCCACCGAGCTGTCGCACCGACTGGAGTGGCGCGGGCAAACGCTCCACTTCTGCTCAAAAGAATGCCTCGAAGCATACCGAAAAACAGCTGCAGCAGCGGGATAATAAGGGCCCCGGCGGGTCTCGACGAAAACGTTCTGGTCAGCCCAGACGAACCCGCCGCAGCCGAATCTGCCGCGTGAAATCGGCATTGACAACGCAGAGCGGACTTCTATAATTCCGCTAGATGATGAAAAAGCCTGCTGGGGAGTTGCGCCGGGTTTGATCAACCATCTTTCAAATGGTCGGCCGCCGGTTGTCCTAACCATCGCAGGCTTTGATCCTTCCGGTGGGGCCGGTATTGCCGCTGATCTAAAGACGTTCGCGGCCAACGGGTGTTATGGTGTGGCTGCCATTACGGCGCTGACGGTGCAGAACACGCGAGGTGTCAGTCGGCTGAGCGCAGTTGACCCCTCCCTGGTGAAGGATTCTATCGAGTCGGTTCTGGCTGACGGACAGGTAAGGGCCATCAAGATTGGTATGCTGGCCAACCGAGCCAACGCCGAGGTCGTCTGCACGATCCTTGAAACCCAGGCGGATGTTCCGGCCGTGCTCGATCCCGTTTGGCGGTCTGCCGGTGGAATGCAATTGATGGATGCGGCCGGGTTCGAATTCCTTCGCCGGCATATGCTCGCGCGGGTGACGGCCATTACTCCTAATCTCGACGAAGCCGGCGCTCTGACGGACTCCAAGGTTGAGAATGTCGAGGAGATGAAGCGAGCGGCGCGACAAATTATACAGATGGGAGCCAGGGCGGTGGTGGTGACCGGAGGGCATCTCGACAAAGCCATTGACGTGTACTTCGACGGCACAGAACTCGAAACCTTTGTGGGTGAGCGCGTGAAACCGGATAATACTCATGGCACAGGATGTACGTTTTCCTCTGCTATTGCCGCTAATCTGGCCTTAGGCCGTCAGCTTCGTGACGCCGTCATGCTGGCCAAGGCCTATGTCGCGGAATCGATCAAGAAAGCCTATCCGATCGGTCCCGGGCGGCTGCCCTTGAACCACTTCTACCGCTTGCAGCAACCTTCCCGCATCATCGACCACGCGACCACCCTCGCAGAACCCGTGCGCTAACCGCCTTTTGATCCCATGGCAGGTTGCACCGTCAAAACCGGAGCGACGTTCGATGTCCGCGATTTCGCACTCCCCAACCTCGATGGGAAAGTACGCACCGCCCGATCGGTAAGCCTAAATCTGCATCAATATTGCCGAAACTCCCTGACCGGTGGTTAGCGCGATAGCGCGAGCGTAAAGGCTCACCTGTCGCCGATAGCGATCCGGCTGATTTGCCATCTCGTCGCCCGTCTTGAAGTCCACGACTACCCAGACACCCTTGCGCTCGAACGCCAGGTCAACAACGCCTTCAAGTAAGGTGCCGTCCCACTCGAGCAGGGTGACGGGAGTCTCGCGGCGGCACCGGCCTCGCCGCGCCGCGGCGCGTGCCTGGCGCAAAACCGCATGCCGGAACGCAGCGGTGACGGCGGTCGTCGCCGCCCGAACCTCCTCCCGGGTTGCTCCGAGAATCCGCCCCTGCAACTCGGCCGCGTTTCGAATGTCGCCCTGCCTGCCATCGAGCGGTACGACGGCCAGTATGGCATGCACCAGCGATCCGAAGCGGCGCCCCGCCGGGCGATCGAGATCACGCGCTACTTTCACCAACGTGACATCGTCAGGACTCGGCCATACCGCGCTCTCCGGCGTGCCGGCGTACTGTCCCATGGTTTGGACGCACAGGCTCGGCCCCGCACCGGCCCCGACTGTTTCGTTCCGCGACGCCACCCATGCCTCGTAGGCCCGACGACCACCATCAACGGCCTCAGGGTCGGTCGGCACCAGCAAGTCGTGCCGCCGAAGCCCGGCATTGGACAACTTTCCGAGGTCGAGAAGCGCAGGATCCCACCATACGACGCCATGAATTCTGGCCTCATCGGCGCCCGAACTGTCCGCTGGCGGCTCCCCGCCGCGGAGGGGATGAAACCTATGTAAACCCGGCACTACGCTCGGAACCGACCCGTACGTAGCGGGGCGGTCGAGGACGGTATCTTCGCCAAAGTCCGGGCACCCCACGGCCTTCGTCGGATGGCGTCGTTGGCGCCCTGGGGGATAGAGCAGGCGATGGAATGGACTCACCCACCAATCATTCACGGCGCTCCAACCCAATTCCAACGGATCGTCGCCCACCGCCGGAACCACCAGGAGATCTCGAGCGCGCGTTGCCGCCACGTAGGCGACTCTCACGCCCTCCGCCCGGTCCCGCGCAACTTCTTCCTCGTTGTGCTCGAGCAACTCGATCGGCGACCACCCTCCGATCTGGACGGCGCAGAGACGGCGATCACAGTCCAGATAGCGGCTGGCGCGCGGTCGCGCCAGTCTCGCCGTGATGTCGGCCAGGATCACCACCGGAAATTCCAGTCCCTTGGCCTTGTGGACCGTCATCAGTCGCACACCGTCGGCGCCTTCCCCGAGGATTGGCGCTTCGGCGGCGGCACCTCGCTCGGCCTCCTCTTTCAGAAGTTCGACAAATCCTCGAAACGACGCCCCGCCGGCGGAGTCGTATTGACGGGCGAGTTCGGCAACGTAAAGGACGTTGTTCAAAGCCTGGGCGCCGGAGGGACGGAGGGCAAGACCCACCCAGGCACGAGTTGCTTCGATCAGATCGGTAACGGTTTCGGCGGCCGGCCGGTGATTGCGCCGGCGATGAAGCGCCCGCAGGATTTCGAGCGCCTCGGCAATGGACTGATGCTGCTCAGGCAGCGCCTGCTCGGGTATGCGGGACGGATCGAGGTGCTGGTAACGGCGGCGGTAATCCAGCAAAGCGTCGTCGGGGAGGGCAAAAAGCGCCCCGCGGAGCGCCGCGAAGACTGCAAGCTCATCGCCGGGCCATTCCACGGCTTCGAGCACGGCGCGCACGGACTCAACCTCTTCCCGCTGGTGAAAGGATTTGCCGCCAATGAGCACGTGGGGAATGCTTCGGTCGCTGAGGGCGGCCACATACCTACGAGTCACATCTTCCCCCCAGCTCTCAAACCGCCGAAACAACACAGCGACGTGGCGGGGTCTGAGCGGCAGGCGCTCACTCGGCCGCTCGCGCTCGGTGACGGTCCAGCGGCTCTCATCCAGCAGCCAGCGGATAAACTCCCCGACCGCCTCCGGCAGCGATTTCTCAATGGCGCTGGCCGCCAGTTGCTGCTGTCCGTAGGGTCGGGGAACCGGCAGCGCGATGAGCGTGGGCTGGCCACCGAGCTCGGCGCGATGCGGAGCCAGCGCGACGTATTCAGGCTGATGGGCGCGGGCATCGCCGGTCATCACGGGCGCGAAGGCGGCGTTGATGGCGATCTGAAGGGAGGGTGTGGCGCGAAAGCTCGTGCTCAGCCGCAGACACGCGACGCCCCGGGCGCGGAGAAGCTCTTTCACTTCCTGATACAGCGCGCTGTCGGCGCGGCGGAACCGGTAAATGCCCTGCTTGGGATCGCCCACTAAAAACAGCTTGCCGGGCGCCGGTGTGACCGCTCGCCAATCGCCAACCGCCGGGTCCGCCGAAGCCAGCAGAAGCAGCAGCTCAACCTGCAACGGATCCGTGTCCTGGAATTCATCCACCAAGATGCACCGGAACCGGCGTTGCCATTCCGCACGAACGGCCGCGCGGCCGCGGATGAGATCGCGGGCTCGAAGCAACAGATCAAGAAAATCGAGCCGTCCCGCCCTGACCTTGGCCTGCTGGTAGCGCTCGGCCGCCGCCGTCAGTTCTTGCTGGAGCCGCGCGGCCAGGTCAGCGTCAGCGCGGTGGGCGAAGCGCTCAACGGCTGCCACGAGCGCCCCGTGAGCGGAGAGCACGGCATCGCGAGCCAGTCCCGCCGCGTACGCCCCGCCGCGCCCGCGGCGGGGCTGGCGAAAGTCCCGGGCCGAGCGGTCGAACGCCAGCCGTACCCATTCCGCCTCGCGAGCGTCATCATCCCGGTCGCCAACCGCCTCCCGAAATCGAATCTCCTCGGCCAGCTGCCGCGCGGCCCGGGTATCCAGATAGAGGGGATCTCGCGGATTCTGCGGATGGGCCGTCAAATCGCAGAACTCATGGAGCTGGCGGGCCAGCCGATCCATCTCCTCGCCGCGCTCAAACGACGGGTCCCGTCTCCACGGCGCATCGAAATCGCGCCACTCGGCGAGTGTCCAGGCCGCCCGGGCCAGCCGCTCGGCTGCCCCTTCCGGCGGCTGCCGGGCGAAAGCTCGACGGATGCCTTCGGGCGGATTTTCGAGCGTCTCCTCGAGCCATGAATGAAACGCTTCGCGGTGTAACCGTTCGGCTTCGGATTCTGCCAGCGGCTCGAACTCAGGGTCCACGCCGGCTTCCACGGGTCTTTCGCGCAGCAGATCGGCGCAGAAAGTATGGATGGTGCTGACATGCGCCTCTTCCAGATGAGCCAGCGCCGTCTCCAGGTTCCTGCGGCGGGTAGCATCCTCCGCCTCGGCAAATTCTTTTTCCAGTTCGACGCGCAGGCGAAGCTTCAGCTCTCCGGCCGCCTTGTCCGTGAACGTGACGGCCACGATCTCATTCGTCTGGGCGTAGCCGCACGCCAGGACGTTCACCATGCGGCGGACGAGCTCGGTCGTTTTGCCCGTTCCCGCCGCCGCTTCCACCAGCAGGTTCTGGTCGAGCGCGTTTCGGATGATATTTCGCTGATCCTGGTCGCTCGGCTCCCTCATGGTGTCAACCCGTCGGGTCGTGACTGACCGCCGGCCCCTTACGGCAAACTTCGCAACTTCAGCAGGTCGCCGAGCTGGCTCGCATCCTTCCGAGTCACGCGAATCTCTTCGTGAGGGCCGCAAACCAGTCGGAAATCGCATCGCGAGCACGCCCCCGGGCGCGGAGCCGGAGGCAGGAAGCCGTGATCGATGGCCGCATCGATGGTTTGGAGCACTTGAACCCCCAAACTTCGCGCCCTTTCGTCCAGCTTCACCACGCGCTCGCTAAATCCCCCGGCCACGGTCGCGAAGAACAGCCGCGCTTCGACCACCGGCTGCCCGAGCGCCGCCTCCACGGCCAGCGCATACAATACCGGTTGCAGGACCTCGCCCCCGCCGACTACCAAACCCTCATCAGTGCGGGCGCGGCCGGTCTTATAATCGGTCACCCGCAGTTCCACTTGACCCTGGCCGCGCGGGCGCCGCTCCACCACGTCCACGATGCCGTGCAACTGATAACGGCCGGCCACCGTCACCGGATCCGGGTGGCTTCGGGGATCGCGGCCCTCGGCGGACGAAAAGCCGATTCCCAGCTCAAAATGGATCGGCAGCCATCCGCCCTCATCCGGGTGTTCCGCCAGCCATCGCAGCCAACCGCGAAGATCGGCGCGCACGGAATCCACTTCACTTTTCCACACCCGCTCGATCGCGGGGGCCAAACGTTCTTTATACTCGCCGGCAATCCCCGACCGGCCGTCTTCGCCGTCCAGGACGCGGTCCAGCATCTGGAGAGCCGCGTCCAGATTGGACGCCGAGAGCGGCAGCCCCCCAACCTGAAGACTTCTTCCCAACTCGGCTTGCGCGCGGTGGAACAAATGGCCTCGGGTCAACGCATCCATTTGCTCGAGCGGCACCGATTCCTCGCGCGGCGCGAACTGGTGAATGGCGGAGAGGAAGAACTGGTAGGGGCAGACGGCGAACTTTTGCAGAGTGGAAGGCGAATAAGGGCGAGCCGTCAAGCGATGCGCAGCGAGCAGCTCGCGGGCCTGCTTCCCCGGGTCGCAGAGGCCGTCGTAACGCGACCAAGTCTGGCTCCATCGCGCCCAGCGAGCCCGCAAGGATCGGGCCAGGTGCGGGTTAAGCTCCATCAGGTAGCGAGCCCGCCCGGCGCGGGCGCGACCTTCGGGGCGGCGGAGCAACTCTCCCAGAACCGCCAGATCGTGCTCGGCCGCATCGATGGCCACCGCCGGATCTGCGGGCGCGGGCCACGCCAGTCCGGCGTCAGAGGCCACGGGGACATCGCGCTCGAGTTCTTCCAGGCTGGGAAGCCGGCCCGTCAAAGCCCGTTGAACATCGAGAGCATAGAAGGAGGGCACACGCGGCCGCGCTCGAGCGATTTCGAACCGCGGATACGAAAGATACAGACGGCGCGTCGCGCTTCCAATCGCCAGACGCAGGAGCAAGCGTTCCCGGCCGAGCCGATCATCCGCCGTGACCAGCCCGAGCGCTCCCCGCCCGGACGGGCCGCCCGGTCGCAGGCTCTGGCGGAGCGAATCCAACAGAAAAGCGTCTTCGGCGGCCCGCCGCGGGAAAAGGCGCTCCGCCAGGCCGGGCACCAGCACGACTTCAAACGAGCGCCCGCGCGCTTGCTCGACGGAGCCAACCCACACCCGGCCGTAAGGATCGCCGGCCGGCTCGTCTTCGAAGGTCGTCAAGTGGGGTTCGAGCAGATCGCGGACTTCACGAAGCGTGACCGGTCCCGCATCACCCAGGGGGCCCAGCTCGCTGAGCACTTCGAGCACTTTTTCCGGATGGCGGAGCACGCGGGGCGCCAGAGCCTGCAACCGATCGAGCCATTCCACCCACCGGGCGCGTCCCCCCATGCCGGCCAGCGATTCGATCAGGGGCAGCACAAACTCTTTGAGGGAACCAAGCCGGGCCAGGTCATGTTTCAGGCCATCCACGTCCCCCGGTGCCGGATCCCGCTCCAGGAGCCTCGAGAGCCGCCCTCGCCACGCCGCTTCCAGTCCGTTCAGCCGCCGCGCCCAGCGATCCTGCCCTCGCACGACGGCCGCTTCCACCAGCACCTGTTCCCACGGCCACGACTCCTCCGGATCGGCGAGCCCCGGCGATTCGCCCAGCGACAGGTACTCCGCCCATCTCCGCGCCGGGAAGCCTTCGGCGGCGAAGGCCAGAATCGCCAGAAACGCGCGGCCGGACGGGTGGGGCCGCCGGAGCCCGCACGCGAAGAAACCGGGAATTGCGGCGCGCTGGAACGCTGCGGAGAGCAACTCCGCGTACCCGGCGGGATCACGCAGAAGGACGGCCATGTGGTCAAAGCGAACGCCCGCGCGGGCTTCGCTCAGGATGCGCCGGGCGATCTCCACGCTTTCGCGGCTCTCGCCCGGAGCAGAGAAAAGCTGTACGGCGCCATCGGACGGTGCCGCGCCGGGCGGCGCGTTCGAAAACAGATGGTGCGCCAGCCGTTCCAGGCTCGAGCCGGCGCGCGCCGCGCCCGGACCCGCCTCCGCCGCCACGCCCTCGATCGACTCCCACGCCGCGAGCGAGCGAGCGTCCCCGGCCGGAACCGTCACCAGCCCGCCGGGAGCACGTGCCGCCAGGGCGGCGATGAAATCCCGATCCACGGCGGATTCGATGGCCACGTCCAGGCAAACCATCGGCCGTCCGACCGCGTAGCGGCGCGCCAATTCTCTCCCCGTGCGGCCATCCCGTTCGCGCACCGCGCTGGTGGCCATGCGCAGCAGCAGGGGCCGGTCGGCCAGCGAGGCTCGAGAGAGCTCGATTTCGTACCGGCTAAGCAGTTCGGCCAGATCCCGGCCTGACCCGGCGAGCTCCTGCAGAGCTTCCGGCGTCACTTTCGCCATGCGCAGTTCATTCAGGGTGCGGGCCAAAGCGCGCGCCGTTCCCGGCAGGCGGGCCACCGGCGTGAGATCGCGCAGCGCGCCGGCTTCCACGGCCGCCCAGAGGACGCGCGCCGCCAAGGCCTCCATCGCCAGCGGCGTGGCGATGGCTCGTCCTTGGCCGGCTAGCGGCGGGAGAGCCAAGCGTGAAGCCAGTTCGGTGACGCTGAAGCGCTCCAGTCCCCAGGTAGCCGCCGACTGCCGCGCCGCTTGCCGCGCCAGCTCATCGGCAGCTTGGCGGGTCGCTCCCACCAGAAGCGCCTCCGCCCCCGGTGGCAGCGACCGGATAAAGTCGGCGGCCGCGGCCCGCCGTTCAACGCTCAGGGGTGAGACCAACAGCCGAATCATGACGCGGCGCCCCGGCGGGAACTGCGAACCGGCGCGAAAATCAATATTGCTTGACCCGAACGACCGTGTCGCCCTCGAACGTCACGAAGAGCACGTGAGGCGGCAAGCCGTAAATCCAGTCTTCCTTCTCCCCGCCGTCGGGCTCCTCCGTTCTCACCTTGCGATCCGGCGGCCCTTTGGCGGAAAGTACCGCGTCCCGATCCATGCCCACGAGAACCTGATGGTTCTTAATGGCTTCCTTGAACTGGGGAGGCAGAGAGGGCGAGTAGAGGGCCGTGGGCGCCTTGCGGCTGAAATCGAGAGCTCCCGAAAGAATCTGCTTCATCTGATCGACGCTGAGGTCCGGCACGCCATCCGGGAACTTGACGGTGATCCAGGATCCGTAAGCGAACACCGCGTTCGGGTCCTGGGGCGCGATGGGTTGCGTGGCCGTTCCCATGCCGATCTCAATGTGCTGATACCACTTCTTCCGCTTCTTGCCGCCGTGGTTGATTTCAAAAACCACGGCTTTCGGCTTGAACGCGATCTTGGTGATGTCAATCGGCATGCCGGGGCTAATGGCCGTGCCGTTGGCCAGCGCCTCCCGCCGGGCTTCCGCCTCATCCAGCCGGCCATGGGAATCCAGGTAGATTCCGTGGGGGCCGCGCGGCAGGGGCACCTTGGCCACGGCAATCTCGCTCGCCAGACCCCGGATCAGCGCGATCCGCCCCTCGCTGTCGAGCCGCTTACCGTTGCCCCCAGCCAGCGGCCCGGCCATCCAGAGCGTCAGGGCCGGGGCGAGAAAAACCATCCGCCAGCCCCGGCTCAAATCCGACCGGCGGGAAATGGCCCGGGTTTGCACGTCTTCACCTTGCCTACCTCCATTCTAATCAGCGCGGGGGGCGTGTCAATGGAGTGTCGGGATTCAAATGCCGAAGGCCGCGCTTGACGTCATGGCCATCGGCCCGTGGGGTTGCGGGCAAAGGCCGGAGTCCGCCGGGGCGCGCCGCCCATGGTGTCACGGGGGCCTCAAGAATCGAGGTGGATCGGCTCGACGAAGGCGATGCCCGCCTCGCCCTCGCGACCTGAGCCGGCCTCACCCACCCAAATCACCTGACTGGGAATGGCGTGGGCGGGCCCTTCTTTGGGAATCACAGTAATCCGCTGGCCCGGCAGGAGGTCGATGCCCGGGCGGATGCGGGCTCCAAACTCCGAAAGGTCCACGGCAAAGGCATTGTTCGCGATCTGGCTGCGATCGGAATCCACGACGAACGTCAAAGGTCGGGCTACAATCTTGCGCGCCGCGCGGCGGCGGTTATCCAGGTCAGTGCTGGTCATGTTTACCCTCCGGACCTGCCCCGGTCATCCTCTGCCCCGGGGGAAGCGACCGGTGCCTCGTCCGACCCATCCGGCACCGCGGACGCCTTGCATTCCAGCATACATCAACCGAGGCGAAAACGAAGTCTCGAGAGGAGCAGCGCTGTCGCTTCCCGGGCCGTGGGCGCTGGCGCCGCCCGGCTTGAGAAGCAAGATGGTCATGAGCCCGGCGGTCATCGAATCGCCGCCGCGCGGGGGTGGCGGGTTGGCTCGGGGGCGAATGGGTTCTTGACACCGGCCCAATGGCAGTGTACTATTTGGTAATCTATGCCCCGCTCTCTCGCCTCGCTCCCGGCCTGCCCCGACCTCAGAGTCGTCCTGGGAAGGAACCCGTCCAAC
>CADDZC010000081.1 GCA_902812365.1 Acidobacteriota bacterium | reverse complement strand
GGTGGGAAGGGCGAAGGGATCGGCGGGGGCCAGGCTGTGAACGCGAACTTCATCAAGGCTCGGCACGAACAGCACCGCGCGGATGAGCTGATTGCGCGAATTGAACTCGGCCCCGCCGGCCCCGCGCAAGGTGACCTCCGCATCGACCCAACGGGCCGGTGGAGGGCCCGCGACCGACGGGACAATGGCGTCGAGCCGCGCGCCGTCCACGGTCACGCCGATGATCAGCCGCCGGCCCTCGACGCGGACCGAGTGAACAATCCCCGCCACCTCGACCCACTGGCTGTCCTCGCTGCCGGAGGCCAGTTGGCCGAACGTCACCCGCTTCGGCGCGGGCAGCGGCCCCTGGCCGAGAAGGCGGAAGCGGGGGTGGGCAATCTGCGGAGCGAAATCCGGGGAAGCCGTGACGCCGTCGATCTGAACGCGCTGCCCCGGGCGAAAGCGGGGCCGCTGGCCGCCGGTATCCACCCACACTCCGGCGGTGGCGTCCTGGATGAACAACTCGGGAGGATCGAAGTCGGGGTCGCAATAGGTGACGACGGCGCGGAGGCGGACGGGGAAGTGGCGTTCCGCCTGCTGGGGAGCCAGCGCGCGGATCTGCTCGGCGCGGGTGAGCGTGGGGAGAGACGGAGGCAAGCCGGCCGGGCGGCCGGGCCGGGCGACGCTGCCGAACAACGTCACGGCCAGAACGAGGATCGGGAGTCCTCGCCGGCGTTCCAGCCTCGCCGGCGGGGAGGAAGCACGCATCATGGTTGTCGGGTCGCCGGTGGCGCGGTCTTGATCTTGTCCAGCTCCGGCTGCACGTGTTCCCGAAAGCAGTCCGGACACACGCTGTGGCTGAACTCGGCCTCCGAATGTTCGCTGATATAGCCTTCGACTTGCTGCCAATAGTTCTGGTCGTCGCGAATCTTCTTGCAATAGGAGCAGATGGGGAGCAGGCCCTGCAGCCGGCGGACATTGGCGAGGGCGTACTCGAGCTCGCTAAGGCGGGCTGTGACGGCCGCCTGCAGCTCGACGATCCGCGCGCCGGCCCGCACGCGCGCCTGGAGCTCCTTTTGGTCAAACGGTTTGATGACGTAGTCGTCGGCTCCGGCCTCGAGGCCGCTGACAACGTCTTCCCGCCCCGAGCGGCAGGTGAGGAGAATCACGTAAGTCGGCTGGCGCCGCGCCAGTTGGCGAAGTCTCCGCACCACCTCGATGCCGTCCATGCCGGGCATCATCCAGTCGAGGATGGCGAGGGGAGGAGCGTCCGGACGGTTCAGGACATCCCATGCCACGACCCCGTCGCCGGCCAGCACCACCTCATATCCCCAGCGCTGGAGGGTGGCTTCGAGCGCGCGGCGGGAAATGGGTTCGTCTTCCGCAACCAGAATCTTCATCGGTCTCCCTCGATCTCTGCCGACGCCGTGCTCGGCGGCGGTGGACAGCGTTCCGAGCCTCCATCCGGTTTTTCGGCGGAGCCGGAGGCTGACTTGAGAAAATGGATGATTTTCCATGCGTCCGGCTCACCCTGGCCGGGACGGCCAGTCTAATAAACCGATGAAACCTTTCAGAGCGGGGACCCGTATCAGGGAAAGACAGCGCTATCGGCGGCCGGAGGAAAGCGAGGCCTGATGAGACTGCGCCTGGATCGGAACGTGATGGTCGAGAACCTGCGGGGTTATCCCCAGGAACTCGTTGAAAAGCTTCGCGGACTCGTGGCGGAAGGCGTTGAGGCCCAGGCCGACCCCAAACGGCAGGGATTTTACGACGTGAAAGAGGGCGGGCGGGTCTATTTTATCCACATCTCGCCGCGCAGCGGCCGGGTGATCCTGCTGGCGAGCTGGCGGGAGGAGGCGCCGCCGCCGGCGGTCGAGGCGGAGCGCGGCGGCGCCCTCGCCGCCGGAGTGTCACCCTCCGCGGTTTGAGATCCGGGGCGAGCGCCGTCCGGCTCGTCGGGGATGCCAGGTTTAGGCGACAGCGATGTGAGTTTCCGTCCGCTCGACACCCTCGAGTTTCTGGATTTTATCGATTACGAGCTGGTTGAAGCTGCGCTCGTCTTCCGTTTCGACGTAGGCAAACACGTCCGGCAGGCCCCAGCAGGCGTCGCAATGCCGGACGCCGGGCAGTTGGCTGACCGCCTGCACGACGTCGCGCACCTTGCCCGGCCTCACGTTAATCAGCACGTAGCCGCGCATCGGTCTCTCTCCCCGCCGCCGGGTTGGCGGCCGCGAACACGGCAGAATTTTAACACGGGCCGCCGAGGGGCGGGCGGCCGATTTTGCTTTTCCTCCCGCCGATGCTAGAATCAATTGGAAATCCATGGGGTCCACACGTTTCGGCCTACAAGCGAAGATCATCTGCATTTTCGCCGTGGTGGTGGTGGCCGTGGTGGCGGTCTGCACTGACCTGGCCTTGCTGTTTACGCGCCAACTGGTCGAGGAGGCCATCTACCGCAAGGCGCTCGCCCAGGCCCGTGCCACCGCCGACCATCTGTTGAACCAGCACGACCTCGAAAATCCCGCCCATCTGCTGCCGGTCCTGCGGCAGATGCAGCACGATTTTCCCGGCGTCAAGCAGTCGGATGTCTTCCTGCATCGCGGCGACTCCCACCTGCTGGCCACGACCGACCCCGAGGGCGAGCACCTGGAACTCGATCAGATTCCCGGCATCGAGAACTACTTCGAGTTTGAGCGGCCGGACGAAGATCAGATCACCATTGAAACTCCGGACGGCAAGAACTGGATCATGTCGACGGCGCTGCTCGACCAGGGGCGCCCGATCGGATGCCTGACGCTGACGGTCTCGAAGTCGAGCTCGAACCTGGTGGTCAGCGGGCTGGTGCGGCGGAATCTGCTGCTGATGATCGCCAGCCTGCTGGTGGTCATGCTGGCGATTCACCTGTTCTTTCTGCGGAACGTGCACGGTCCGGTCAAGGAAATGGTGAGGGTGATGGAAGCCGCCGAAGGGGGGCAGCTCGGGGGGCGCGCCCACGTCAAGAGTCGGGACGAGATCGGCCGGCTGGCGCTGCACCTGAACCACATGCTCGACCGCATCCAAAACTTCAACCAAGAGCTCAACCGCAAGGTGCACGAAGCGACGGGCGAGCTGGCGCGGCGCAACGAAGAGCTGACGCGCATCAATGAAGAACTGTTCGAGACCCAGAAGAGCCTGGCGCGCTCGGAACGGCTGGCGGTGGCCGGCCAGCTGGCGGCCAGCCTGGCCCACGAAATCGGCACGCCGCTCAACTCCATCTCCGGACACGTGCAGTTGATGGCGCGGCGCAAGACGGGAGACGAGGCGACCGATCGGCGGCTGCAAATCATCGAGACTCAGATCGAAAACATCGTGCGCACGGTGCGACAGTTGCTCTCCTGGACGCGCAAATTCGAGCTGCGGCTGGAAGCGGTGGACGTGCGCCGGGTGCTGGAAGAATCCGTCCTGCTCTCGTCGCCGGCCCTGGAGCTCAGGAAAATCAAGGTGCAGACGGATTGGCCGCCGCAGTGTCCCCCGATTTACGGCGACTCCGGGTATCTGCAACAGGTCTTCTTGAACCTGATTAACAACAGCATGGACGCCATGCCCCAGGGGGGCAAGCTCATTGTGCGGCTCCGCCACGTGTCCGGCGACCCGGAGCGTGAGGAGCGCGGCTCGGTGACCGTGCAAGTGGAGGACACGGGGGAAGGCGTTCCACCCGAAACTCTGCGCCACATCTTTGACCCCATGTTCACCACCAAGCGCATGGGCACCGGAGCCGGGTTGGGGCTGGCGATCTGCAAGCAGATCGTCCAGCAACATGCGGGAACGATCGAGGTGGAAAGCCAGTTGCATCAGGGCACGCGCTTTACCATCACGCTGCCCGTAGATTGCCGGGAAGCGGCGGAGGGCGCGGCGTCGATAGCCGCCCGTTCGGCGGCCGTCTCCGCATGAGCCGCCGCTTGGAGACTCGGAATGGAACGGGGATGGCGGCAGGACCGATGAACACAGAAGCGGGCGCCCATATTTTGGTTGTCGACGACGATCCGGCCACCCGCGAGTTGCTGCGCGAGGTTTTGACCGACGAGGGCTATCACGTCGTCACCTCGGAGAGCGGCGAAGAAGCGCTGCGGATCGGCGAGCGGGAAAGCTTCGACGTCATCATCAGCGACATGAAGCTCGGTCCCAACCTGACCGGCTTGGACGTCCTCAGGGTGTACAAGTCGATCCAACCGGAATCGGAGGTGATTCTGATTACCGCTTTCGGCTCGATGGAGACCGCCATCGAAGCGGTGAAGGCGGGGGCCTTTGATTACCTCTCGAAGCCTTTTAAGCTCGACGAGGTGCTGCTGCAGGTGGGACGGGCGCTTGAGAACCGCCAATTGGTGGCCGAAAACCGCACCCTGAAGCGACAGCTAAGCCACCAAGGCCAGCTCTCCAGCCTGGTCGGCCGCAGCCCCGCCATG
This sequence comes from Acidobacteriota bacterium, assembly GCA_902812365.1. Classification (GTDB taxonomy): domain Bacteria; phylum Acidobacteriota; class Terriglobia; order UBA7540; family UBA7540; genus CADDZC01. The sequence goes on along the minus strand of CADDZC010000081.1, from coordinate 7,292 downwards.
CTTGAAGTCTACAAGAAAATCGCCATGGTGTCGGATTCCCGCTCCACGGTGTTGATCACCGGCGAGAGCGGGACCGGCAAGGAGCTGGTGGCGAAGGCGATCCATTACAACGGCGCGCGCGCTCGCCAGCGGTTTTTGGCCATCAATTGCGGAGCGCTGACGGAATCGCTGCTCGAAACGGAGCTGTTTGGCCACGTCCGCGGGTCGTTCACGGGCGCCATCGAGAACAAGCGGGGTCTGTTTGAGGAAGCCGATGGGGGCACGGTGTTTCTGGACGAAGTCTCCGAAATGAGCCCGGCGCTGCAGGTCAAGCTGCTGCGCGCCCTGGAGGAACAGGAAGTGCGGCGGGTGGGCAGCAACCGCACCATCAAGGTCGACGTCAGGCTGATCGCCGCCACCAACCGCCAGCTCGCTCAGTACGTGGAACAGCGGAAATTTCGCGAAGACCTCTATTATCGCCTGCGGGTCGTGGAAATCGAGCTGCCACCGCTGCGGGAGCGTACCGAAGACATTCCGCTGCTGGTCGAGCATTTTCTCAAGCGCCTGGAGCGCGAGCGCGGCCAGACCTTCACCGTTACGGCGCCGGCTCTTTCGGCCTTGATGCGCTACGCCTGGCCGGGGAACGTGCGCGAGCTCGAAAACGCGCTCGAGGCGGCCGTGGCTCTCAATCGCAGTGGCGTGATTATGCCGGAAAACCTGCCTCCGAAGATTCGCATCGAGGAACCCGGCGACGATGATCCTTTGAAGCGGCTGTACCAGGACCTGCCTTCCTGGGAGGAGTTGAAGAAGCGTTACGTGGCTCACGTCCTGAAGATGACGGGCGCGAACAAGGCCAAGGCCGCCAGCATCCTGGGGATGGATCGCAAGACGCTGTACGCGCTGACGGAAAAGCACAAATTGCGTTCCTGAGATGACGGCCGGCCGAGGCCTGAATCCTCGGGAGGAAGCCAGGTTAGGTTATGAAATATTCTTACATCGCCCGGTGTGTGGCCAAGCAGCTCGCTCGCGGTTTCAAACTGCCTTACATGGTGATGTTTGAAACCACCCAGATGTGCAACATGTTCTGTGAGTACTGCATCTTCGGCGAGGAGGGCAAGTTCAACGATTTGCAAACCCGAGCCGCCCGCCAGCGCATCTTCCAGCGCATTGACGAGTTCTGCGATCTGGGCGTCTTCGCGCTCAGCTTCTCCGGCGGAGAGCCGCTGCTGAACCCCTCCACCTGCGACTACATCGCCTATGCGGCCGACCGCGGCCTGTGGACCTCGATGCCCACCAACGGCCTGCTGATCCGCAAATATGCCGACGGCGTGGCGAGGCTGGACATGCTGGAGGTCTCGATCGACTCGCTCAATCCCGAGCGCTTCGCCAAGCGGCGCGGAATCAACGCCCTGCCCAAGATCATCGACAACCTCGAGTACGTCCTCGGCAAACGCCGGCCTTTCACCACCCAGATCAACGCCGCCGTCAATCTCGAGAATCTCCATGACCTTCCCGCCCTGGCCGAGTTCTGCCAGCAGCGCCATCTGGTGCTGCATCCCGAGGCCGTCCATAACGTCATGCGCAACGGCGAGCTGCTGCCCGACGCGGAGCTGCACGGCCCGGACATCGATACCGTGGCTGATTTTCTCATTGAGCTGCGCCGGCAGTTCCCCAAGAATGTGCGCTTTTACACCCACTACTATGACTTCTACCGCGCCGGCGGATTTCGACCCGGCTTTCCGTGCCGGCATCCGTCGCGGCTGATCTCCATGAAACCGGACGGCTCGCTGCACCTGCCGTGCGCCTTCAAGACCCTTTATCACTCCCAGGCGCCGGTGAAGGAATTCTTGGCGTCGCCCGAGGCCCGCCAGCTCATTGCCCAGGAGACCACCATGTGGGACTTCTGCCACGGCTGCAAGATCGGCTGCCCGTACGAGGTCAGCGCGTTTACCAACAGCCCCACGCTGGCGCTGCAGTCGGCTCTCGACTTTCTCCGATGGTCTTGAGCGCGGCGGCAAACTCCGCTTCCCGGGAGGATGACCAGAGCCTTGAACGCAACCGATATCTCCAAACGGCCGGCGATGCCGGTCTCTGAATACGTCCGGGTCCCCCACGCGCCGCTGTCTCACCTCGCCCACGGCTGGGAACTCCATTCGGCGACGGTCTTGACGCCAGCCGAAGAGCGCAGCATGTTGCGCGAGCCGGCAGCCGCCGTGCCCGACGCCCTGGCCCGCCGGCTCGGACCGCTGCGCGTCCTCGTGGTGCCCTACGTGGCCTGCGCTCCCGACGGAGACCGGGTGTCGTTCACAAAGCCCGCGTCAGAGACCCATTCAGCGGTCTGGGTCGAATCCGAGGGCCGCACCCATCTCGTGCTGGCCTGCCGCGAGCTCGACGCTCACGATACCGGCTTCGAGTTCCTCGCCAGCGTCGCCGAAATCGCGCGTCCGAAGCTGCCCTCCGATATCCTGGATCGCTTTGCGCTGCTCCTCGAGGACGAGATCGAGCGCGGGGTGCAGGGCGAGATTGACGAAGACGCGGCGGCGGCGAAAAAGCTGGTTGCCGGCCGCAGCCTCCGCCGGCGCAATCACGACGACTGGGCCCGGTACCGGGACGTCGCCTTCAGCAGCACCCTGGCCGAGTATGTCCACGGCCTGTGGCACGACGTCCAAATCCGCGTCGGACCCGAGCATCTGCCGGTGGCTGACCTGAAGCGCCGCCTGGAGTTTATGGCCAAGGTCTTCCCACCCAACGAAGGCTACGCCGTCTTCGCCAAGGAACTGCAGGAACAGCTGTAAAGGCCGCCCCGCCCGCTTCCTCGGCCCCCCACCTCGCGCCGCGGCCCGGGCGTCCCTACTTCCTCCGCGTGCTCTTCCTCCGGCGTCCCGGCACGAGGACGCCCTCGGCCCCCGCCTCGCGCGCCGCCCAGCGCCCCAGCCGGTACTGGCGGCTATACCCGTCCGCCGGCGTCCGAATGACGACCGTCACGGCTCCGCTCGCATCGCAGGCATACCGCTCTTCGACCTCCCCGGCCGTCCCGGGGGCGGAGCGCGTCACCGGCACCGCGCTCAAATCCACGCCGCGGAGCGCCGGGTCAAACGGAAAGCGGATGTCGTCCCACATGGCCACGTCTCCGGTGGGGCGACCCCCGCCATTGAGGCTGCTGCATTCGAGATAGCGAAAGTGGCCGATGTTGTGGGCGGGGGCGTAACGGCGGCAGCTCACCAGCGGCGGCTCCCCGGGCCCGGGCAAGGAGGTGCCCTTGAGAAACAGGGGATCGAAGACGACGTCGCGGCCGCCTTCCGCCTCGCGCCAGACGCCAAAGTAACGGGTGAACTGGTCGCGCAGAAAATGGCCGGCCTGGGCATCGGCCTGGATCGCCAGGCCAATCGCCGTGGCCGACCGCGTATAGGCGGAACGCCGCACCCGCCGGCCGAAAACCTCGCGCAAGGCCCGCGAGACCAGGGGCAATTCGCTGGCTCCGCCGGTCACATAGAGCGCTTCGAGGCGCTGGCCATCCTCGCCCGCGAGCGCGCCGTTCGCGCCGTATCCGTGAGCCGCCAGCAAGTCCTCGGCGGCGTGCAACGTCTCTTCCACCAGCGGGCGGCAACGTTCATAGAAATCCGCGACGGCCAGCGAAACCTCCGGCCAGTCGGGGCGGATGCTGCCGAGATCGACCCCGATGCGCCGCGTGTTGGGATTCAGGGCTTCCTTCCTCTGGCGGCACTCCTCGTAGAGCCGAAACCATTCCGCCTGCGCCAAGCCGTCGCGCTCCTCGGAGCTCACGTTGGCGGCGTCCAGAGCCAGTTCCGCCAGCAGGCCGTCGAAATCGTCGCCGCCGAGCGTCGAGATGCCCTCCGAGGCCACCACTTCATGAGAATCCTCGTCGAGGTCGACCAGCGAAGCATCAAACGTTCCCCCGCCCAAATCGTAGACCAGGATGCGGGACGGCCCGCTCTTTGTCTTCGCCGGGCGCTGCCGGTGGCGAAACTCGAGGCTGGCGGCCGACGGTTCATTGAGCAAACCGAGCAGTTGAAATCCCGCTTGCCGGAACGCTTCGGCGGTGAGGAAGCGCTGGTTGCTGTTGGCGTTGGCGGGCACCCCGAGCATCGCCTCGAGCGGCTCGCCGGGAGCGGCGCTGAGCGTCGAGCTCTCCACCAGAGCGCGCCGCAGCGCCGCGGCCAGCTCGCCCAGCCACTCCAGCAGCGGGCGCACCTGCTCTCCAATTTGGACATGCGTTTCCGGACCGGCCGATTCGAGCCACCGCTTCAGCGAGCGGACGATCGTCCATCCCGGTTCCTCTTGCGCCAGCCAGGCGTCCCAGCCGTAAATCCGCTCCCCTCCTTTCACCGCCACCAGAGGCGGAAACCATTCTCGCGCCGTGCCGTCGGGAGCATCAAACGCCACCACCGGGTAGTTGCCCCGATCTGCCGCCGCCACCACCACGCGAGTCGTCCCAAAATCGATCCCTAATTTCATCTCTCTGCGCTCGCTTTCCTAGTTTTATTATAACAGTTATGAAAAACCGCGCTCTCCCGGCCGCGCGCCGCCTCCTGCGCTTTGTGGCCGGCCTGCTGGCGGCCTCCGCCCTGTTCGGCCTCGCCCAAAAAGCCGCCCGCGATTGTCCGCAAGGCCCCGCCGTTTATGACAACTGTCTGTGGATTTGGGTGCGCGATCATCTCGGCCTGCCCAACCACCCGTTCCTGCGCGCCGGAACCGAAGAGCTGGCGGGAGTGGCGATTTTCGCGGGCTTATATCTTTCCGCGCGCTACCTCCTCCTAAGCCGGAGAGGCGGCCGGGATTCGTGACGCGCCCCGGCCGCCGGCCGAGGGCAGGCTCGGCCGAGACGGGGCGATTTGGGGTATCGCTGCACGATTTCGTGTGCCGGCCGGGCGGGATGAGGGGACGCCGGGCGGCGGAGCCGCTTCGGGAAAACCCGTGCAACTCACTGACGGCGCGCGAGTTAGCACCGGCTGCGGGCCGGCTTGCGCCGTTTGGCATTCGCTGTGCCCTATAGCCGAGCGAGGTTGAATCTCATGAGGAGGTTGGAAACGAAATGAAAAAACTCATCACTCTGCTTTCCAGTTGCACCTTGGCGGTCGCGCTCGCCCTGCCGGCGTTCGCCGCTGCCAAAACTCCAGCGCCCAAAACCCAGAAACCAACCGCGGCCGCATCCAAATCCAAGGGTAAGGCCCACCGATTCCACGCCCACAAAAAGGGCATGACCAAGGGCAAGAAGAAGGGACAGCAGGGAACCAATCCCGGCGCGGGCAAGTAACCGGCGCGCGTCGGAAGCGGTGCTGCCAGCCCCGCCTCCGGCGTTCTGCTAAAGTTCTTCCCCGAAGGCCGCCCCCGGGGGCGGCCTTCGGGGCTCCGCCGCCGGGCGTATAATCCATCTCGATGAGAACGGAATTCTCGGCGGTGGCGTTTGAAGACCGCGCCAAGGCCCAGGCGAACTTGGAACGGATCGAGGCGCGGCTCGATTCCTCGCTTCTGGTTCCTCTCGCCTCCCTGTTGAGCGAATCGCCCGACCCGGACGGCGCGCTGAACCTGCTCGAACGATACGTCCAGACGGCCCCGCCCGAGGTCCTGCGCCAGATCGCGCTCCATCCCACCGCCCTCACCTATCTCGTCGCCATCTTCGGCTACAGCGGTTCCCTGGCCGAAACTTTCCTGGCCGATCCCGGGCTGGCCGTGCAATTCGCCCGCGATCGCCAGTTCACCAAGCTCAAGTCGGTGGAAGACCTGATGCAGGATTACGCCCGCTTTTCGACAACGAACCCCGATCCCTGGCTGGCCGCCCAGTTGGCCCGCTTTAAGCGCCGCCACTACCTGCGCCTGGTCCTCAAGGACGTTCTCGGCCTCTCGACGCTGGCCGAAACCACGCTCGAGCTCTCTGCCCTCGCCGACGTCATCCTCGCCAACGCGCTCCTCTACTGCGACCAGGAGCTGAAGAAGCGTTACGGCCAGCCCCAGTACCGCGACCTGCAGGGCCGCATCGTCCGCAGCACCTTCAGCGTGATCTCTCTCGGCAAACTGGGCGGCAACGAGCTGAATTACAGTTCCGACATCGACCTGCTGTTTCTCTATTCGCATGACGGCGAGACTTCGGGCGCGAGCGAGCCGAACTCGGTCATCTCGAACAAGGAATATTTCGTCCGCCTGGCGCACGCCATCACCCGCACCATTACCCAATCCACGCCCCAGGGCCAGGTCTTCCGCGTCGATCTGCGCTTGCGCCCCGAGGGCGACCAGGGCGACCTCACCATCGCGCTGCGTTCGGCGCTCGAGTATTACGAGCACCGGGCGCGCGACTGGGAGTTGCAGATGCTGATCAAGGCGCGCCACTCGGCCGGCGACGCGCGCCTGACCCGCGAGTTTTTGCGGGGCGTCGAACCCTATGTCTATCGCTCGCCGGCCGATTTCGAGGCCGTGGAAAGCGTTTTGTGGACGCGGGAACGGCTCTCCCGCCAACTGCGGGAGAGCCGCGGCGGCACGATCGATGTGAAGCGCCACCGCGGGGGCATCCGCGATATCGAGTTTCTCACCCAGTGCCTGCAGCGCCTTCACGGCGGCCGCGATCCCTGGGTGCGCTCCGGGGGGACGCTCCACGCCCTGCGCAAGCTGAACGACAAAGCCAAGCTCTCCGATCGCGATTACGCCGTCTTGACCTCCGCCTATCAATTCCTGCGCAAAATCGAGCACCGCATTCAGCTCGACCTCGGCCAGCAGACCCACCGCCTGCCCTCCGACCCCGAAGCCCTCGACCGGCTGGCCCGCCGCGCCGGCCTCGAGGCCGGACCTCGCGGCGCGCCCGGCCAGGCGCTCCTCCATCGTCTCGATCAATGCTTTCAGCAAGTGGACGAGATCTATCAGCGCGTCATCCATCCGCCCGCGGCGGCGCGTTCGGAGGCGGATTTTGAGCTCCAGCCCACCACACCCGGCGCCGCCGGACCTCGCTCTTACGAGGCCACCCTGCGCTTTCTCGCCGCCGAGGCGCCCAGCCTCGCCGAGGCCGTCCGCGAGGTTCCCCTCCCCGAGCGCGCCTTCCCCCGCGTCGCCCGATTCTTCACCGCCCTGCTCGGCTCGGCGGAGCGCTTTGCCCTGGCCGAACAGCATCCGGCGGCGGTGCGCCAGGCCATCGACGTGCTCGGCAAGAGCGAGTACCTGACCGAGCTGATGATTCATCATCCGGAAGACCTGGCGGTGCTCGGCCACAACGGGCGGGAGCGGCCGGAGGCGGCGCTGGATTCGCAGTTGGCGATGGCGCTCGAGGCCGGCGGCGAACGCCGGGCGAGCGCGCCCGCCTCAACCGC
>CADDZC010000080.1 GCA_902812365.1 Acidobacteriota bacterium | reverse complement strand
GTGGAGGGAGGCGGGTCCGGGAGGGGGCGTTCGATGAAAGCGTTTACAAATAGCCCCCCGGTGGTGTATCGTCATCCCGCTTCACCATCCCGGCCTGGGCTGACCCGGCTGACTGGCACCGCCCGCGCCGGCCAAGGAGGTTATTCGCCGTGTCCACCCGTTCCCACTCTTCCCGCCGTCAATTTCTGGCCCGCTCCGGTTTGGCGGGGGCCGGCTGGCTGGCCCGCTCCGAGCTCGCCCGCGCCGTCAACACTCCCGCCGCGCCTCCGCGCGCCCGTTTGATCGCCGACTCGACCCGCCGCATCGCGCCCTTGGACCGCAACCTGTTCGGGTCGTTTCTCGAACATCTCGGCCGCGCCATTTATGGCGGCATCTACGAGCCCGGCTCCCCCTTGTCCGACTCGAACGGCTTCCGCCGCGACGTGCTGGAGGAGATTCGCCGGCTCGGCGTCCCGATCATTCGCTATCCCGGCGGCAACTTCGTTTCCGGCTATCACTGGCTGGACGGCGTCGGTCCCAAGAAGGACCGCCCGCGCGTTTTGGACTTGGCTTGGAATTCCATTGAGACCAACCAGTTTGGCACCAACGAGTTCGTCACTTGGTGCCGCGCCGTGGGCGCCGAGCCGCTCCTGGCCACCAATCTCGGCACGGGCACGCCGGAAATGGCGGCGGCGCTGGTGGAGTACTGCAATGTGGAGAAGGGGACGAAGTGGAGCGATCTGCGCCGCCAGCACGGTTACGAGCAGCCGCACCGGGTGAAGTACTGGTGTCTGGGCAACGAGATGGACGGTCCGTGGCAGATCGGCCATGTTCCCGCCGCCGAATACGGCATCAAGGCGCGCGATGCGGCTCACCAGATGCGCTCGGTCGATCCTTCCGTGAAGCTGGTGGCGTGCGGCTCGAGCGGTCCGCTGATGCCCACCTACCTGGAATGGGACCGGCAGACCCTGGAGGAATGTTACGATCAAGTCGACGGCATCTCGCTGCACCGCTACTTCGGCAACGACCAAGAGACCGGCGGCGACACCTCGAAATATCTCGCTTTGAACCTCTCGATGGATCGCCAGATCGAGGAGATCGCGGCGGTCTGCGACGTGGTGCGGGGCCGCCGGCGCTCCGGCAAAACGCTGTGGCTGCAGTTTGACGAGTGGAACGTCTGGTACCGCGCCCGCGGGCCGCAGTTTGACAACGGCCACCGCCAGGTCGCTCCCCATCTGCTCGAAGAGGTCTACAACCTCGAAGACGCCCTGCTGGTGGGCGGCTTGCTCAACACCTTGATCCGCCGCTCCGACCGCGTCCGCGTGGCTTGCCTGGCCCAGCTCGTCAACGTTATCGCGCCCCTCATGACCAATGAAAGCGGCTTCTTCCGCCAGACCATCTATTACCCTTACGCCTGGGCGCTCGAGCACGCGCGCGGCACCGTCCTCGACCTCGCCCTCGAATCCCCGGCGTACCGCGTGCCAAGCCTGGGCGACGTGCCTTATCTGGACGCGGCGGCCACCCTTGACCCCGAGACCGGCGCGGCGAGCTTGATGGTGCTCAACCGCGATCTGGAGAAGGCCCGCGAGCTGGAAGTGGTGTGGCGCGATCTCACTCCAGCGCGCGTCACCGCCTGCCAGGTGCTGACCGGCGACGACCTGAAGGCGTCGAACAGCTTTGAATCCCCCCGGCGCGTGGCTCCGCAGCCGTTGGAGGCTCCGCGGCCCGGGGCGCGCATGACCTTGCAACTTCCGCCGCGATCCTACACCATGGTGTCAGTGGCTCTGTGAGCCCGCCGGCGTTCGCCGGACGCCGTCGCTCCGGCGGCCGTTGCGGGCGCCCGCGCTCGCCGGTTATGATCAGGACGAGAGAGGGGTAGTCCTCGGGGCCGCGCGGCCGTTCGGCCAGAGGAGGCATGGTGGCGGTCATCAGTCAAAGTCCGGCCCGGCTGGAGGGCGCCAGACCCGGGCGGCGGGAAGGAGCCAGTTTTTGGGTGGCGGCCCGCGAGGCCTTCTGGATCGCTCTCGACACCCTGCGCACACATAAGCTGCGTTCCTTCCTCACGCTGCTGGGGGTGGTCATCGCCACCACCACGCTGATCGTCGTCATGTCGGTGGTCAACGGCATGAACGAGTACATCGCCGATCACATCGCCAACCTCGGCACCAACACGTTTATCGTCTCGCAGTTTCAGTGGGCGCAAGGGTATGAGAACTGGCTGAAGGCCCGGCGGCGCAACAAGCGGATGGGCATGGATGATTATGAGTTCCTCAAGGAGCATCTGGCCGATTACAAGAGCATCGGCGCCGCCGCCATGAACGCCTTCGACGTGCGCTACGAGAGCCAGACGATCTACGACGTGGAAGTGGGCGGCGTGACGCCGAGCATGATCGAGATGGGCGAGCAAAAGGTGGATCGCGGGCGATATATCAACGAGACGGATTACGAGCACAATTCGATGGTCTGCTTCATCGGCCAGGACTTGGTGGACAAGTTTTTCCCTTCCGTTGATCCCTTAGGGAAAGAGATTCTCGTCCGAGGGCTTCCCTTTCGCGTGATCGGGACGGCCCAGCGCATCGGCACGACGTTTGGGATTAGCCAGGATAATTTCGTCCAGATCCCGCTGACCACGTTTGTGAAGCTTTTCCAGGCCCGCCCCAACCTCAACATTTCGGTGCAGGCGTGGGACGCCGCGCAAATGACGCGGCTGGAAGATCAGGCGCGCGCGCTCATGCGGGCGCGGCGGCACACGCCGTATCGTGAGCCGGACCCGTTCGGCATCAACGCCTCGGATACGCTGATGGCCGTTTGGCACCAACTGACGGGCACGATCTTTGCCGTGACGATCGGCGTCGTGGCCGTCTTCATGGTGGTCGGCGGGATCGTGATCATGAATATCATGCTGGCGAGTGTCACGGAACGAACTCACGAGATCGGCATCCGCAAATCGCTCGGCGCGCGGCGCCTCGACATTCTGATGCAGTTTGTCATGGAATCGGGGGTCATGGCGGCGGCGGGCGGCTTGCTGGGAATCGCCCTGGCCATCGTGGTCAGCAAGATTGTGGCGGCGTTCTTCACGGCGGCCGTGCCGCTGACGGGAATCGCCATCGGCGTCGTGCTCTCGACCGGCGTCGGCTTGTTCTTCGGCATCTATCCGGCGAGCCAAGCCGCCAAGTTGGATCCGATTGAGGCCTTGAGGACGGAGAATTAAGGAACTGACCGCTCGGGTCGCGGAAGCGGGGAAGCTTCGGAGCCTCGGCGGCCCGAGGGCGGAGCTGCTCAACGAGGAGAGCCCATGCGAGCGTATCGGCGAAACGCCCGGGAAAATCTCTGGCTGGCGCTCGACACTCTGCGCACTCACAAGTTCCGCTCCTTCCTCACGATTCTCGGCGTGCTGATCGGCACCATGACGGTCATCCTGGTCGCTTCGCTCATCCAGGGACTCGACCAGCAGGTGACCGAGGTCGCGCAAGGATTTGGCACGCGCACGCTGTGGATTTTCAAGATCAAGCCGGGCTTCAACTTCCGCCTGACGCGGGAGGAACGGATGCGCAAGCCGTTGACATACGAGGACGCGATGGCCATCAAGGAGCAGTGCCCGGACATCGAGGCGGTGGGCGTGGAACTGTTCAACTGGGGCCCGTCGTTCATGGAGGTCAAATATCGCGGCCAGGAGATGGTGGACGCCAATCTGGACGGCGCGACGCCGGATGCTCTCAGGCTGACCAATGCCGAGCTGGCCGACGGCCGGCTGCTGACCGACGTGGATAACCTGCACCGGCGCAATGTCGCGGTGCTCGGCGCCGAGGTCGTCCAGCGCCTGTTCGCCAACGAAGACCCGATCGGGAAGACGATTCTGGTCAATGGCGAGAACTTTGAGGTGGTCGGGACGCTCGCTAAGCGGAAGGAGTTTCTGAGCGACACGGGAAACGACCGCATCATTTATATTCCTTACCTCACCTACAAGCGCATGTACCCTTACAGCAAAGATAACTGGATCGACGCGCTGGCGGCTCCCGGCAAGATGGATCAGGCGATTGACGAAGTCACCGGATTGCTGCGGCATCGCCGCCACGTCAAGCCCTGGGAGCCGGACAATTTCGGCATCTCGACGGCCGACACGCTGATTCAGCAATTTCGCCAAATCATCGGCACGGTGGCGTTGGTGATGATCGTCATCTCCTCGATCGGCCTGCTGGTGGGCGGCATCGGCGTCATGAACATCATGCTCGTGTCCGTCACCGAGCGCACGCGCGAGATCGGGGTGCGCAAGGCGGTGGGCGCGCGCCGCAGCGACATTACCTGGCAGTTCCTGCTCGAGGCCATGACCTTGACCGGCCTCGGCGGGCTGCTCGGCATCCTGCTGGGCTGGTCCATCAGCATCCTGGTTCGCTCCCTGTTTCCCACCATGCCCTCCGCCGTTCCTCTCTGGTCGGTGGCGGCGGGATTCACCGTGGCGGTCAGCGTCGGCTTGTTCTTCGGGCTGTGGCCGGCTGTCAAGGCATCCCGTCTTGACCCGATCGTGGCCCTGCGTTACGAGTGAGCCTCACACCGGCAAAGACACCCGGAAGGTCGTGCCGCGATGAACCTCGCTCGTGAAGTCAATCGAGCCGTTGTGAAGCTGGATAATGCGATAGGCCATGGCCAGACCAATGCCCGTGCCGCCGGACTTGGTCGTGTAGTAGAGCGAAAAGATTTTGGGTCGGGCTTCGGGCGGGATACCGACGCCCTCGTCGGTAATATCGATTTCTACGCGATTGGATTCGGCGCGCGGCGCGACCGTCAGTGTTCCCCCTGCCGGCATCGCCTGGCAACCGTTCAGCACCAGATTGAGCAGCGCCTGCTTCATCAAATCGCGGTCCAGCGAGACGGGCGGCAACGGCCCGTTGCTCGAGACGACGAAGCGCACGTTGTGCTGGCGGGCCTGCGGCTCGGCCAGGCCTAGCACTTCCCGAACCAGGGCCTCAATATCGGTCTCGACGGGGTGGATTTCCACCGGACGGTTGAAGTCCAGAAACGTGCGGACGACCCGATCCAAACGGCGAATCTCGTCGGAAAGTATGCGGAGATGGGGCCGCACCGGTTCGTCGCGGCCCTCCAGCTTGGCCTTGAGCAGCTCGATCTGCAACACCATGGCGTTCAGAGGATTCTTCACCTCGTGGGCCACGCCGGAGGTGAGGCGGCCGAGCGCCGCCAGGCGGGTTGTCAGATCAATCTGGCTCTCCAGCCGCTCCCGCGTGGCGGCGTCGCGCAGGGTCACCAGAGTGGCCACGGGTTTCCCTTGCTCGGCGGCGAATTGGACGCTGACGACGGCGCGCCGCACTTCGGCGCCGTCCAGCGCAACGACTTCCCGCGGAACCGAGCGGCGCGTGCGAAAGGCGTCGGCCAGCAGGCGGTCCAGGGGTCCGTCGCCCGAGAAGACTTCGCCTGCCGGGCGGTGAAGAAGGCTCTCGGCGGAGCGGCCGAGAAAGCGGGCCACGGCCGGGCTGGCCATCACCAGGCGGTCCTGGGCGTCGAAGAAGAGCAGGCCGTCCGCCAGCTCGGCAAAGAGCTGTCCGAGATTGTCTCGCAGCGCCACAAACGCCGCCTTCTCGCCCCGCATCTGCTCGCCGAGCAGATTCAGCTTCGACGACAGAATGCCCCACTCGTCGCGGCGCTCGATCCGCAGCGGCTCCAGCGTTTCTCCCTGCGCCATGCGGTCGACCCGGTGCGCGATGGTTTCCAGGGGGCGCATCAGATAGTAGGCAAACACCGCTTCGGCGAGAGTGGCCAGGACAATCGCCGCCAAGGAAACCATGACCGCTTTGCGCAGTTCCGGCTCGATTTCGTAACGGAGAAAGATGGTCGACACGCCCACCCGAATATCCAGATTGGCGCGGCCAAACGCCAACGGCATCACCACTTCATAATCCCGCGGCGGCCCGGCGATCACGCGGAGCTGGTGGAGCAGCTTGGCCCCGAGCAGGCGGGCGAAGGGTGGCCCCGGCGTAAAGCGGGTGCCCTCCTGGCTCGGGTCGCTGTGCACCAGAACCTTCCCCTGGTTATCGTCGGTGATCGAGACGTAGTCGATGGCGTTCTGCGTCCCGATCGCTGTCTGCAGGGTGCCGTTCAAACCCGGGGCCTGGCGAAGCGTGGTTCCCACGAAGTCGCTGAGCTGGGCGGAGTCCTGGGGGTTGAGGCCGGGAGGAAGAGGACGCTGTTTGAGAGCCTCGCGGGCCTGCTCGAAGACGTCCGAGGCCACGTATTCCGCCCGGTTTTCCACGCCCGCCAGGGCCTCGTGGACGAGCCGGGAGATGTACACGGCGGACAGGACCACGACCACAACCAACACCAGCAGCGAGATCAGAGCCGCGAGTTTAGCCTTGAGGCTGAGTCTCATAATCCTTCAGTTTGTTGTGCAGGGTCTTCAGGCTGATCCCCAGCATTTCGGCCGCGCGCGTCTTGTTGTTTTGGGTAAAGGCCAGGCTTTCCAAAATCAGGCGGCGCTCGGCCTCGGCGATGGTCATGCCGGCGCGCAGGCGCAGTCCGTCATCCAGGCTGACGGCGCCTCGGCCGAGTTCCGGCGCCAGGTCCGGGCGGCGCAAAACGTCTCCCGTCGAGGTGACGACGCCCCGCTCGAGAATGTTGCGCAACTCGCGGACGTTGCCCGGCCAGGAATAGCGCTGGAACATCTCGAGCACGTCGTCGGTCACGCCCTTGATCGCCCGCCCGTGCTTGCGGTTGAGCTCTTCGAGCAGCGCGGCCGTCAAAGCCGGCAGGTCTTCGAGGTGTTCGCGCAGGGGCGGCATCCGAATCTGGACGACGTTGAGCCGGAAATAGAGATCGTTGCGGAGCTGCCCCTTGGCGACGGCTTCTTCCGGAACCTTGTTGGTTGCCGCCAGCACCCGCACGTCCACGGTCGTTTCCGTCTTGCTGCCCAGGCGGCGAATCTTCGAATCCTCGAGCACCCGCAGCAGCTTGGCCTGGGTGGCAATCGGCATTTCGCCCACTTCGTCCAGCAGCAAGGTTCCCTCGTCGGCCAGCTCGAAGCATCCCGCGCGCCGCTCCACGGCGCCCGTAAAGGCTCCCTTCTCGTGCCCGAAGATCTCACTTTCGATCAGCGTCTCGGGGATGGCCGCGCAGTTGACAGCCACAAAGGGCTTGTTGTGGCGCGGGCTCAACTGGTGAATGGTGCGCGCCGCCAGTTCCTTGCCGGTGCCGCTTTCGCCGGTAATCAGGACACAGGCGCTCGAGGGCGCCACCTGGGCGATGAGCGCCATCACCTGCTGCATTCTCTTGGATGTTCCCACCAAGCTGCCCAGAATCCCGGCTTGGCGCAGCCGGCGATTCGCCGCTTCCAGCTCGAGGCCCCGCTCGTGGCGCTCCGTGCAATTGCGCAACTCGATCTGCAGGCGCTTCGGATCGATGGGCTTTTCGAGGAAGTTGAACGCCCCGAGCTTCGTGGCTTCCACGGCCTCCTCGATGGTTCCCTGGCCGGTCAGCATGATGACGCTGGTCTCCGGCCGGCTCCGCCGCAACCGCTTCAGCAGTTCCATGCCGTCGAGGCCCGGCATGCGAAGATCGGAGATGACGACGACGGGCGCGAACGCTTCCGTTTGCGCCAAGGCTTCTTCGCCGCCGCCGGCCGCCCGCACGTCATATCCCCAAGTCAGCAGAAGGTCGGCCAAGCCCTGTCGCTCGTTGGCATCGTCGTCCACGACGAGAATCCGCACTCCTTTGCCCGCCGTCATGACGGCCTCCTTGGGCTCCAGGAATTCGAGTTCGGACGCGCCGGTTGGCGCGGCGCGGCCCCTTCTTTTAGGATTACGAAATCCAGTATGACACAAAACCGGCGGGGCGGAAGAGGGCGGAACCCGGCTCGCTCACGCATCCAGAGTTTCGCGGACTTTGCGGGCCAGCGCCTCGGAGGTGAAGGGTTTTTGAATAAAATGGGTGTCGGCGTCGAGGCCGTCCGAGGCGCTCGAGCCGGCGTACCCGGACATGAAGAGCACTTTGGTCTCCGGATGGAGCGGAGCCAGGCGGCGGGCGAGCTCGCGCCCGCTCATGCGGGGCATCACCATGTCGACGAGCATCAAGGCGATGGGCTGGGCGTACTGTTCGCTGAGGGCGAGCGCTTCGTCGCCGCGGGCGGCGGGGATCACCTTGTAGCCTTTGGAGCGCAAAACGCTTTCGACGAGGGTGCGAACCGACTCTTCGTCTTCCACCAGCAGAATGGTTTCCGCGCCGGAACTCGGCGCCGCCGCCGGCTCGCGCTCTTTGACGTTCGTCAAGCTCTCCTCGACCTGCGGCAGATAGACCCGGAAGGCGGTTCCCCGGCCCGGCTCGCTCTCCACCTCAATGTATCCGCCGCTCTGCTTCACCACGCCGTAAACCGTCGAGAGGCCGAGCCCCGTTCCTTTGCCCTTCTCCTTGGTCGTAAAGAAGGGCTCGAAAATCCGCGACAGAGTCTCGGCGTCCATGCCGCAGCCGGTGTCGGTCACCGTCAGGGTGACGTAAGGGCCCGGCTTCAGCCCGACGTGCCGCTGGGCATAAGTTTCGTCGACGAGGAAGTTGGCGGTGGCGAGGCTGAGCCGGCCGCCCTCGGGCATGGCGTCGCGGGCGTTGACCGCCAGGTTCATGATGACCTGCTCGAGCTGGCTGGGGTCGGCCTTCACCCGCGCCAGATCGTGCGCCAGCACGGTCACCAACTCGATGTCTTCGCCGATCAGCCGGCGCAGCATCTTCTCCATATCCGCCACCACGGCGTTCAGATCGAGAACCAAGGGGGCGAGCACCTGCTGGCGGCTGAAGGCGAGCAGTTGGCGTGTCAGCGAAGCCGCTCGCTCGCCGGCCTTCTTGATCTCGCCAACGTAGTGGCGCAGGCGGTCGCCGCCCGGCAGTTGCTCCAGGACGATGTCGCTGTAGCCCAAGATGGCGGTCAGTAAGTTGTTAAAATCGTGCGCGACGCCCCCGGCCAGCCGTCCCACGGCCTCGATGCGCTGCGCCTGGCGGAGCTGCTCCTCGAGATTCTTGCGCTCGGTGATGTCGAGCAGCGTGCCCTCGATCATGGCCGGCTTCCCGCCGTCGGCCTCGATCAGGCTGGCGCTGCCGAGCACCCACACCGTGCGGCCGTCAATCCGCTTCAGGCGGACTTCCAGGCTGGTGAAAGATTTCTGGCGCCTCGCCAGCGCGATCAGCATTTCCATCTCCGCGCGGTTGGGGGTGATATCCCACAAGGTGTGGGCCATCGCCTCCTGGCGGGAGGCATAGCCGAACATGCGGGCGCAGGCGTCATTCAAGTCGATAAGGTGACCGTCGAGCGTGGTGCTGTAGACTCCGGCCAGGTTCCGCTCGTAGAGCTTCCGATAGCGTTCCTCGGAGGCGCGCAGCGCCGCCGCCGCCCGAGCCTGCTCCTCGCGCAGCGACTTTTCCGCGAGCGCCCCGCGCACCGCCACCGGCAGCCGGGCCAGCCGATCCTTCAGGACGTAATCGGCGGCTCCGCGCTTGATGCAGGCGACGGCGGCTTCCTCGCCCAGGGTGCCGGTGACGAGAATGAAGGGAATGTCCAGGCCCTCGCTGCGCAGGCGGTCCAGCGCCGCCATGCCGTTCCAGCCCGGCAGGTTGTAATCGGCCAGAATCACGTCGTAAGGGGCGGCCCGCACGCGCCCGCTGAATTCTTCGAGCGTCTGCACGACGTCGCAGTGCGGGTCGAACCCGGCGCGGAAAAGTTCGTGCGCACACAACTCGACGTCGGCCGGATCATTCTCGATCACCAGCGCGCGCAAGGGCTGCCGCGCGGACGAACCCGGCCCTGTCGCAGTCCCGCTCATCCGATGAGGCTGGCCTCCTGGACCGGCTCGGCGGGCGGCTCGTTGACGAGCAGCCAGTACAACCCCACCTCCCGCACACAGTCGCGCAACTGATCGAAGTCCACTGGCTTCTGGATGTAATGGTTCACTCCCAGATGATAGCTGATGACCAGGTCCGTCTCTTCCCTCGACGCCGTCAGGATGACGACCGGGATCCTCTGGGTGCGGGCGTCGGTGCGGAGTATCCGCAGCACCTCCATGCCGTCCACCTTGGGCAGCCTCAGATCCAGCAACACCAGCTTCGGAGCCTCGGCCAGCGAGCGGCTGCGATAGGGGCCCCGGCAGAAGATGAAGTCCAGCGCCTCCTCGCCGTCTCGAGCCACGTGAACCCGGTTGGCCAGCTTGTTGCGCTGGAACATATGCAGGGTTAGCTCGACGTCGGCAGGATTGTCTTCAACGACCAGAATCTCGACTTCGTTTTGGGCCATGACAACCTCGCGTCGCAGGAATGCGAAGACCTCGATGGGCGCTACCGTCCGCGGAGATGAGGAGCGCCGCGGCCCGCAGGAAGGCCAGCTCGCTCGGTTCAACGGTGGCCGGCCGGCACCGCCGCCTCTCCGGCGCGCCGGGCCGGTGCGTCCCCAAGCTGCGGCGGGCGCTGAAATGGCCGGCCTCGCCCGGTTTCAAGCTACACGATGGCGGAGTATGTGTCAACTGTATATTGACCATAACGATATCGATCCGCGCCGGCCATAGCGTCCCTCGCCCAGCCCCCGCTCCTCCGCTCAGCCGCGCGCCCCCGCCGCGGCTGACAACTCTCGCAGGCTACGCGTGTAAGGCGGACGGGCGATGCCGCGCTCGGTGATGATGGCGCTGATATAGCGATGGGGAGTGACGTCAAAGGCCGGATGCCGGGCGTCGACGCCTTCCGGCGCAATGGGAATTCCCGCCCAACGCTTCACTTCCTCCGCGGAGCGTTCTTCAATCGGAATCTCGAGGCCGGACTTGAGGCGGAGGTCGAGGGTGGCGAGCGGCGCGGCTACGTAAAAGGGAATATTGTTCTCGTGGGCGAGCACGGCGACGGTGTACGTGCCGATCTTATTGGCGACGTCGCCGTTGGCCGCGATGCGGTCGGCGCCCACAACGACGGCGTGGATTTTGCCCTGCCGCATGAAGTGTCCCGCCATGTTGTCGGTAATGAGGGTGACCGGAATGCCGTCTTGGGCGAGCTCCCAGGCCGTCAGCCGCGCGCCCTGCAGGAAAGGCCGGGTCTCGTCGGCAAAGACGTGAATTCGCTTGCCGGCCGCCCGGGCCGCGCGCACCACGCCGAGCGCCGTTCCGTAACCGCCCGTGGCCAGCGCGCCGGCATTGCAGTGGGTAAGGACGGTGGTCGCATCCCGCAGCAGAGCGGCTCCGTGGCGCCCCATGGCTTCGTTGGCGGCAATATCTTCGGCCAAAATCCGTTGCGCCTCCTCGATCATCTGGGATCGGGCCTTCTCAATCTTCTCCGCGTCGCTTCCGCCGCCGGCCAAGCACGCCTCCATCCGGCGCCGCATCCGCTCGATCGACCAGAACAAATTGACCGCTGTCGGCCGCGTCTTCGCGAGCGCCTCGGCCGCGGCCTCGAAGTCCCGGCGGAGCTCCTCGAGGGTGCGCGCGGAAGAGTTCTTGAGGCCGAGGGCGATTCCCATGGCCGCCGCCACGCCGATCGCGGGAGCCCCCCGAATCACCATCGAGCGGATGGCTTCCGCCACGCCCTGATAATCGCGGTACGTGCGATAAACCTCCTCGGAAGGAAGCCGGGTCTGATCAATCATTCGCACGCCGTCGTCGGTCCATTCGATGGTCTTGAACATTTGCCGGAAGCGCTCCCTCGGGTTGGTAGTGTGCGCCGCGCCGTTATTCGGCACAGCGATTATACCGTCAGACCGGGGTCGAGCGCGGGAACCTTGCGGCCGCGGGCCGCCGGATCGCCTATCGTATTTCGCGTACGCGCCGCCGCCGTCCGCCGGTCCCGGATTTGAGGGGCACCCAGGTGGAAAAAGCCGGTTCCAGGCTATAATAATCATTTAACTCCTTTCTTTTCATCAACCTAGTGGCTTT
>CADDZC010000079.1 GCA_902812365.1 Acidobacteriota bacterium | reverse complement strand
CGCCCGATCGGGCCGCGGCCGCTGCCTCGCGGTGTGCCGGCCAGAACTCGTCCGGTTCCTCCCCGGCCCGCCGTGCCGGAAGAAGTCCCGATTACCCGGGAGATCACCATCAGCGAGGGCATCAGCATCAAGGAACTTTCTGAAAAGCTGGGCGTCCGCGCCAAGGATGTCATCAAGAGGCTGCTCGATAAGGGCATTTTCGCCACCATCAACCAGACGCTCGACAGTCAGACAGCGACGGAGGTGGCGCGGTCGTTTGGCGCTGAAACCCGCGTCATCACCTTCGAAGAGGAAGTGACCCAGGAGGTGGAAGTAGCCGACCGGCCCGAGGATTTGGTGCCGCGCGCCCCGGTGGTGACGGTGATGGGGCATGTCGATCACGGCAAGACATCGCTGCTCGATGCCATCCGCGAAACCAACGTCACGGCGCGCGAGGCGGGAGGGATCACGCAGCACATTGGGGCTTATCGGGTCGCCGTCAAAGATCGCCAGGTCGTCTTCCTGGATACGCCCGGCCACGAAGCCTTCACCTTGATGAGGGCGCGGGGCGCGAAGGTGACCGATATCGTGGTCTTGGTGGTGGCGGCGGACGACGGGGTGATGCCTCAAACGCTCGAGGCCATCAATCATGCCCGAGCCGCCAAAGTCCCCATCGTCGTGGCCATCAACAAGATCGACAAGCCGGAAGCCCAGCCGGAACGCGTGAAAAAGCAGCTGGCGGATCTGAACCTGCTGGCCGAGGACTGGGGCGGCGACACGGTGATGGTTGAGGTTTCCGCCAAGCAGCGCAAAAACCTCGACCTGCTGCTCGAGATGATCCTGCTGGTGGCCGACCTGCAAGGCCTGAAGGCCAATCCTCATCGCCCGGCCACCGGCACGGTGCTCGAGAGCCGCCTGGATCGCGGGCGGGGCCCGGTGGCCACGGTGCTGGTGCAAAACGGCACGTTGCACGTGGGCGACGCGTTCATTGTGGGGGCGATTTACGGCAAGGTGCGCGCCATGCTCGATGACCGGGGCCGGCCCTGCGAAGCCGCCCCGCCGTCGACTCCCGTCGAGGTGCTCGGACTTGAGGATGTGCCGCAGGTGGGGGACCGGCTGCAAGTGATCGAAGACACGCTCAAAGCCCGCCAGATCGCCATCCATCGCCAAAGCAAGCTGCGCGAGGCGGCGCTGGCCAAGAGCGCGCGCCTGACGCTCGAGCAGTTCCACGAGCAGTTGGCCACGGGCGAAGTGAAGGAATTGCCGCTCATCATCCGCGCCGACGTGCAGGGATCGGTCGAGGCGCTGACGGAGACGTTGAACAAGCTGAGCACGGACAAGGTCAAGATCAAGGTGATCCACGCCGGCGTCGGAGCCATCACGGAGTGGGACGTGCTGCTGGCTTCCACCTCGAACGCGGTGATCATCGGCTTCAACGTCCGCCCCGAGCGCAAGGCGAGCGAGCTGGCGCAGCTCGAGGGCGTCGACATCCGCCTGCACACCATCATTTACAACGTGACCGAAGAGATTCAAAAGGCCATGGCGGGGCTGCTGGCGGCCAAGATCAAAGAGACCACGCTCGGACGCGCCGAAGTGCGCGAGACGTTCCGCATCTCGAAGGTGGGAACCGTGGCCGGCTGCTCGGTGCGCGACGGCAAGCTGGCGCGGGACTCGCGCATCCGCCTGCTGCGCGACAACGTTGTGGTCTACGAAGGGCGCATCCGCTCCCTGCGCCGCTTCAAGGAAGACGTCGAAGAAGTGCGTTCCGGCATGGAGTGCGGCATCGCCATCGAGAACTTCAACGACGTGAAAGTGGGCGACGTCATCGAAGCCTTCGTCACCGAGAAGGTGGCCGAGCCGGCGCTCGTTTAGTTTTCCGTCCTCCACCGCCGGGTCCGGCGGAGGCTTCGGGAGCGCGGAGCCCGGGCAAGTTCGGCCGCTTACCGGGCCGCGCGCTGAGAACTGAGAACTGGTTATGGCCGTCGGCGTTCTCATTCTCGAATTGCAGCTTCCGTTCGCCCATTCCCTGAAGGAGAAACGAGCCATCATCCGCAAAGTGCGAGACCGGCTGCGCGCCCGTTTTAATGTGGCGGTGGCGGAATTGGACCATCAGGACCTCTGGCAGCACGCCACCTTGGGCGTCGTCTCCATCTCCAACAGCCAGCCTCTGCTGGAATCGCTGTTGCGGCAGGCGCTGGCCGAATCGGAAAGCATCCTCGGCGACGACGTGGCGCACTACAGCATCGATTTCTTGTGATGCCGCCGGTCCGTGGAAAAGCTTCGGCCCGCCTTGGAGGCGGCGCCGAGCCGGAATCTGGCGACCCGGGGGCTGCGATGAGCGAATATCGCCGGGATCGGTTGGCCGATCGTATTCGCAGCGAAGTGGCGGGCATGATCGAAAGCGAGCTCAAAGACCCGCGCATCGGCTTCACCACGGTGACGCGGGTGGACTTGAGCGCGGACCTTCGCCGCGCCCGCATCCTGGTGTCGGTGCTGGGAGACGAGCGCCAGCGGCAGGAGACGCTGTGCGGACTGGCTTCCGCCACCGGCTACGTGCGTCACGAGGTGGGGCGCCGGCTGCGCGTCCGCCACGTACCCGAACTGAGCTTCGCGCTCGATCGCAGCCTGGACGAAGCCGAACACATCGAGGAGCTGCTTCAGGGCCTGAGACGCGGCGCGCCGGATAACCAAGGCTGACGGCGGCGCCTGGCCCTCGGCCGTCCGCCCGGTCTCGCTCGCCGCCTGTTGGGAAACACCTGCGATGACTTCCACCGACCCCCGGCCCGCCATCTCCGACTTCTCCGGCGTTTTGATCATTGACAAGCCGGCCGGCATCACGTCTCACGACGCCGTGGCCGCCGTGCGGCGCCTGCTTGGGATTCGGCAGATCGGCCATTTCGGGACCCTGGATCCCTTCGCCACCGGTGTCTTGCCGCTTTCGGTGGGCAAGGCGACCCGCTTCGCGCAGTTTTATCTGAAGAGCCGCAAGGCTTACGAGGGCACGATTTGCTTCGGGTTCTCCACCGATACCTACGACGCGACGGGAAAGCCGACGTCGGAGCCCCGCACGGTGACCCTTGATCGCCAGCAGCTCGAGGCGGTGACGCGCAGCTTCACCGGACGCCTGCTGCAGACGCCGCCGCCGTTTTCGGCCAAGCGAGTCGGCGGGGTTCGGGCCTACGAGTTGGCTCGGAAACAGCAGCCGGTCGAGCTCGAGCCGGTTGAGGTGGAAATCTATGCGCTCGAGGTGCTGGGGGTGGAAGGGGAGGTGGCACACTTCGCCGTCGAGTGTTCGGGGGGAACTTACGTCCGCTCGCTCGCCCACGACATCGGTCGTAAATTGGGTTATCCGGCGCATCTGGCCAGTCTTCGCCGGACGGCGGTGGCGGAATTTACGCTCGACCGCGCCGTGACCCTCAACGAACTCGAGCGGGCGGTGCGGGAGGGAAGCGCCGAACGCTACCGCGTGCCCCTCGAGGCTCTGCTGCCGGACTGCCCGGAGCTGGTGGTGAGGGGGCGGGAGGAGCAAAGCGTCCGCCATGGGAAGCAGTTTGAGCTGGCGCAATCGCTGCGCCCTGACCGCGGGTCGCGTCCGAACCCCGCGCGGGTCATGGCCTTGCTGAAGATCGTCAACGCCGATCGCAAGCTGATTGCGGTGGCCCGCCACGTGACGGGAAGCCTCTATCACCCGGATCTGGTGCTCGGCTAAAGCCGGATTTCGCGTCTGGTGGCCCCAGGATCGTCCCGGAGGCTCGGGTGGCTACCCCCCTAGCTACCCGCTCGAGACCAGCGTGGTTACCACGTGGTTACACGCTTTGGGCGGCCATCCGGGTAACCCGCCGGAACCCGAAACCGGCCTCGGGGACCGGAATTCAGCTCCCGGGACGGCCTCCGGCCAGCCGGAGAATGGCTTCCGCCGCTTCGTAGGCAGCCCTCGGACGAGCGCGGGCGAGGGCTTGTCTGCGCATCGCCTCAAGCTCGGCCGGGTTCGCAAGCAGGCGCTCGAGGAGCGGGGCCAAGTCCTGGTGCCGCCGCACCCA
This sequence comes from Acidobacteriota bacterium, assembly GCA_902812365.1. GTDB lineage: Bacteria > Acidobacteriota > Terriglobia > UBA7540 > UBA7540 > CADDZC01. Next base: position 8,159 of record CADDZC010000079.1, on the reverse strand, counting down.
GCGGCCCGTCCTCCACCCTTCGATCAGGTCGCAGTGGCGACGTTCGTTGCCGGGCAGCGGGTCAATGGCCAGAAAGGGCAGCCCGCAGCTCATGGCCTCGACCATGGCCAGGCCGGAGGGTTTATTCAGCACCAGATCCGCCGCCGCCATCCATTCGTGCATGTTGCTGACCCAGCCCAGCACCCGGTAACGCGGATTGCCGCCGCACAGACGCTCGGCCTCATGTTGCAAGCGCCGGTTTCTCCCCGCCACGAAGACAACGTGCAACGGCTTTCGAACCTTGTCGAGCTCGGGGATAATCCGCCGGGGCCTGCCGAATCCGGCCCCCCCGAACAGCGTCAGGAGCAAGGGAACCTCCAGAGGTAGGCCCAGGCGCCGGCGAATCGCGGGGCGGTCGGGGAGGCGCGCGAAGGCGGGGTCGAGCGGCATGCCGGAGGGCACAATTTTCTCGGGCGGAACGCCGGCCGCCCGGAGTTGGGCGGCGACGGGATCAGGGGCGACGGGGTAAAGGTCAACTTCGGGCTGCGCCCAAGCGCGGTCGACGTCGAGACCATCCACCCCCACCAAGTAGTACGGCCCCCGAGTCTCGCGCTTGATCAGGGCCGCAATCTCGCAAATTCCCGTCTCCGTGGCGACGATCACAGCCGGCCGATACTCGGCGATGAAGCGGCAGAGCGGCCTCGCTCCGCGCCGGTAGAGCCATCGAGGCCCGGTGGCGGCCCCCGCGTGCTGCCTTCTCTCGATCCAGGCCCACAGCCGAGGCCAGTATTTTAAGGGAATTTGGTAGGAGTTGTAGTAGGCCCGGAACCAGGACGCGCAATGGGCCAGCATGTCCTCGACATCGACGGTCAGGCCGGGGGCGGTCTCGAGCAGCGCCTGCTTCAACGCCTGGGCCACCCGCTGGTGGGCCGCGCCGTGCGGAACGGTCAGAATCAGGATTCGCACATTCCGCCGCCGGTGCCGGGAGGATCCTCCTTGATCCGCCCCCGCCTGCCGCGGCAGACCTCGGCGCCTTGCCGGCAACCGTCCGGCGGGTGTCAGGAGCGGTTACGCCAAAAAGTCCTCGATCGGCACGAAGGTGAAGCCGGCCGCGCGAGCGCCCTCGATGATGCCGGGAAGGGCCTCGACGGTGACCCGCGCATCCACCTGGTCAGGCCGGCGGGGCTCGCGTCCATCGTGGAGCAGGACGACGGAGCCGGAGTGGAGCTTTCTGAGCGTGGTTCGCACAATATCGGCGGCTCCGACCCGCCGCTTCCAGTCGTGGCTCGGAGTTGACCACTGCACCAGGCGCAGCCCCCGCTCGGCCAGCACCGAGAAGAGTCCAAACCAGCGCCCGCCGTAAGGTGGCCGGAACAAGGTCGGGCGGTGCCCGGTCACCCGTTCGATCGCCTGCTGGGTCCGGTCGATCTCGCGGGCCATGGCGGCCCGTCCTTTGAAATAGAGAAACGGATGCGAGTAAGTATGATTTCCAAGCCCGTGGCCTTCGGAGCGGATGCGCCGGGCAATCTGCGGGAACCGCTCGACGTTCTTGCCGCAGACGAAGAACGTGGCGGGAGTCTTCAGGTGGCGTAAGATGTCGAGAATCTGCAAGGTATAAGGTTGGGCGGGGCCATCGTCGAACGTCAGCGCCACCCGCGCGCCGGCGGCCGGCCCGCGCACGAGCGCGCGACCCAGAATCTGCGAGGAGGGAGCCGCGCAGACGTAATAAAGAAAGCTGGCCGCTCCGGCTGCCCCTCCCACGCTGGCGACGCCCGGCCAGTTCATGAGCGCCGCCCCGCTCCATTGCCGAACGCCGCCCGATACCATTCCACCGTGCGGCGCAGGCCTTCCTCAAATCGCACGGTGGGCGCATAGCCGAGCACCCGGCCGGCGAGGGAGATATCGGCCCGGGAGTCGCGCACGTCGCCGTCCCGCGGCGGCGCGTACCGAGGCTCAACCTGGCGCTGGAAAATCTCATTGAGGGCGCCGATGACCCGATTGAGGGTATAACTCTCGCCCGTCCCCACGTTAAAGACGCCTCCGGCAGCCCCGGGCGCGCCCGCCGCCAGCCGGACGGCCTCGACGACGTTGTGGACGTAAGTAAAGTCGCGGGACTGCTCGCCGTCTCCGAAGATGACCGGGGTTTCGCCCCGCAGATAGGCGACGATAAACTTCGAGAGCACACCCGTGTATGGCGAATCGGGAGCCTGGCGGGGACCGAAGATGTTGAAAAAACGCAAGGCCACGGTTTCCAGACCAAAGAGCTCGGTAAAGAGGCGGCAGTAATGCTCTCCGGTCACCTTGGTGAGGGCGTACGGCGAAAGCGGGCGCGCTGGCTGAGATTCGACGCGCGGCAGGGCGGGGTGATCGCCGTAAACGGCCGCCGAGGCGGCGAACACGGCCCGCCGCACGCGGGCATCGCGAGCCGCCAGCAGCACGTTCACCGTGCCGCCGATGTTGACGGCGTTCGTCGAGGCCGGATCCTCGATGGAACGGGCCACCGAAGACAACGCCGCCAAGTGCACCACGTAATCGACTCCCGAAAAATAGGGACGAATGCGGTCAAGCTCCCGAACGTCGGCCTCGAGCATCTCGATGCGGCCGGCAACGCTTTGCAGATTTTCGGGGCGGCCGGTCGAGAAGTTGTCGAGGGCGCGGACTTGATCGCCGCGCCGAACGAGCTCCTCAACCAGGTGCGAGCCGATGAATCCGGCCGCTCCCGTCACCAGATACGTCGCCATAACCCCTCTTCCTGTTGGATCATTCAGTCTAGCATGGGGTCCGGCGGCTTTCCAGACGAGGGGGCGCTGCCGTCGGCCTCTCAGGCCTTGACAAATACGTTAACCCGAGAGCATTCTTCCCGAAGCGCTCGGGTAGTCCCGGGCCGAATTCCGCCCATTTATTCGGAAAGGGGATCCTCATGACTCGTTTGGCAACTCGCGTTGTGTGGACCGTCTTGCTACTGTCGGGCGCCGGCTGGGCGCAATCGGCTTTCAAGCTGAAGCTGCCGGCGACGATCAGCAATATTCACGAGCTGGGCGTGGAACAAGTTAAGTTTCTTCGAATGAACAAGATGTCGCTAGGGGCGCGAGCGGCGCTGAACCGCGAATCCGCCTTGCTGCCCTTGATCGCCTCGGTGCCGCACTGGTCAGGCTCCTTTGTCTACCAAGGCACCCTCTACCCTTACACCATGGTGGGCACGGCTCCCCAGACGGGGGCATTCACTTACGTTCCGACCCAAATGATCCCGATCTCGATGTTTTTCGACGGATACGCGGACCGATTTGGCAATCCCGTCACCATCGACGTGACCCCGGCGCTGCCTTTCGTGAACGCCTCTCCTAATTTCCACAACGCCCCGTATGACTCGGGGAACGTCCAGTTTGGCGACGCCGTGCAGCGGGCTGAATTTTTCCACGTCTTGGCCCCCGGGTGGCACACTGTGCTCGGCCAACCTCATCCGCTCACCCCGGTCAACGTCGAGGTCCCGGTCGGACTGGGACAAGTCTTCCAAACGCCGGACGGCACCCTGCTGGCCCTGGTGGACGTTAATTTCTTTATCTCCCAGTTAAACACCATCGTCCAGCTCGAACCGCTCAAAGCCACCAGCTTCTCTTTCGCGCTGACCAACAACATCTTTCTGACCGATCCCGCGAGTCCCGGCTCCATCATCCTTGGGTTCCACACCGCCTTCAACGTGGGGCCACTCGCCGGCAACACCGTGCAAACGTTCGCTTGGGCCACTTACATCAGTGATCCTCAAATCTTCGACGACGGCAATACGGAAGACGTATTGGCGTTAAGTCACGAGATTTCCGAATGGATGAACGACCCGTTTGTGAACAATCTGGTTCCCCCCTGGCTGGTTCCGGGGGGTGGCGGTGCCTGCCAGAACGATCTGGAGACGGGCGACGCGGTCGAGAACCTTCCCAACTCTGCGTTTCCGGTGTTCCTGCACGGTTTCTTGTTCCACCCTCAGAACGAGGCGCTGTTGCAGTGGTTTGAGCGCAAGGTTCCGTCCGACGCTATCGATGGCGCTTACAGCTTTCCCAACCGGGGTCTGCTGACGTCGCCCTCGAGCGCCTGTCCGGCGGCGCACTAGCCGGGAACTCCCCGGCCGCTGGGAGCGTAATCTCAAGCAGGGCCGAGCGGAAGGTGGTTCCGGCGTCCGGACCGCCAGCGGGCGATCCGACCTCGCTCGGGCCCGGCTGATTCTGCTAAAGCGAGAAAGGAGCTTGCGATGTCCGCCTCGCCCGCGATTCCCGAGCCTCCCCGCCCCCCGGTTCCGCCGCGTCCGCCGCGCTCCGGGTCCAACCTCATAGCGATCATTGTGCTCGTCCTGGCGCTGATCGTGGTGGTGGCCATTGGGGCCGTGTGGCTCGGGATTCGTTTTATTGGCCACGAAGTCCACGTGACTGAGCGCGAGGGCTCCGAAGGGAAGCGATTCTCCATCCAGACGCCGGTGGGCTCGCTCGAGATGCGCAAGCAGGCGGAGGCGTCTCCAGCCGCGCTCGGCCTGCCGATTTATCCCGGCGCCCGCGAAATTAAGGATGACGAGTCGGCGGCGATTAATTTGAATTTTCTCGGTGGACACCGGCTGCGTATTCTGGTGGCCAAGTTCCGGACGTCCGATCCTGTGGCGGACGTCCAGCGGTTTTATCTTAACCAGCTCACGAAGGAAGTGGGGAATTTTGCGCGCAAGGATCACCTGGACGTGGACGTGCACGCCGCCCATTGGGACGATGAAGAGGGAAATTTCATCGGCACGGACCGCCAGGGAAAGACGGTGCTCGAGATCAAGCGCCGGGACGATACGAGAATTGTGGCGCTTCAGGATGAAGCCGGGGGAACCCGAATCGATCTGGTTCGCCTCAGCCGCACGGGCAATGTGGTGAACTGAACGGAATCCGCCACGGCCCGAAGCTCGGACCGTGGCGAAGCGGAAGCCGCCCGGGGCAGGAAGGGGGGCAACCTGCCGCCGATCGGTTCATGTTCCGGAAGTGCCTCCAGTGGCCGTGCCCGGGCAGCAGCGGTACTCCTGGGATTTTTCGAGCAGATCGATCCGCTTTTTCAGGAGCTGATTCTCAAGGTCCTTGTGGGCCGCTTCGAGGTCCATCAGCTTTTTCAGTTCGGGCTCGCAGATGTCGCAGGTATCCAGGCAGCCTTTCACCAGCACGCCCGGCGTCGGCAGCGACAGGGTTCTTTCCCATCCCAGCGCCTGTTGCGCCGCCTTCGAGACCTGGCCCCCGACCTTATCGAGCAGGCCTTCGCTCACCAGGTCCTGATCGACTTGCTGCAAGGCCGCCTTGCGGAGAGCGACCGGAATCAACCCTTGGGGCGCGAAGGTGGCCACGGAGCGGGCGAACAGCGCTCCGGTCGTCGCTGTCGCCGAGCGGCCGGCTCCCCCTTGCTCGACGGCCACGCTTTCAAGGGCGCGCCGGGCCACGTCCAGCCGGTTGGAGCTGGTGGCCAGCACGTGGCTGGAGAGCACGCCGACATTGGTGAGCGGCTTCGGAGGATTCAGGCTGACGCCGGTGGGCGCGGCCGGATCGTCGACCCGCCGGTCGATGCTGACCAGCTCAAATTTGACGGTCTGGCATTTATTGATCCGGTAAAAGAGAAACGTCACCGCATGGCAACGGTTGGGATTGGTGAACTTGCGTGACGAGGATTCATACTGATCCTCGCTTTCGCCCTGTTGGTGGTTGCGCGTCGCCACCTCGCCGATCGAGGTGGAGGCCGCGGCGTGGGTGCTGACCTCCATGTGCTGGTGAAGGGATTCGGAATGCTGGCTGAGGGCGTGGGCGAGGGTGCTGGTGGAGTTCGCGTCATAAGATCCGGCCGCGACAGAGCCGCCGATGCTGAAGATGCCGAGGTCAATGCCGGCACTCCCTCCTCCGCTGACCGAAGACGAACTGAAAGAGGAGCTGGCGTTGGTGGTATCGAGCAGGTTGAGGTTGCTCATCCCGTACGCCATGCCCGCCGCATAATAGGACTCTTCCGAGGTCGTCTCGTTGTGGTACGCGAGCTTGGTTTCGCTGTCGAAGCTGAAGCGGGAATGGCGGTCGCTCGAGTGAAGCCGGACCTCTTCGCCCGGCAGCAGCGTCGTCGAGTAGATCAAGTCGCCCAGGGCCAGCGATCCCTGGCAGCGCGTGAGCCGGTAGTGGAGCGTGACTTCCACCGGTACCGCCTGCCGCTGGTCACCGGCGGCGACGACCGGCCGGAAGGGAAGTCGATAGGTGAAATTAAGCACGTCGCAAATCTCGCAGGGTTCCAGTTGCGGGCAACAGTCGGCCGCCGCCGGGGTGATTGCGGGTTTCTGAGGGGTTGCCTGAGCCATATCATCTCCTCCTTTTGGAGACACCATTGTGTCAAGTGAGCTTCGGTCCGAGCACTTTGGGACGCGCTTCCCTCCAGCCGTTCGCCAGAAGAAAGGAATCCTCAACGCCTCGAAACAGACGGCTCCTCGCGATGGCCCGCTGGCGACAAACCAGGGGGCCTACGGGGCTGAATGCTGAGCAGGCGGGCTGCCAAAAATACCTGACCCAAAACTCTGACTCCCTCTCTTTAATTGCAGCTGAGTGACGGATTATGAGATGAAGAGCAGATAAATTCTTGGTGGCGGGCGGCGGTTCCCGCCGGCGAGGGCGCTCGGCTATCTCATTGGATAGCCGCAGGCACGCCGTTAGGGCTCAATCCCGGGGCGCGGGCGGTTTTCAGCTCGGCTTGCACTCTCGCGAGGGCGGCCTGCAGCCGCGACGGGGCCGCGCCCAGCTTGAGGGCGAGTTGGTACTGCGCGAGGGCAGCCGCCAGGTCACCTTGCTTTTCGAGCACTTGGCCGAGATTGTATTGCGTCTCGGCGTCGCGGGGATGGGTGCGGGCGGCCCAGCGATATTCGAACAAGGCGCGGTTTACGTCTCCCTTTTCCATGAAGACGTAGGCCAGGTTGTTCTGGGCGGGGGCGCTGGCGGGATCGAGCAGCAAGGCTAAGCGGTATTCCGCCAGGGCATCGTCAAAGTGGCGCAGATCGTCCAGAGTGTTGCCCAGATTGAAATGGGCTACGGCATCTTCGGGCCGGAGTTGGACCGCTTCCCGGTACTGGGCGAGCGCTTCTTCGAGATCGCCCCGGTTGCGGAGCGCCCGGGCGAGGTTGGTGTGGAAGTCAGGATCCAGGGGACGAAGCAGCAGCGCCAGGCGATACTCGGTGATCGCGGCGTCGAGATTCTGCCGCTCGGCGAGCGCGTTGGCGAGGTTGTAATGCGCGTCCGGGTCGTCAGGCCGCAAGCGCACGGCCTCGCGGAATTCCCGCACCGCCGCCTCCCAGTCACGCCGCGCCCAGAACGCCAAGCCCAAATTATTATGGGCGGAGGCATCATCCGGCCGCAGCCGGAGGGCGGCCTGGTATTCCGCCACGGCAGCGGTCCAATCCTGGGTCGCGGCCAGGGCGTTGGCCAGATTGTAGTGGGCCTGGGGATACTGGGGCTGCAAGCGGACTGCGGCCCGATATTCCTGGATCGCCTCATCCCAACGGCGCTCGCCGGCGAAGGTGTTGCCGCGTTCCAGGTGGACGGCCGCCGGCTCCTCGGCATACCCGCCCGCCCCGATCAGCAGAACCGCCCCCAGCGGCACGAGTTGGAAAGCCCGGAGCGTCAATTACGGTGACCCTGGCGGCGCCGGCCTGGCCGTGGCCGAGCGCCGCAATTCCTGCAAAATCTGGGGATAGGCCGCTGGAAACGTCGAGCTGTTTGGGGCCAGCTCGAAAGCCCGCCGATATTCCTCGAGCGCCGCGAGCCGGTCTCCTTTCTTGAGCAGGGCGTCGCCCAAAGCGTTGTGCGCTTCGGCATCATTCGGGCGCAGCCGGATCGCCTGCCGATAGGCGGCGATGGAACCGTCCAGGTCGCCGCTGACGTAGCGGGCCAGGCCCAGCTTCAACGCGATGTCGGGGCGGTCGGGGGCCAGGCGCGCCGCCGCCGCGAGCGCCTCAACGGCGCCCGGCAACTCGCCTTGCGCATACAGGAGCATCCCCAGCTTGTACTGCGTCTCTGCGTCTTTGGGGCTGATGGCCAGCGCCTGGCGGTACTCGGCGATAGCGCCCCGCAGATCGTGTTTCTGCTCGAATTCGCGCCCGCGGGCGATGTGCTCCGGCGCCGTGGCGGGCGCGAATTCGAGCAGAAACACGA
>CADDZC010000078.1 GCA_902812365.1 Acidobacteriota bacterium | reverse complement strand
CCGCCGCGCGCGTGTCCGACCCGGCCGCCTCGGACACGCGCGCGGCGGGAAGCCGGAGGCGGCCCCCGGCGGCCGGACTGTCCCGGTCCGTTCAGTCTGTGTGGGTGATGCGAGGCCTTCTCGGCCTCGCATCACGACGTTCCCGACCGGCACGGCGGGCCGGCCGGATTGCTTCTTCATCCGAACCCTTAGGCTCAATCGGCCGGGCGTTGATCGCGCGGCCGGCCCCGGGGACTCCGCCTCGCTCAAGGTTCCGGGATGCCCAGGTCCTTGCTTCCGACCGGCGACATCCTGAACTCCGGCGCGTACTCTTCGAGCAAATCCAGCGCAATGCGCGCCCGATGCAATCGCTCGCGCGCCATATTGACGGCCAAGTCTTCGATATGGCGGCCGGAAGGATAGAGATCGGGCGCGTTGCGAAGCCCGAACTTGAAGTAGACCGGCGCCGCCACTCGAATGATGGGCGGCATTTCGTAGTAGCGGACGAAACCGCCGAAGTTGTCCGGAACCTCGATGTAGAGATCGATCGGAATATCCACCGCCTGCCGGAGGGCCCCGATCGCTGCCGGGCTCAGGTCGGTAGGGATGTTGAGCGTGGAGACGCCGGCGTTCTCGAACAATTTGGCGGTGGCGGGGTTGGCCGCCGGCAGCGTGACGGAGCTCTTGATCACCAGATTCTTGGGCAGCTCGGCCCGCTTCTTCATCTCGTTCAGCACCCAGATCAGGCCCAGATCGGCGGGCAGGACGCTGCGAATGCCCCAGTCGCAGGCGTGGCGGACGTCTTCGAGCGCGTAGACGAGTTGATCGGCGCCGCGATGCTGCAAGCCGATCACCTTGCCGGCCGCCGTGAGCGCCTGGGCTCCGGTCTCGAAGCTGGCCCGCGGACCGACGAAGAGGCACACTTCGATGCGTTCGCCGGCCCCCATGCGCGCCATCTCCTGCACGTCCTTCTTGCCGAGCAGCAGGATGCCGCTCCCCTGGCTCACGCGATGAACCGGCACGCGGTGCTCTTTCGCCGCCTCGAGCACGGCGCGGAACACCCGCGGCCCCTCGACGCTGGGGATTTCCAGCCGAAAGTGGCCGCCGTCGGGGAAGCGCTTTTTGCTCGGGGTGAGGGCATGATTATCCTCGAAAGGCAGCTTGAGTTTGGAAAGAAATTGCTGGGTCTTTTTCATGGTCTGTGCTCCTCGGGCCGAGTTGCCCGCCGCCGTGCCGGCCCGGCTCCATCCGCATCCGGCCGATCAGCGCCGGCCGCCGCTTACTGGGTATACTTCAAGTAGACGGTGCGGGTTTCGGTATAAAAATCAATGGCCAGCGGTCCTTGCTCGCGCATGCCGAAGCTGGATTCCTTTGTGCCTCCGAAAGGCAGCTGGTACTCGACGCCCGCCGTCGGCAAGTTGATCGTGATAAGACCGGCTTCAATGCCGTTAATGAACTGGTGGACGCGGGTGAGGTCGCGGGACACGATGGAGGCTGAGAGCCCGAACTTGACGCTGTTGGCCAGCCGCAGGGCGTCCTCAAAGTCTTCGGCGGCCATCAGCGCCAGCACGGGTCCAAACACCTCTTCCTGGGCGATCTGCATCTCGGGCGTGACGCCGTCGAAGATGGTGGGTTCGATAAAGTATCCCTGATCGTAAATCCCTCCCGTGAGGCGGTGGCCGCCGCATAAGAGCCGGGCTCCTTCCTGCTGGGCGATGTCGATGTACCGGAGGTCGGTCTGCAACTGGTTGGAGTCCACGGCCGGCCCGATTTGGACGCCCGGGTCGAGGCCGTTGCCCACTTTCAGCGCCCGCGTCTTGGCGACCAGCCGTTCGACCAAAGGCTCATAAACGGCTCGTTCGATAATGGCGCGGCTACACGCCGTGCATTTCTGGCCGGTTGAGAAAAAGGCCCCGTTCACCAGGATGTCGGCGGCGTAATCGAGGTCGCTGTCCTTAAGCACGACCGTCGGATTCTTGCCCCCCATCTCGAGCTGAATCCGCACTTTGCGCCCCGCCATCTTTCCGTAAAGCCGATTGCCCACCTCGCAGGAACCGGTAAAGGAGATGGCTCGCAGGGCCGGGTGTTCCACCATCGCGTTGCCCACCGAATCGCCGCGGCCGGTCAGAAAATTAACGACCCCCGGCGGAATCCCCGCTTCGTCCAGCGCCTCGACCAGACGATATCCGCTCAACGGCGCGAGCGAAGCCGGTTTGATCACCACCGCGTTCCCCGCCACGAGCGCCGGAGCCATCTTCCAGGCGGGGATGGCGCTCGGGAAATTCCACGGGGTGATCAGGCCCACCACGCCCAAAGGCTTGCGCAGCGTGTAGCAAAAGACGTGGGGACGCTCGGAAGGGATGTGATAGCTGAACAGGCGCGCGCCTTCGCCCCCAAAATAACGGAAGATGTTGATCGCGCGCAGCACCTCGCCTTTGGACTCGGGAAGCGTTTTACCCTCCTCGCGGGTCATCTCTTCCGCCAGTGGGTCGAGGCGCTTTTCGAGAATTTCGGCGGCCTTGAACAGGTACGCGCCGCGCGCCGGAGCCGGCCGAGCCGCCCAGGCGGGCTGCGCTTGAAGAGCGGCATCGAACGCCGCCCAGACGTCCTCGGGCCCGGACGCCTGGAACAACCCCACGATTTCGCTGGTGTTGGCGGGGTTGACGTTGGGGAACGTCGCTCCGGCCCGGCACTCGGCCCAGCGGCCGCCAATGTAATTACGAAAGACTTCAGGCATAGTCCGTTTCTCCTCGGCGTCGGGGACGCCAGCGGCCCACCATTTTAACCCAGGGGCGTTTCAACCCGCGAAGGCGACCGGGCGGACGCGCCGGCTGGGGGTGGAGGGATTGCCGCCGCTTCGGCAGGCCCGTCCTAAGGGCACTGCCGCTCCTGCAAGACGAGGGGCGGCAAGGGCGGCTGGGTGAAATCGAAACTGTCGGTCATATCGTTGGCCTGGGCGTCACGGTCGGTGAGCGTCGGCAGGCCGAAGCGGGTTTCCGCAAACTTCAGCATAGAGGCAAATTCATACGGAGTGTGGGAGATGTATCCCTTTCTGGCATAGGGGGAAATAATCAACATCGGCACCCGTGGCCCCAAGCCGTACACATCCGGCTGAGGCGGAGGGACGTGATCGTAAAACCCTCCGTAATCATCCCAGGTCAAGAAAACCGCGGTTGAATTCCAATCCGACCCCTGCATGATGGCGTTCAACTGCTTCACCGTCCAGTTTTCGCCGCGGCAGGAACTCTGAGGCGGATGCTCGCTGACGTTGACGACCGGAACCAGCCAACTGACGGCCGGCAACTGGCCATTCTGCGCGTCAGTCACGAACTGCGTGTCCGGCGCGATATGGTCGGCCCACAGCGTCGTCTCCCGGATGTGCTTGACGGCGTCCAGAGCGTTCCAAATGTTCCCTGGGCTCGCATAGTATTTCCAGGAGATTCCCGCCGCTTGCAGGTTGTCGGCCAGCGTCTGGAAGTCGAAACATGGAAACGGATAACTGATGTTTCCCTGGGGGTCCATCACTTTGACGTGCGCCCCGGGGGCGGCGTCGCAACCCCAAATATCGGCCCCGCCGGGCGGCGGGACGGGGTTGGCGATAGCGCCGCCGGATTGGGCGGCCACGGTATAGAGATGATTGGGAAAACTCGGGCCGTGCAGGGACGAAAAGAAGTGATCCGCCAGCGTGAAGTTGCGCGCGTAAGCGAAGTAATTGGGGATGTCCGCCTCCGTCAGTTGCGTGTAGCACAAGAAGTCGCCGTTGACGTTGCACGGGGGGACGACATTGAATTTGTCCATCTTGCCGCCGTCGATCGAGATGACCGCGCAATCGAATTGATGACACAGATCCCGCGGCATCACGTCGGGAGTATGGCCGAGGGGGATGGTCTGGCCGGTCGAGATGACGCCGGTCGTGGCTCCGTCGGCCCCGGGAAAAGTTCCGAAGTAATTATCGAAGGTGCGGTTCTCTTTAATAATGTAAACGATGTGCTGAATCACATCGATGTTGCCGGTGCCCGCCGAGGGCGCCCCTGGGCCACCTCCGCTCGCACCGCAACCCGTCAGGTAAAGGATCGCGCCGAGACTGGCTCCGAATGCCAGTGCCCTCGGACACCGCTGCGGCTCCCCGATCATCTCTCGTGTCTTCTCGCTGGGCTTGGCCGGCGCCGCGCGGAAATCACCCGGTGGCCAGGCCATCGCGTTCTCGCTCGCTTTTTAGGTCTACAGGCCGCCGCCCGGCGCAAGCTCCGTACCCACCCAGACGCTCCGAATCCCCTCCCGCTACGCCCGTAGGGCGCGATTCCGCGGCCCTATCAGGGGCGTACCCGCGCCCTTACTGCCTGGGCGGCTTCGGCCTCGGAGGCGCTGCCATCCCCCGCAATCGGCGCTTGATCGATTCGAACTGGGGGCTGTCTTCAATCCAGTGCTTGGGAGGTCCCAGCTCGGGAATCTCTTCCTCCACGGCCCGGATGCGGTTTCCCGGGTTCGGATGATCGGAAAAAAACTGCAAGGTCTTTTGCGGATACTTGGATTCGATAATCTCAAAAAATTGAGCCATCGCCCGGGGATCATAACCGGCCTGGTAGAGGATGTAGGTGCCGATTTGGTCCGCCTGCGCCTCCATGCCGCGGGAGTTATGCAGAAACACCGACTGGACGCCAAATCCGATTCCGTACTGCAAAAGCTGGCTGGTGACGCTGCCGCTCTGGCCGAGAAAACCCCCGAGAATCGCCAGCGGCGCCTTGGCGAGGATCATTTCCGACGCCTGGTGGGTCCCGTGCCGCATCACGACGTGGCCCTCTTCATGCGCGATGACGCCGGCCAATTGCGCTTCGTCCTCGGCGGACTCGATCGTCGCTCGATTGACGTAAATGAAGCCGCCCGGCAAGGCAAACGCATTGATGTCCGGACTGTTGACGACTTTGAAGTGCCAGACGTATTCGCGGCGATTGTCGGGAGCATAGGTCGATAAATGGCGGCCCAGCTGGTTGATGTAACCCTCCACTGCCGAGTCCTTCAAAATGGGCAGTTGCTTGTCCACCTGGGCGGCGTTTTCCCGGCCGACTTGAACATCCTGCGCGGGAGAGAACAAATTGAACCCGGGACGGAAGTGGAGGCGCTCCTCCTCTGCCCCCGGCCGACCTGTGGCCCCACCGCGCGCGAGCCCGGCCAGACCGAGCACACCCGCGAACATCGTCGTCACCCAAGATTTCATCATGGCCACGGAATCGCCTTGCCTATTCTACCTCAGCGGCGAGCCGAACATGAACGGGAACCTTTTCCCGTCCCGGCCTTCGGGAAGGCCAACCCGGGGTTAGCGGGCGCTCGCGTCACCACTTGACTTCGGCTAAAATTCAGCCAGGGAAAGTGAGAGTCCGGTTTCTTCCCTGGGGACGCAATTTTACCGCCGGACCGGAGGAGCATCGATGCAGAAGCATCGCAAGCGCCAGTGGTGGTTCACCGCAGCTTACGCTCTCTGGGTGATTTTCTTCTTGTCTTTCTTGCATAGCCTGGCTGCCCCGCGACCTCAGGAAGTCGCTTACAGCGATTTCCTGTCAGACCTTGAGAGCGGACGACTTTCTGAGGTGCGCATCACTCAAGACAAGCTTCAGGGCCTGCTCAAGACCACGAACCGGTCCGGCTCTCAGCCGCCCCAATGGATCGAGGCCACCCGTCTGCCGGGAATTAGCGAGGCCTCGCTTTTGGACGAATTGCAAAAGCAGCGAGTCAAGTTTTCCGGCGAGATGGCCGTTCGCCCGTGGTGGGTGGATCTGCTGGCCAACTGGATCGCTCCGCTGTTGCTGCTGGGTCTGATTTATTTTTGGGTTTTTTTCCGCATGGGCCGCGCCGGCGGGCCGCTGAGCGTCGGACGGAACCTGGCGCGCATTCACGATCAATCCTCCGAGTTCGATACCACGTTCAAAGATGTGGCCGGCGCCGACGAAGCGAAAGCCGAGCTGTGGGAGATCGTTGACTTCCTCAAGCATCCGGAGAAGTATCAGCGCTTGGGAGGGCGCATCCCCAAAGGAGTGCTCCTGGTAGGGCCGCCCGGCACGGGAAAGACGCTGCTGGCACGGGCGGTTGCCGGCGAGGCCCAGGTACCGTTCTTCGCCATCTCCGGCTCGGCTTTCATGGAGATGTTTGTCGGAGTGGGCGCGGCCAGGGTGCGAGACCTGTTTGAGCAGGCCAAGCAGAAGGCTCCCTGCATCATCTTCATCGACGAGCTGGACGCCATTGGCAAGGCGCGCGCCGGCCGGCTTACCTATGTGGGCCACGACGAGCGCGAGCAAACCCTCAATCAGCTCCTGGTCGAAATGGACGGCTTTGACTCCTCGAAGGGAGTTATCATCATGGGCGCCACCAACCAGCCCGAGGTGCTCGATCCGGCGCTGATCCGGCCCGGCAGGTTCGACCGGCAAGTCGTCGTGGATCGCCCCGATTTGAAGGGCCGCGAAGAGATTCTGCGCGTCCACGCCCGCAAGCTGGTTCTCGGCCCCGACGTCGATCTGGCCACGTTGGCGGCGCGGACCCCCGGTATGGTGGGAGCCGATCTTGCCAACATCATGAACGAAGCCGCTCTGGCGGCGGCCCGTCGCGGTGCCGCGCAGGTCGAAATGCGCGACCTCGAGGCCGCCATCGACCGGGTGACCCTGGGATTCGAGAAGAAACGGCGGCTGATGAGCCAGGAAGAAAAGGAGCGGGTGGCGCGCCATGAGGCCGGCCACGCGTTGGTGGCGCTCTCCTTGCCCCATGCCGATCCCGTGCACCGCGTCTCGATCGTCCCCCGATCCATCGGGGCGCTCGGACACACCTTGCAGCTTCCCGTCAGCGAGCGATACCTGATGACTCGGCCCGAGCTCGAAGATCGGCTGGCGGTGATGCTCGGAGGGCGCGCGGCCGAGGAGCTTTTTTACGGCAACGTGGTTTCCACCGGGGCCAGCGATGATCTGGAGCGAGCTTCGGAACTGGCGCGGCAAATGATTACCCGCTTCGGAATGAGCGAGCGCCTGGGCCATGTGGCCTATGAGCGGCCGCTCAGCGGACAGTTTCTGCGGCTGCCGGGCATGGGCGCGGAACGCAACTACAGCGAGCGAACGGCAGAACTGATCGATGACGAAGTCCGCCAACTTTTGGACGGGCAATATCAGCGGGCGTTCGGCCTGCTCGAGCGGCGGCGGCCCCAAATCGAGGCCGTCGTCGGGGCCCTGATGCGCCAGGAAACGCTTGATCGGGCGGGCATCGACGCGCTGCTGGCCGGCCTGCCCGAGCCCTCTCCGGCGCGTCTCTCCTGAGGCAACTTTTTTCGCTCGGTGAGCATCCTGTGAGGTGGATTATCCAAAGCGACAGACTCTCGGAAGGAGGTGAGCGCCTATGATGCTGGTTCGATGGATAGCACTGCTTCGGGCGTTTCTGCTCAAGCTGCTTTCTCGAATGACTCCATGGGTGCAAACCTCACGGACGGTGAGGCCTGCGCTCGTGGGTAATGGAGGCGCTGGCAAGGCTTAGCGCCAGCACCGTGAGGAGCCGGTGGAAGCCTTGACGGCGTCCGGCCCAGACCGGACGGCGCCGCGAGGTGCCGCCCGGTCCAGGACAATGATCCTCCAACGGAGCAGCTCGGCGAACGCAGGGAGCTGTGCTCGAAGACGAAATCGAGAGCCGCTCGTAAATGGCGCCAAGGGGCAATTCTGAGTCCTCGCTAAGGAGCGGCGTGCCGGCTGTTCGGGGTTTTTCGCGCCTACCATCGTTCCCCATCAATAGGTTAGGGCCGCTTGACGCCTGTTGCCGGCTTGTGTTACGGTCAGCCTCGCGTCCCAAACGTTATCCCGCAAGGCGGCTGGATGTCCGAGATCCTCAAGGTCGACGGCGAGCGCATGGAATTTGTTCTGGAGTATGCCGTCCGCACGATTTTAGCGGGGAAGGTGGTAGCTTTCCCCACCGACACGTTTTATGGACTCGGCGCTGACCCTTTCAACCTCGCCGCGGTCAGCGAGATTTTCCGTATCAAGCGCCGCAGCTACGACCGGCCGTTGCCTCTGTTGGTGGCCTCTCTGGACCAAGCCCTCGATTTAACCAGCGACCCGCCGCGGCTCTTCTTTAAGCTCGCCGAACGATTCTGGCCCGGTCCGCTCACCATCGTCGTGCCCGCCTCGCGGCAGATTCCCCTCAAGGTGACGGGTAACACGGGTCGCGTGGCGCTCCGGTGGCCCAAGGCTCCGCTCGCCGTCGCTCTGATCGCCGCGGCGGCGCGTCCGCTGACCGGTACCAGCGCCAACTTGACGGAACATCCGGCCTGCTCGACCGCCTCCGAAGTCGAAGCCCAGATCGGCGACACCTTGCCCTTGATCCTGGATGGCGGCACCACGGCCGGAGATATGGCATCGACCATTGTTGAGGTCGTCGGCGATCGGATTCGCATCCTTCGCCCCGGGCCGGTCGCCGAATCCCAGCTTCAGGAGTTCCTCGGCTGAACGGCCCGCCCCAGCCCGGCTCTTCCCGCCTGGTTCGATGGTTCCCCGTGGGGTTGATCTTTGGCCTGTTGCTGATCGCCGAAGTGGAAGGGTGGCTCTATCGCGCCATTCGCCGCCAAGCGGTGCGGGACGAAGCGCGGCCGGCCGGGGCCATTGCGGTTTTCGGGGCCGCGCAGTACAACGGTGTCCCGTCGCCGGTTTTCAAAGCTCGGCTGGATCATGCCTTTGAGTTGGAAGAAAGAGGCCTTGCGCCGCTGGTGATTACCACCGGGGGGCACGGCGCCGATCCTCGTTATACTGAGGCGGGGGTGGGATGCGACTACCTGATCCAGCGCGGGGTGGCAGCCGACAAGATCGTCTCCGACCCGGCGAGTGAGACGACTTTCCAGAGCGTTCAAGCCATCGCCGCCATTCTCTCGGCCCGGCATGCGAAGACCTGTATTGCGGTGAGCGACGGGTTTCACCTTTACCGGATCAAGCTCATGCTGCGCGCTCGAGGCATTGTCGCCTGGGGATCGCCGGTGCCCGACAGTCCGATTGAAAGCGATCCTTGGCTGCGGCGCATGTATTCGCTGCGTGAAGCGTTCAGCGTCACGCTGTGGTATCTGGGTTATCGAGGCGGCTAGGCGCGGGGCGGAGAGAGGCTTCGCTGGCGGCACCCGCGGCGCGCATCTCTCCGTCACGGAATCCACCACTCGGCGGACACGAATCTGCTATCATTGCGCTAGCGGGCGGGGAACAGCCATGGCAGAACGGTACTTTAGCCGCGAAGAGGCCGAACAGCTTCTGCCGCTGATCGAAAGCTGTCTGGAAGAAGCACTGAAGCAGAAGCTGGCGGCCGAGCAATTGGAGCTGCAGCTTGCCCAGGCGGCGGCCAGGATTATGATGCTGGGCGGCTCGATTCCACCTCATAAGGATCTCGCCCGCAAGCGGGCGGAGCGCGATCGCCTGGCCGCCAAAGTGGAGCAAGCGATCGAGAAAATCCGCGAGACGGGATGCGTGGTTAAGGACCTGGACGAAGGCTTGGTGGATTTTCCGAGCTTTCGGGAGGGGCGCGAAGTCTACTTGTGCTGGAAGCTGGGCGAGGAACGCGTGGCTTACTGGCACGGCCTCGACGAAGGATTCGCCGGGCGCAAGCCGCTCGACGCCTCGCCGGAGGATCCGGACGAACCGCCCAGCGGGTCCGGACGTTTCCAATAGCGGGCTCTGCGGCCGCCCTCTCGCCACCCCCCGAGCGCCGTGACGGCTGGCCCCCGCGGCGTCCTCCCGCCGGCGGCGCCATTCCGAGAGGAGAGAACCATGCCTGATACCGAGACGACCAACGCCCTGGCGCAGGCGGCGAGCCCCTACCTGCGCAGCGCCGCCCATCAGCCCGTCGAGTGGCAGGAATGGAGCAGAGCCGCGTTTGAACGGGCCGCCCGCGAGGATAAGCCGATCCTGCTCGATATCGGCGCGGTGTGGTGCCACTGGTGCCACGTGCTCGACCGCGAGAGCTATGAGAACCCCGAGATCGCCCGGCTGATCAACGAACATTTTGTGGCCATCAAGGTGGACCGGGACGAACGGCCCGACATCGATGCCCGCTATCAGACCGCCGTCACCGCCCTGACCGGTGAAGGAGGTTGGCCGCTCACCGTGTTTCTGACTCCCGACGGCAAGCCGTTTTTCGGCGGCACGTACTTTCCGCCCGAGGACGCCGGAGGGCGTCCGGGGATGAAACGGCTGCTCCGAAGCGTCGCCGAAACCTATCGAGCGCAGCGCGACCGGGTTGCGGCGAGCGCCGAGCAGATCGCGCAGGCCCTGAGCCGCGTGGAACGGTTTTCGCCCGACGGGCAGCGGCTGGGGACCGGGCTGGTGGATGCCATCCTGGGCAGCATCGAGCGGATGTTTGATCCCCGGCACGGTGGCTTCGGCAGCCACCCGAAGTTTCCCCATCCGAGCGCCATCGACCTGTTGCTCGACCGCTACCTCGAGACCCGCCGCGAGCCGTGGCTCACCATGGTGACGGTCACTCTTGAGCACATGGCGCACGGCGGCATTTACGACCAGCTGGGCGGGGGATTTCATCGTTACTCGGTCGATGAGCGCTGGATTGTGCCGCACTTCGAGAAGATGTCCTATGACAACGCGGCGCTGCTCAGCAATTATCTTCGCGCCTATCAAATCACCGGCAACGACTTCTTTCGCGAAATCTCGCTGGGAATTCTGGCGTTCATTGAAAGCACCCTCTCCGACCCGAGCGGCGGATTTTACGCCAGTCAGGATGCCGATTACAGCCTCCACGACGACGGAGACTATTTCACCTGGACGCTCGAGGAAGTGAAGGCGGTGCTGACCGAAGCGGAAGCCGCAGTGATCACCCAGCGCTACCACATCGAAGAGCAGGGCGAGATGCATCATAATCCCGCCAAGAATGTGCTCTTTATCGATCAGCCGTTCGAGGCCATCGCCGCGCGGCTGAAGCTGACGGTGGCGGAAGTCGAGCGCCTCGCCGCCTCAGGCCGGGCGAAATTGCTGGCCGCGCGATGGCGGCGTCCGGCGCCGTTCGTCGATCCCACCCTTTATGCGGGTTGGAACGGCCTGATGGCCTCGGCGCTGATCGACGCCTACAAGGCGCTCGGCCTCGAACGCGCGCGCGACCGCGCCTTGATGGCGCTCGAACGGTTTCTCGCCCAGGCGTACGACCCCGCCCGGGGCGTTTACCACAGCCTGGTCGAGGGCCGGGCCAGAGTCGAAGGGCTGCTCGACGACCAGGTTTTCCTGGCCGCCGCTCTTCTCGACGCCTTTGAAATCACCGGGCGTCGCGCCTACTTCGATCAGGCCCTCGAGCTCATGGAGATCACCCTCCGCCGCTTTGGGGACGACAAGGACGGCGGCTTCTTCGATACGGCCAAGGACCGGGAGGCGCCTCCGGGCGGCTTTGACATGCCCCGCAAAGCCTTTCAGGATTCCCCGACGCCCGCCGCCAACCCGATGGCGGCGCTGGTGCTCGACCGGCTGGCGGCCCTCGCCGATCGCCCCGATTTCCGCCACCAGGCCGAGGCAACCCTTGCGCTGTTCGCCTCCCGCGCAGAAGAGTATGGGCTCCACGCGGCCACCTACGGCCGCGCGGTGGCGAACCACCTCCGCCCGGCGGTCGAGGTGGTGGTGGTGGGAGAGAAAGGGGACGAGCGAACCGAACGGCTGTGGCGGACGGCCTGCGAACCTCGGCGGGCCGGCCAGCGGGCGCTGCGGTTCGAGCCGGCCGCGATCCAGGCGGGTGAGTTGCCCGCCGCCTTGGCGGCCACCTTGCCGCACCTGCCGCTCGACCGAGGGCCGCTCGCCCTCGTTTGCAGGGAGATGTCCTGCCGGCCGCCGGTGTGGAGGCCGGAGGATCTCGCAAGCCAGCTTTCCCCTTCGGACTAACCCCGGCGCGGAGTAGCGGGCCCGGGGAGCGAAACTACCTTGCCTCCAACTGCTCGCGAATCAGTTCGGCGATGACGGCGGCGTTGGAGTGTTCGGCATCGCGCGCGCCACAGACGAGCGTCACCTGCTCTTTTCTGGCCCGAGCCGCGAGGGTATCAACCAGCTCCTTGCGGGGAGATCGCCCGAGCTCGCGCCGGTATCGGGTGCGGAACCCCTTCCATTTTTCAGGCTGATGGCCGTACCATTGACGCAGTTCGGCCGAGGGCGAGATGTCCCGCAACCAGGCTGCAACTTTCAGCTTCTCTTTCGCCACTCCTCGCGGCCACAGTCCATCCACCAGCACCCGATAGCCGTCGCTCGCCGCTGGCGGGTCGTAAGCGCGCTTGATCTGAACCGCCATTGCTGGGCCCCTCTCGGCCGCCTAGTATACAACTTCCGGAGCCGCCGGCGAAACCCTGCGGCCTCGAGCCGCGACGACATTCTCCGCCACGCCGTCCGACCGCTGGCGGTATAATTTGCCTTTCGATTGCCGGATGCTTCGGCCAGGCGACAGGAGCCCTCGACAACTTTATGAAGCGAACAACCGGACCGAAGGATTCATGGGGTTGGCGGCCGGGGATGCGGGTGGGAGCGGCAT
>CADDZC010000077.1 GCA_902812365.1 Acidobacteriota bacterium | reverse complement strand
CGCCACCCCCCGCCAGCAGACGATCATGCACCAGGCCGGCGAGCGGCATCGCCACCAAGGCCGCGTCGGCGGCGGCCAGGATCAAACGAGCGTCTTTGAGACCCAGCCTCATCGGGAAGCCCGGCGGTCGAAAGCGCCGATCCACGATGATCCGGCCGTAGCCTTCGTAAACGGGTGATTGAAACAGGGAGTTGGCGATCTCCAGGAACTGCGCGGCATCGACGCCGTGCTTGCGGACCAGGGCGAAGGCCTCGCCGAGGGCTTCGAGCATCGCCGCGATGAGAAAATTGCCTCCCAGCTTCACGGCGCTGGCGGCGGCGGCGTCCGGGCCGATCACGAAAAGCCGCCGACTCACCGCTTCGAGCAGCGGCCGCACGCGTTCCACAGCCTCGGAAGGCCCGGCCGCCACGACGAGCAGACGCTTCGCCTCGGCGGCGTCCGGGCGCCCAAAGACCGGGGCCGCCACAAAACTCTGGCTTCGCGCTGAATGTGCCTGGGCGAGCCGCCGCGCCAGCTCCACGCTGATCGTGCCCATGGAGACGTGGATGCCGCCCGGGGGGAGGGAATCCAGAATGTGGCCGGGCGCGAACACGATGCTCTCGAGGGCGGGGTCGTCAGCGAGCATCGTCAACACGATGCCCGCCCGGCACGCATCGGGCGGCGACGCCGCGACCTGGATGCTTTCGCCGGCCAGCGCCTCCGCCCGGCTCCGCGTCCGGTTATAGACAATCAGTTCGTGGCCCGCCTTGACCAGGTTGCGCGCCATGGGAAGGCCCATGGCCCCAAGGCCGATCAATCCTGCTTTCACGGTTTTCTCTCCTCCTCGCCGCCGATCGCGCTGGCGTCCAATGTTCCCGCCCCAAGGATGGCGGCTTCAATCGCCGCCCGACTACCGGTACAATCATCATCCGGGCTGCCCGCGGCCGTGTGGAGCGGGAACCGAGCCAGAGAGATGACGGACGCCGAGTTCATGGGCCTGGCCATTCGCAAGGCCGAAGAAGGCATTGGCGCCGGTCAATCGCCGTTCGGGGCGGTGATTGTCCGCGGCGAACGCTTGGTGGTGGCGGTTCACAATACCGTGTGGCGGGACGGCGATCCCACCGCGCACGCCGAAGTCAACGCGATCCGGCAGGCGGCTCGCGCCCTGGGCACGATTGACCTGAGCGGCGGTACGATCTACAGCACTTGCGAGCCCTGTCCGATGTGTCTGGGGGCGATTCACTGGGCGAAGTTGAAGCGCCTGGTTTACGGGGCCACGATCGAGGATGCCGCGACCGCGGGCTTTTCCGAGCTGCGGATCCGCGCTCAACGCCTGGCTGAAATGGCAGGAAGCTCGCTGCATATCGTGTCGGGATGCTTACCGGCCCAGTGTCGCTCGCTGTTTGCACTGTGGAAGCAGAGCGCGCTCGCGCGCGCCTATTGAGGGCCGGGGCGGCGACCGGGAAGTGACGGGATCGGACGCCCTAGACGGCGGCTAAATGCCTTCGGTCACAAACCGCCGGGCGTGCTCTTTCAGGATGCATCGATCCTGAATCACCTCGAGGCCGGCCTTGCGGGCGCGGCCGGCCGCGCGCTCATGCCTCACGCCTTCCTGCATCCAAATGACCTTGGCCCCCCGCGCGATCGCGCTCTCGACGATGCCGGGCACGTGTTCCGAGCGGCGGAAGATCACGACGATCTCGAGCGGCTCCGGAACTTCTTCGAGCGCCGGATACGCTTTCTCACCGAGCACCCTGGTTTCGTGCGGGTTCACCGGAATGATGCGGTACCCGTGGCTCTGCATATAGGCGGCAACGCCGCAACTCGGCCGCGACGGCTTGGAGGATAATCCCACGACGGCCAGAGTTTTATATTTCTCGAGAATCGCCCGGATTGGATCCGATGGGGAAAACAAGTCGGGGTTTCGCCGCCGCTCGCGGGTCCAGGCGGCGGGATGTGAGGTGTGAGTTGAGGCCATGCCGCACCCTTATCGCAGGAATTTCAGGTCTGAACCGTTTCGGCCGCTCCGCCGGTCGCGCTTCCCACGGCGGCTGGAATGTTCATCACGCGCTGAAGAGCCTCCAGAAACACTTCGTTGTCGGCGTGGGTGCCGAGGGTGACTCGAATCGCGGTCGGAAATCCGTAAAGTTTCATCGGCCGCACGATCACGCCTTCGTGAAGCAGCCGGATAAAATCTTCCTCGCAGTCGCGCCCGGTGTCAATCAGCAGAAAATTGGCGACCGAGGGAATATACCGGATGCCGGCGATCGTCAGTTCTTCCGTGACAAATTTCATTTCGCGGGCGTTCAGGGCCAGGGAGCGTTCCACATGCTCGGAATCGTCGAGAGCCGCCCGTCCAGCCACCTGCGCCACCGAAGACGCATTGAAGGGTGAACGGACGCGGTTCAGAGCCTCGATCAGGTCGGGATGACCCATCCCGTAACCCAGACGCAGTCCGGCCAGGCCGTATACTTTGGAGAAGGTGCGCAACACCAGAACGTTCCGTCCGGCGCGAACCAGATCGAGCGAGCGCGAGTAATCCGGCCGGCGCACGTACTCATGATACGCCTCATCCAGAACGACGAGCACGCGAGAAGGAATGGCGTCGAGAAAGCGTTCGAAGTCGTCCGCGGTAAACATCGTGCCCGTCGGATTGTTGGGATTGCCCAGGTATATGACCTTGGTTCTCTGGCTAACAGCGCGGGCGATCGCCGCCAAGTCGCACGTGTAGTTGCGCATCCGGACCGTCACCAAGCCCGCGCCCATCTCTTGGGCGGCGAGGCGATAGATATGAAATGACGATTCGGAGACAATCGCCTCGTCCCCAGCCGTGAGAAACGTCTTGGCCACGAGCTCGATCAGGTCGGTGGAGCCGGCACCGAGAATGATCCGGTTCATCTCGAGGTTGTGGAGAATCGCCAGCCGCTCGCGCAAGTAATAGCCGTGGCCATCCGGATAAAGGTGCAGCCGGTCGAGAACGCGCCGGATGGCCTCCTGGGCCTTCGGCGACGGCCCCAGAGGATTCTCGTTTGAGGCCAGCTTGATGGCCGGACGCCCGAGCTCGCGCTCGACCTCTTCGACGGGCTTGCCGGGTGGGTAAGGAACGATCCGGCTGGACCAAGGCGGCAGAATCTCGCGGATGGATACCATGGGCATGAGTGGCACGAGCTTCAAATCCCAATCACCCTTGACGAGGGCATGCCCTATTATATCCGTGGTGGCCCTGCTGTGGATCATTGGGCGCGGCCGGCCCTCCAAGTCCTCAGCCTTTCCACCTCCGCCGGGGTTAGCGCCCGGTACTGGCCGGGCTTCAGACCCTGGTCGGTCAGGAAGGCGATCCGAACGCGCTTGAGCTTGATGACCCGCTGGCCGATGCGCTCAAACATTCGTCGCACCTGGTGATAGCGCCCTTCCACGAGCGTCAATTCATACCACGGCTTGGGCGGCCGATGGCTGGCCACGACCGGTTGAGGACGGCCGGCCGCCCGGCCGGGTACTGCCAGCGTTCCGCGAGGGGGTCCGGCCAGCGCCCGAAGGCGGGCCGGCGCGGTGCGCCGGCCGTCAAGCGGGATTCCCTGCTCGAGGCGGCGCAAATCTTCGGGGGCGGGATGGCCTTCGAGCTTGACGTGATAAGTCCGCGGGATGGCCGAGCGGCGGGACATCAAAGCGTTGGCCAACTCACCATCGTTGGTTAGAATCAGAAGCCCTGAAGAGTGATAGTCCAGGCGGCCCACTGGATAGACGCGCTCCTTGATGCCGCGGAGCAGAGACATCACGGTCGGCCGCCCTTGGGGATCGCGAACCGTTGAAACATAGCCTACGGGTTTATTCAGAAGGAGATAGATCCGTCGCTGCGGCGCCTGAACGCGCTTTCCGTTCACCCTGATATGGTCGTGTGTCGGGTCGGCTTTCGAGCCAAGTTCACTCACCACGCGCCCGTTAACGGTCACCCGCCCTTGAACGATCAATTCCTCCGCCTTGCGCCGAGAGGCGATGCCGGCGGCAGCGATAATTTTTTGGAGGCGTTCGGACATGGGCACTGTTTAGCGTGGGCTCACGGTCGTCCGGAATGCTCCCGGCACGCCCGTTCGAGACGATTCTTAGCTTTCGGACTTGCCGCCGCGTGCCGATCGGCACCTGGATGAGGGCCGGGTGCCGGCTTGCTCCCGATTCAAGCCTCAGTGTCTCTAGCCATCTCCTCCAGTTCGGACCCGAGCGCGCGGCGCGCCAGCTCCTCGAACTCCTTGAGACTCGGCAACTCGCTCACATCCTTCAATCCGAAGTACACCAGGAACTCGCGCGAGGTGCGATACAGAATGGGCCGGCCGACGACGTTCTTGCGCCCCGCTGTAACGACTAATTTCTTCTCCAGCAGCGTATGGATGACTCCGCCGCAATCCACACCGCGAATCTGCTCGATCTCGGGCAAGGTGACGGGCTGGCGGTAGGCGATCACGGCCAGAGTTTCGAGCGCCGGCCGGGACAACTTGACGGGGGGCTTCAAAAGTTTCACAAACCGGCGCAGCACCTCATGATGCTCCGGCTTGGAAGAAAATTTGTAACCGTTGGCGACTTGTCGAATGTGAATTCCATGGTGGGGGCGTTCGTACTCGGCGATCAATTCCTGAAGCTTAGCCTTGATTCTCTCAGGTTCTTCTCCGGCAAGCGCCCCGACCATCGCTTCGAGTGACACCGGTTCCGGAGCGACGTAAATGATGCCTTCCAGCAGTGCCCTCAGGGTCTCGTCGCCATACTTGAAAGTGGCGGGCGGCGGAGTTTCAGAGCTGTCCGCCGCGCCGCAGGAGGTGGTCTCTTCCTCGGCCACCTGGCTTTCCATGCTCGGTTCGGGCTTATCGTTCATGGGGTGATTCTAGCTGGATTCCGGCATCCCGGGCGACCGAGTTCCGGCGCGCTGTTGCCCGCCCCGGCCGGGCCGCCTGGGGCTGGCGGCTCGAGCGCGCCAGCTCCAGCTTGTGATCCACCGCCCGCCGGGTTTCGGCCATCGTACTCGGCAAGACCCGGTTGCAGGGTTGTGGAATCAGCCTCGGCCATAATCTCGGCAAACCGTTTGTTGCGATGGACGGTAATGGGAGCAAACAACTCTCGTTGCCGAATCTGTATGGCTCGCAGCCGCACCATCTCGAGCAGGGCCAGCAGCAGCGCAATCACCGCCGGGCGGGTGAGGTACCCTCCCATAAGCTCCTCCAGGGTCACGGAATGCGGCTTCGACAGCAGCACGCGCTTGACGTGCTCAATCATCTCAGCTACCGTCACCTCCTCGCGGCGGATTTGGATGGAGGGGCGCTTCTTGGCGCGTTCGAGGATTCCGTGGAAGACGGTGATGAGGTCGAAGATCGAGACGGCCAAGCCCGGCTCGTCCTCCGCGTCCACAAACTCACCCATACCGGGTTGAGACCACATCGCCTCTTCCAGCAGTCGCTTTGATTGCAGCATCTGGGCGGCGTTCTTGAATTGTTCGTGCTCGAGCAGCCGCTGCACCAGCTCGGCCCGGGGGTCTGGCTGTTCCTCGGCGGGAGCGGCGGGATCGGCGGGCAGCAGCATCCGCGATTTGATGTAGATCAAGGTGGCAGCCATCAGAATGAACTCGCCGGCGACGTCGATGTTCATTTCTTCCAGCATCCGCAGGTAATCGAGGTACTGTTGGGTGATCTGGGCGATGGGGATGTCGTAAATATTGATCTGCTGCCGGCGAATGAGATCTAGGAGCAGATCCAGAGGGCCTTCGTAAGTCTCAAGTCGAACCGGGGGTGGAGGGGTGGCGGCGTTCGTGGCGCGCTTGATCGGCGCCGAGTTAGCGCCCGTCGCGGCGTCCGGGGGTTGCGGATCGTCAAGTCGTTCAGGAGTATTCATGGCCGCGAACTCTTGCCCGCCAAGCGAAGGCCGGTCAGGCTCCCGTCTTCACCCATCCTGCGTTCAGTCTGTCCGACAAAACGAGATGGCGGCCGATCGACCTTCCCGGCCCGAGGCTGAAAATACGATCGGTGATGACATGGGAGCCGCCGCGCGCTTCGGTGAATATCATGAATGGCATAACAGCTTCAAGCCACTCCGCTCCAAATCCGGCCGGGGCGAATGTTTTCCGACCGGAGTCCCTCCTTGACCTTAGCCTCACCCTGGCAGTCTAGCACGTCCGAGTATGACGGCGGAAAAAACTCAGACCCTATTCTCCGGCTTTCCTCCCGTTTTTTTATCAATCGGATCGCCGTGGCGCTTTCCGACTGAGTCGCTGGAGCCGGGAATTTCTTTGCTGTCACTTCCATGGGACGGTGCTTTCGGCTCCGACCCGCAGCTCCGTCCGGCCTGCTAGCCATCGGGAGGTTGTACCGTGCCGGGTACACCACCGCGGGCGACGGCGCGCTCCGCCAGCAGTGTAAAAAAGACAGGAACGAGGATCAGCACATGGATCGTCGAGGTCATCATACCGCCGACGATGGGGGCCGCGATGGGCTTCATCACGTCCGAACCGACTCCGGTTTCCCACAGGATGGGAGCAAGGCTGGCGAGAACGACGCTGACGGTCATCAGCTTCGGCCGAAGTCGCTGGACGGCACCTTCGATCACGGCAGCTTCGATCTGGTCGCGGCTCAGCGCCATCCCGGCGGCGAGTCGCCGATTGAGCGCCTCACGAAGGTAGACGACCATCACCACGCCCGTTTCGACGGCGATCCCAAACAGGGCGATGTACCCCACCCAGACGGCAACGCTAAAGTTGTAGCCGAGCAGCCGCTGCAAGATCAGCCCGCCGGTAAGGGCGTAAAGGGTGGGGAAGATCAGCACCGCCGCTTCGAGCGCGGATCGGAACACCAAGTACAGGAGTAGGAAGATGATGAAGAAGACCACGGGTAGAATGATCTCCAGCCGTTTTTTGGCGCGCTGCTCAAATTCATATTCCCCCGACCACTTCAAAGTATAACCGGCAGGCAACGCCAGTTTCTGCTGAAGCGCACCCGTGGCGCGCCGGACAAAACCGGCGTAGTCTTTGGTGTTCAAGTCGATATAGACGTAGCCGGTGAGGGCGCCGTCCTCGTCTCGAATCATGGCTGGTCCGCGCGCGAGAGAAATGCGGGCCACTTCGTCCAGAGGAATCTGGCCCCCCGTGGGAGTAGCCACCAGCACCCTTCCTAACGCTTCGACGTTGTTCCGAAAGTCGCGGTTGTAACGGACGTTGATGGGGTACCGCTCGCGGCCTTCGAGGTTCTGAGCGATGTCCTCGCCGCCGATGCCGGACTGAACCGCCCGTTGCACATCCTGCACGGTGAGCCCGTAGCGAGCCGCTTCCGCGCGATTGACGGCAATGTTGATATAGAAGCCCTCCGAGACGCGTTCGGCGAAGACGGAGCGCGTTTCTGGAAGCGTGGCCAGGATTTGCTGCACGCGGGCGCCGATCTGCTGGATGCCGTTGAAGGAAGGCCCTTGAATTTTCATGCCCAAAGGCGTCTTGATGCCCGTGAGCTCCATGTCCAGACGGTTTTCGACGGGCATGGTCCACGTGTTCGAAAGGCCCGGGAATTGGAGCTTCGCATCCATCTCCTCGATCAGTTTGGGGTAAGTCATTCCCGGCCGCCATTGCCGGCGGGGTTTGAGCATGATGGTGGTGTCATACATGTCGAGCGGGGCGTTATCGGTGGCGCTGTCCGAGCGACCCACGGTGCCGAAGACGCTTTCGACCTCGGGGAACGTGCGGATGATCCGGTCTTGTTCTCCCAGCAGTTGCGATGCTTGTCCGATCGAGATTCCGGGCAATGCCGTCGGCATGTAGAGAGCGGAGCCTTCGAAAAGGGGCGGCATGAACTGGCTGCCAATTTTCAACGCCAGCGGCAGCGTCAACGCCAGGAATATCAGATTGAGCACCAGAGTGGTCTTCCGAAACCGCAGGCACAGGCGCAAGACCGGCAAATACAGGGCTTGGGTGACGCGAGACAGGGGATTGCGGTGCTCCGGCCGCAGGCGTCCGCGGATGAAAAGGGGCATCAACGCCGGAACGAGCGTGATCGACAGGAAGGACGAGAAGCTGACGGCCAGCGTTTTCGTCCAGGCGAGGGGGCGGAACATCCGGCCTTCCTGGGCTTCGAGCATGAATACGGGTAGAAACGAAACCACGATGATGAGGAGCGAAAAAAAGATCGCCGGCCCGACTTGTTTCGCGGCGTCCAACAGAATGCGGCGTCGCTCGGCCCCCGGAATTTTCTGCGGTTGCCCGGCTGCCGTTTCGGAAAGACGGCGGTAGCCGTTTTCCACCATGACGATCGCCGCGTCCACCAGAACTCCAACGGCCAAGGCCAGGCCTCCGAGCGACATAATATTGGAGCCGACACCGAGGTAGTACATGGGAACCAAGGAGGCAATCACGGCGATGGGCAAGGCGAGAACGGGAATGAAGGCCGAACGAACATGAAAGAGGAAAACGACGATGACCAGGCTGACGACGATGGCCTCCTCAAGCAAGTCGCGTTCGAGCGTGGCGACCGAGGCTCGGATAAGGCCCGAGCGGTCATAGCCGGGGAGGACCTCTACGCCCGCGGGCAACGAGGCTTTGATCTCGGCCAGCTTCCGTTGGATGCCGTTAATTACGGTCAGGGCGTTCATGCCGTACCGCATCACGACAATCCCGCCGACCGTCTCACCCTCGCCTTGCCACTCGGCGACTCCTTCCCGAATGTCGGGTCCGAAGGTAACCGTTCCGAGGTCGCCGACAAGCACGGGCGTCCCGCCCATGGCTCCCACGGGCACGGTTTCCAAATCACTGAGAGAGCGGAGATAACCGAGCCCGCGGATCATGTATTCCGCGCCGCCGAGCTCCAGGAGACGGCCGCCGACTTCGTTGGTACTGGCGCGGACGCGCTCGACGACAGTCGAAAGCGGAATGCCGTAAGCGCGCAGTTTGTTGGGATCGAGGTTGACTTGGTACTCGCGAACGAATCCGCCAATCGTCGCCACCTCCGCTACCCCGGGCACGGTTTCCAGCTGGTAGCGCAGATACCAGTCCTGCAGGCTGCGCAAGTCGGCCAAGCTGTGCTGGTGGCTATGGTCGACTAGCACGTATTCATAAAC
Organism: Acidobacteriota bacterium; assembly: GCA_902812365.1. Taxonomy (GTDB): domain Bacteria; phylum Acidobacteriota; class Terriglobia; order UBA7540; family UBA7540; genus CADDZC01. The sequence goes on along the minus strand of CADDZC010000077.1, from coordinate 3,637 downwards.
CCAACCTGCGCCGGTGGCGTCCGGCCCGATGGCCGGATGAACATTTTCGGGCAACCGCCCTTGGATTTGCTGCAGGTACTCGACGACGCGGGAGCGCGCCCAGTAAATGTCGGTGCCATCTTCAAAAATGACGAACACATAAGAATCCCCAAGCATCGTCTGGGCGCGCACCGTCTTGACGCGAGGAGCAGCCAGCAAGGCGGTGACGATGGGGTAGGTCACCTGGTCCTCGATGACGCTGGGCGGTTGCCCGGCCCACGACGTGTGGACGATGACTTCCACGTCGGAAATATCGGGCAAGGCATCGAGAGGCAGGCGGCGCACGGCCCACAGGCCAGCGAAAACCAGTAACAGAGTCCCGGCAAAAACGAGAAAGCGATTTCGCGCACAGGCGTCAATCCAGCGAGCGATCACGTTACATTCCTCCGGTGGCGTTGACGGTCAATTGCTGGCGGGCAAGGGTCTGCCCGTTTTTTCGGGCCAGAATGGTCACTTGCCAGGTCCCGCCGCTCGCCAGTTGGCCCGATCCTTCGTAACGGCCGTTCCCCTGCGGGGTGAGTTCGATGGAGGTACGCATCGCCGCCATGCCCATCGCCGGCATGGCCGGCATCAAGAACGTGGCCGTGACTTGCGCGCCGGAAATAGGAGCGCCTTTCGGGTCTACCAGTCTGACCCGCACGGTGTTACTGCCCTTGCGTGGCGGGCTGGGTTCGAAAGACACTTCCAGGCTGGCTCGAACGGCGTTGATGGCTTCCGATACACCTGCGCCGGGCGGTGGCGGCGCAAACGAGCCGAGCGCGGCCTCGAGCTGACTCTCCGAATCGATCAGAAAGTTCGCCGAGGTCACAATCTTTTCGTGGGCCTTCAGTCCTGTGAGGACGATGAACTCATCGCCAACGCGGGCGCCGAGCTGAATTTCGCGCGGTTCCAGCCGACCGTGGCCGCGGTCGACAAAGACAATTTGGTGAGTACCGGACAGCAGAACGCCCGCCGCCGGGATCACCAAGTGCCTTCCCATCGGAACCTTCAGTTGTACGCTGGCGAACATGCCGGGCTTGAGCAAGAGGTGGGGGTTGGAAAAGATGATGCGCACATTGGCGGTGCGGGTCACCAGGTCAACCTGCGGATAAACGAAGTCGACGCGCCCGTCGAAGGTACGGCCAGGGTACGAATCGACGGTGAGCGTAGCCGGGTCACCAACCTGAATGCGCCCGAGGTCGTTCTGGGATACTTGGGCTTGAACCCAAACGGTCGAAAGGTCGGCGATCGTGTAGAGGCGGGTCTCCGGTTGGACGGCGAGGTTGGGAAATGCGGCGCGTTCCATGACGTAACCGGAGGTGGGTGAATCAACCTCGATCTCCCGCTGGATCCGGCCGGTTGCTTCCAGGCGGGCAATCTCCCGCGCCGGGATGCCCCACTGCGCCAATCGCTCAACCGCCGCGCTGAGCAGCGATGCAGCCCCCAGAGCAACACCGGGGACGGTACTGCGAGCCAGTTGTTCCTGGTTCTGCTTTGCGGCCAGGTACTCGCGTTCCGTGGCCACGAGCTCCGGACTGTAGACGGTGAACAAAGGCTGCCCTTGGCGCACATAATCGTAGGTGGCGGCGGCAAACACCTTTTGCAGATAGCCTGAAAAACGCACCTGCACGTAGGTGAGCTTCGTTTCGTCCACCGCCACGTTGCCGGTCGTCGGGATTGCGTCTTCCACGCGTTTCCACTGAACCTCGCCCGTCTCGACGCCGATGCTTTGCAACCGTTGCGGAGAGATTTCGAGCGGCACGAGCGGTGGCTGATTGGAGGCAGGGACTCCGACTGATTGCGAAGTCGGAGCCTCGGCGACGGCTCCTTTTCCAGGCGAGGCTTTCGCTGGTAACCCCCCCCGGACAGGGCGAAGCTGCAGCCACACGGCGACTAGAACGGTGGCCAGCACCACGTTGCCGGTGTACGCCAGCACGAGACGAAGGCGATCGTCTTTCATTTTGGCGCTCCTTTTTCTTCCAGCGGCAAACCGCTCAGTTCTTCAAGCCGCGCTATGGCGGTCTCCCGCTCGGCGACGCTCTGCCAATACGCTTCGTCGAGGCGGAGTACGTCGAGGAAGGACGCCAGGAGGGCTTGGAAGTCCTGGCGGTTGCTTTCATAGGCGGCCACAGCGGCCTGGAACTCGGCGTGAGCCTGCGGCAGCAATCCCTCTCGATAAATCCTCAACAACTGCGCGGTGCTCTGCACGGTGTCATACTCGATGCGAAGCTCGGAAGCCACTTGCTGCGATTGGACCTGCAGCTCGCTGCGGGAACGGCGGAGTTCGGCCTCCGCTTGGGCCAGCTCCGGCCGCTGCTTGCGGCGGCGATAGATCGGTACGCGAAGGCCGACCGTGAGCATGTAATAGGCGCGGAACTGCGCCGGATCGGTTCGCTGCCACATATATTGAACGCTAAAGTCCGGATAGAAGTCCTTGCGTGCTAGATCGACTTGCAGCCTCTGGCGGTCGACCATATCACGCGCGCCAGCAATCTGCGGATTCTGAGCCTGGCTGGCGGCGAGGAGTTGTTCGTAGGTGTACGCCAGCGGCGTTTCGGCCAAATCGGTCACCCCAATATCGGGCGCAGACGGGGAACGATTGACGAGCTCTTTGAGACGCGCTTCCAGTTTCGCGACCTCGAGATGGTGGAGGGTGGTTTCGCCGAGCAGCTTCGTTCGTTCAAGCTGGGCTTGGAGGACGTCTTGCTGATTCCCCATCCCCGACCGATAGCGCGCTTCGGCGGCCTTTTCGACGAGCTCCAGCAGGGCGCCGTCGCTATCGAGAACGGCGAGGATTTTCGCATGGTAGGCCAGGTCGAAGTAAGCCGTCTTGACGCGAGCGAGCACGGCGCGGCGAACGGATTCATACCGTTCACCGAGCGCGCCGGCGTCGCGCCGGGCCACATCGGCCCTGAGCTGGCGCTTGCCCGGATAAGGAAAATCCTGGGAGATGCCGACCCCAATGTAAGCGAAGCCGCTGTTGGTGTATCCGGCGAAAGGACGAGGGCTCCCCACGCTGAGCTGCTGAATTTGGAACTCGGGATCGGGCAAGGCGGACGCCTGCGTCGGCACTTGCCGCGCGGCCATCCACTCTTGTCGCGCCGCCAGAACCTGGGGATTATCTCGCGCCGCCTCGCGCAGCAGATCGGAGAGTGGGGTTACGTTCGCTCCATGTTGAAGTCTTGGTTCTTGGGCAGAACCGGGTCCGGCCAGAACCAGACAGAAGACCAGAGCCGGCCAGGGCGCGGGATGGCGTCGAAGCCCTGAGTGAAAGGCAGGGCCGCGATTTCGCAAGGTCGCGAACCTCGGGCGCGTGCGCTCGACCGCCCGAGAACGCTTCGACGCTGGCAAGGATTTAGACATGTTCACTCTCCCACAGAGAAGTCATCCGAAGGCACGCCAAACCGCGGACCAGTCGCACCGCGTCAGGCGTGCGCGATCCGTGTTTCGGGCCGAATGGTCTGGAGTTGGGAGAGGATTAAATCCGGTAGGCAGAGTCCAACGCGTATAACGGGACGGGAACTACGTTCCGGAGTAGGGGCGCGGGGGCGATCCGGACGGTAGTTGAGTACGCGGGTGGCCTGACGCTGAAATCTGTCGGAACCACTGCTCTCCCGCC
>CADDZC010000076.1 GCA_902812365.1 Acidobacteriota bacterium | reverse complement strand
CTCCCGCCCCGGTCACGCTCTCTTGCTATCCGCCCTGACTCGATCCACGTATTTCCCGCTCGCCACCTCGATCCGCACGATCTCCCCGGGCTTGATGAACTGCGGCACCATCACCTCCATGCCGTTTTCGAGCGTGGCGTACTTAAAGGTGTTGTCTTGTTGCTGGTGCGCGGGAGGCGCCGTGGCTGCAACCTTTACCTCCACGATTTCCGGAAAAACAATGCTGACCGGCCGGCCCTCGACGAATTCCACCGGCACTTTCATTTCCGGCTTCAGAAACCGGGCCGCCGCCCCGATGGCGTCGAGCGGAATCGAAACCTGGTCGAAGGTGGTGGGATTCATGAACGTGGCAGAATCGGCGTCGCTGTACAGGAACTCCATGTCCTGCCGCTCCAATTGCACGTCCTCGAGGCGCTCTTCGGGGCGCCAGCGCAATTCCTTGAAAGTCCCCTTGAGCACGTGGCGGAGCTTGGCGTGCACGCTGCCGGGCATCTTTCCTTGGCCAACGTGGTGGGTGCATTCAATCACTTTGAAAAGATCGTCTCCCAGCTTCAGCACCGTTCCGGGTCGGAGTTGGGACGCCGCGACCATGGTCACCTCCACGGTTCACCGGGTGCTCGAACGTAGACTTCCGGCACCCGGTTGAACCGTCGGTCGGAATGGGAAGATCACTATTTTACTCCATCGGCACCGCGCGCGGGCCGCGACCGCCGCCGCTTAGCGGCTCCAGTCCGTGTGGAACACCCCGTCCCGATCCACGCGGCGATACGTATGAGCGCCAAAGCAATCGCGCAGCGCTTGGAGCAGATTCGCCGGCAGCCGCCTCTGCCGGTAGCTGTCAATGTAGCCGAGCGAGGCGGCGAAGGCGAGCCCGGGTGCCCCCAGATCGACCACCGTCCTCACCACCTCGCGCAAGCTCTCCGACAACTCGTTGGCGGCGCGGCTGAAGACAGGGGAGAGCATGAGGTTTTTGAGTTGGGGCTGGGCGGTGAACGCCGCCTGAACGGCATCGAGCATGCGAGCGCGAATAATGCACCCGCCCTTCCAAATGCGCGCGATCTCGGCCAGACGCAGCCGGTAGTCGTACTCGTGCGAGGCCACGTACAGTTGCTCAAATCCTTGCGCGTAACACGTGATGACGGCGAGCTGATAAGCGTCGCGGAGGCGCGCGATCCATGGCTTCCTGTCGCCGGCAAACCGCCGCGCGGGGCCGCGCAGGATCTCCGAAGCCGCCAGGCGATCCTGCTTTTGGCTGGAAAGGATGCGGGCCTCGACCGCCGACGCCAACGTGGGAATCGCCACGCCTAGGTCCATCGCGTCCTGGGCGGTCCATTTGCCCGTGCCTTTTTGCTCGGCCTCATCCAGGATCAGCTCCACGAGAGGCTGGCCGGTTTCCGGATCGATCTTAGCGAGCACGAGAGCGGTGATTTCGAGGAGGAAGGAATTGAGGTCGGAATCGCTCCAGGCGGCAAAAATGTCGCGGATTTCGGTCGTCGAAAGCCCCAGAACGTTTTTGAGGATGCCGTAGGTTTCGGCGATCAATTCCAGAATGCCATACTCGATCCCGTTGTGGACCATCTTCACGTAATGGCCGGAGCCGCCCGGCCCGATGTAGGCGCAGCACGGCCCGTCGGCCACCTGCGCCGCCATTCGCGTCAGCAGGGGTTCCAGGTGCCGGTACGATTCCTCATGGCCGCCCGGCATCAGGCTCGGACCTCGCAGCGCACCCTCCTCGCCTCCGCTGACGCCCATGCCAAAGAAGCGCAGCCCGGCGTGTTCCAGGTCGCGGGCCCGCCGCTCGGTATCTTTGAAATGCGAGTTGCCGCCGTCAATCACGATGTCATCCGGGTCGAGCAGGGGCCGAAGTTCACCCAGCACGGAATCCACCGGCGCGCCGGCCGGCACCATGATCAAAATGCGGCGCGGCCGCTCCAGGGCGTCCGCCAATTCCCGGAGCGAATGCGCGACCGCGAAGTTCTTGCCGGCCACTTGGGCCGCAACCTGCCGGGTTTTTTCCGCGCTGGCGTCAAAGCCGGCTACCGGAAACCCTTTGCCTTCGGCGTTGAGGCCCAGGTTGAATCCCATCACGCCCAGCCCGATGATGCCGAGATGTTGTTGGCCCATATCTTCTCCTGGTTCACTGAGGATCACAGCATAACAGATGAGGGGCGGCGAGCGGTGGTTTAACGGCAAGCCGGTGTCAAGAAGAAGTGCAAGATGCGGCGCCGCGGATGTCGTCGCGAAGCGAGGCGGAGGTGCCGAACTGGAGGAGGAAGCCGCGGTTTGGGAGCGGTTTCCCCTTCCGCCCTTGGACGTCAACCAGCAGTGAAGGCGCACCGGAAGCGCCGGCTGAGGAGCGCGGCGACGAGCAGCGCTCCGCCGAGCAGTGCCAAAGTGCCCGGCTCAGGAGTGCTGGAGGTCACGGCCAGCTCGCGCACCAGCACGTTCCCTTTCGTCGCCGTGATACCGAGGATGGGGGAGCCGGCCGTCCAGGCCACCGGAAACGGAGTGAGGTTCTGATTTCCCTTGAAGCAGGACAAACCCAGACTCCCGATCGAGGCCAATATACAGATGGTGTATCCCTCGCCGGACTGGACGCTGCCCAGCGAGAGCCATCCACTGTCAATGCCGGCGGCCGCCGACGGTGGTCGTGCGGTTGGCCCGGACCAGAATCTGCGAGTGCGTCTCGGTTTTGAAGCCTTCCTTGCTGAAGCTGACGCGATAGGTGCCGATGGGCAGGCCGAACAGGTTGTAAGCTCCGGCCTGGTTCGTCACCGTGCCCGTAATCGAGTCCAGCAATTGCTGAGCTCGAACCGGCCCCGCCGCGCACCAGCCAGCGACCGCCAACAAGACCGCTCCGCGAAAACGACCAGGCACCGCCATGATTCCTCCCGAGATGGATTAACGAATGCGAACGGCGGCTTCCGCCCGAAGCCCCGCCTTGTCAACCTGGCACGGCCGGACAGACGCGCCGAGAACGCGATGCCCCTGCGAAGCCGGAGCTTTGCCGCCGGCGTCCGATTCGTCTTTCCTGGTTTGGCCCGGCCGACGCCCAAAATCTCTTATCATTCCTGGCGGCCGGCTGCAAGACCCTGGCCGCTGTGTTCTTGGAACACCCCATTCTCCCCTCGGCCTGTTGCCGCGAGATTACAGCGCTCGGAAGCTTGCGTTAAGCCGGGGAGAGAACGAACCGGCGCAAATCCGAGAGTGGCGCCGCGGAGGGCGGGAGCGAAAAGAGGCGAGGCCTGCGGTGAGTTCGGCAGGCGCGGCCTCCGGCGTTCAGAATGGGCATTTTGTGCAGTTCAACAGCGACGGCACGGTGAACCACGTGCTGACGGGCGTTACGGCAGGCCCGAGTCTCGGGATGTGGGGGAATCCCGTCGACGGACACATCACCACCAGCAGCGCCGGGCTGATCGACATCGATCCGCTGGCCGGCGGTCGAGCGGGGTCGTTTAGGGTCATCCCCTTCCCAGCGGGGAACGGGGACGGGGTCTCCGTGTCCCCGGACGGCAAGACCGCCTATGTCGAGCAAGGCGGCCAGATTAACGGTCATGACACCGCCACGGGAGCCTTAGTCTTTCAATCGGGACCTTTGGCGGGAGCTTTCGGAGCGGACGGCTCGGGTGTGATCAGCAGCCACAACAGCCTCAATGGCGTTATCATCGTTAATTTCAATAGTGGTGATGTCGGACTGATCGATCCTGCCACCAAAGCATCGCCGATAACGGCAATGGGGGCGATTACGTATCGCCGGACACCAACAACGGCACATTGTTTCTGGACTATTCCGATACGGAAGAGCGCCTCTCCTGCGAGCAGGGCCGCAGCATCGGGGGCCGCCGCCACCGCCGACGGTTCCCGAGCCGGGGAGTCTGGCTCTGCTGTCTGGAGGACTGCTCGGACTGGCCGGCTGCCCCCGCCGAAAATGGGCAAGACGATGAGCCGGTGGTCCTGACGCCGGCAACGGCCTGGGGCGGGGAAGTTTCTTACCGCCCGGGCCGCCGGCGGAACCGCTCCCGTCTTCACACGGCGAGCTTCCAAGGCGGGCGGTACTCGCGCGTGAGCAGCCTTCTGGCCTCCGGCCCGCCTTGCACCAACTCCTGGCGGGTCACGTCCCACACGAGGCGTTCCTGGCTGCGGTAGGCGACATTGCCGAGCAGGCAGGCGCTCGTCGAGCGATGCCCAATCTCAACGTCGCTGATCGGACGCCGGCGCGACTTGACGCAGTCGAGGAAGTTGCGGACGTGGTCGAAATGAGCGTCGTTGGCGCTATCCATCCGCATGGCAGGGGTGCGGTCGGACTCCTTCTTTCCGCTGCTCTGTTTCTCGGGAAAGACCTGGAAGCCTCCGCGGTCGAGAAACAGGGTGCCGTCGGTGCCGTGGAACTCGATGCCGTAGCCGTGCCCGTACATTGAGTTGGCATTGTCCCAGCGGTTCTCGTAAACGCACACGCAGCTGGGGTACTCGTACGTGACCTGCAAGGTGTCGGGTGTTTCAGCGTTGTCCTGAATGTAGAACTTGCCGCCGACGGCGGTGACGACCCTCGGGCCGTCCACGCGGAGCGCCCACTGCACGATGTCGATGAGGTGGACGCCCCAGTCGGTCATAAACCCGCCCGCATAGTCCCAGAAATAACGGAAGGTCGACCAGCGGTCGCCGACTCCGAAGCGGTTCCAGTTGAACGGCCGCTTGGGCGCCGGCCCCAGCCACATGTCCCAGTCGAGCTCCGGCGGCGGATCGGAATCCGGCGGGTTGCCGATGCCTTGCGGATAGCTATTGCCGTAGTTCCAGGTGCGCACGAAACTGACTTTGCCCAGCCAACCATCCTGGATCAGCTCGACGGCTTTCTGGAAATGAATCCCTGACCGCTGCTGCGTCCCCACCTGTACGACCCGCTGGTACTGGCGAGCCGCCGCCACCATCTTCTTGCCCTCATCGAGCACGGTCGAGAGCGGTTTTTCCACGTAGACGTCTTTTCCCGCCTTGCAGGCCTCGACCGTCGCCAGCGCGTGCCAATGGTCGGGCGTGCCGACGATGACCACGTCGATATCCTGGCGATCGAGGATCCGGCGAAAGTCCTTGTAGGTCTCGGCGGCGGCGTTCGTGATTTTCTGGAGCGCCTGCTGTGCCTTATCGAGGTTGGGCTGATAGACGTCGCAGAGGGCCGCCACCTGGACGTCCGGCTGGCGGGCGAAATCGGAAAAGTCGTCCGTGCCCTGACGCCCGGTGCCGATAACTCCGACGCGGATGCGGTCGTTGGCCCCGAGGACGTTGCCCGTCGGACCGATGCCGGCAAGCGCGATCCCCGCCGTCGCGGTAGCGGCACCGGCGCGCTTGATAAAATCTCGTCGATTCATGTCGTGGTTCACTGCGGTCTCCTCGTTTCATGAGTTATGAATGCCGGCTTTGTTCTATCACATCGCGATGGTCTAGTTCCAGGCGGCAGAACGGCGGCGAGTGATCAACCCGGCGGGGCGCACCAGCCGGCCTCGGGCAGGCCCAAGGAGCGCTGGAGTTGAGGCCTTTGGTCTTTCGCCGACAACTGAAATCAGCTAAACTGAAGTAGTAAAGGGGCTCGAGCGCGAGAGGGGAGTAGCATAGCCTCATGGGTTGTGCAGGTGAGAAACGGTAATGTTTGACGCATTACAAGAAAAGCTTCAGGGTGTGTTTAAGAACCTGCGCGTGCAGGGGATTCTGACCCCTGAGGTGGTGGACGAATCGCTGAAAGAGGTGCGTCTGGCGCTCCTCGAAGCGGATGTTAACTTCAAGGTGGTCAAGCAGTTGCTCGATCGCGTCCGGGTCCGAGCCTTGGGTGAAGAGGCCAAGGGAAGCCTGTCTCCGGCGCAGGAGGTCGTCCGCATTGTGCGAGACGAGCTCGTCCAGATTCTGGGCGGCCACGAGGCCCTGCTGACCTTCTCGAAGGATTACCCGAGCGTCTTCCTGATAGTCGGCCTGCAGGGCTCGGGCAAGACGACCACGGCCGGCAAGCTAGCGCTATGGCTGGCCAAGCGGCGCAAGCGCCCGATGCTGGTCTCGACCGACGTTTATCGTCCCGCGGCGCGGGAGCAGCTGGCCATTGTGGCCAAGGCTATCGAAGTGCCGTGCTTCCCCGGCGAGGGGCTGAAGGACCCGATCGCGATTGCGCTGGCGGCCCGCAAAGACGCCGCCGACCGGGGCCATGACACGCTGATTGTCGATACGGCCGGCCGTCTGCACATCGACGAGCAATTGATGCAGGAGGTGAGTGAACTGCGCACGAAGCTGCGTCCCAGTGAAGTCTTGCTGGTGGCCGACGCCATGATCGGCCAGGATGCCGTGCGCAGCGCCCAGGAATTTCACGAGCGGCTCGGGACGACGGGGGTGATCCTGACCAAGCTGGATGGCGACGCGCGCGGCGGCGCGGCGCTTTCCATCCACTATGTCACCGGCCAGCCGATTAAGTTTATCGGAACGGGCGAGAAGTACGACGCTCTCGACATTTTCTATCCTGACCGCATCGTCTCGCGCATTCTGGGGATGGGCGACGTACTCTCACTGATTGAGAAAGCCGAGCAGGCGATTGACAAGCAGAAAGCTCTCGAAGTCCACCGCAAGCTCCAAAGCGACACGTTTACGCTCGAGGACTTTCGTGACCAGCTCCGCCAGGTCAAGAAGCTGGGTTCGATGGAGCAGGTGCTTGGCATGCTGCCCAAGGTGGGCATCTTCAAGGACGCCGGCAAAGCCCGGGTGGATGAGAAGGAGCTGGTGCGGATGGAAGCTATCATCAATTCCATGACGCCCCGCGAGCGCCGCAATCACGAGATCATCAATGGCAAGCGACGCAAGCGCATCGCCAAGGGTAGCGGCACCTCCGTGCAGGAAGTGAACCAGTTGCTGAGGCAGTACGTCCAGACGAGCAAGATGATGAAAACGATGAGCAAGAGCTTTTGGGGTAAGCAGCTCGGCAAATTGAATCTGCCGGCGGGGACTGGAGCCTCAGTGAACGGGCAGTGAGGGGCCGGCTCTGGGCCGGCACTCGGACGGGGTGCGGATCGACATGGAAGACGGAGGGTTGGGGCGTACGCGGTCGCTCCATTGAGCGCCAGCAGGTCCCAGCACAAGGAGGAAGATTGTTAAAAATTCGGCTGGCTCGTACGGGGGCCAAAAAGAAAAGCAGTTACAGGGTCATCGTGATCGAAGAGGAGAAGGCCCGCAATGGGCGTTGTGTGGAGGTTGTAGGACATTACAACGCCCGGCAGAATCCGGCTGCGGTGGTGCTCAATCGCGACCGAATCTCTTACTGGCTCGAGCGAGGCGCCCAGCCCTCCGAAACGGTGCGGAGCCTGCTCAAGAGGCGGCAGGAGGTGGAGACTCCACAGCCCACCGGTTAGACGTCGCCGGTGTAAACGGCCCGAGGGTGAAACCGGGTTTCAACGATGGGTTCCTGGCAACGTTCTGGTGTTGGCGATTCCGGACGACTCGGTTCAAGGGGAGGGCCGCATGAAGGAGCTGATCGAAGCCATCGCCAAGGCACTCGTCGACAATCCTGATCAGGTTCAGGTCCGGACGGTGGAAGGCGAGCAAGTAACGGTTCTGGAGCTTCGCGTCCACCCCAGCGATCTCGGTAAGGTGATCGGCAAACAGGGCAGGACGGCGCGCTCGATCCGCACCATTCTCGGTGCGGCTGGCATGAAGCTGAAGAAGCGGTTTACGCTGGAAATCTTAGAATAATAAGACTGCTCGCCAACGTGGCCGCGACCAGTTCGGATGTCCGCAGGCATGACTGCGCAGGGGCTGTGAATCCGTTTAAAGAACGTCCCAAGTTTCTCGCGATCGGGCGCGTCGTGAAACCGCAGGGTCGGGGCGGCGAGGTAGCCGCGGAGGTACTCACTGATTTTGACAAGCGATTTGAGGGCCTGAAGAGAGTTTTTCTGGAATGTCTGGCGGGCGATCCAGTGCCGGTCGAAATCGAGCGGGCGTGGTCGCACAAGGGACGTATTATCTTAAAGTTAAGAGGCATTGATAAGATTTCGGAGGCTGCCGTCCTGCGAGATCGCCATATTTTGATCCCGCTGGAAGAAAGGATGATGCTGTCCCCCGATCGTTACTATACGTGGGAACTGGAGGGTTGCACGGTGGTGATCGAGCACGATGGTGGGGAGACGGTCGTGGGGATCGTAACCGGAGTCGAGCCGACGGGCGGCGTTGACCTCCTCCATGTCGCGAAGGATGGCGTCGATCGCGGTAACATATTGATTCCATTGGCAAAAGACATATGCCGGCGGATTGATGTTACCGCGAAACGGATCGTCATTGACCCGCCGGAGGATCTTTTAGACCTGAATGCCGATGGCGGGCGGGCCGAGTCATTATCGAAAATACGATCTAAGTCCTTTGTTTTCAACACATGAGATATGACGTCCTGACGATATTCCCGGGCTTCTTCAACGGCATCCTGCAGCACGGTTTGCTCAAACGGGCATCCGCCAGGGGGCGCGTGGACATACGGATTCACGATTTACGGGACTATACTGACGACCGCCACCGCACGGTCGACGACCGTCCGTTCGGTGGCGGTCCGGGGATGGTTCTGAAGCCAGAGCCGATCTTTCGCGCCGTCGAGGCCTTGAGACAGGACGCCGGCGAGCAAGATTTTCCGGTTATTCTCTTATCGCCGCAGGGGCGGCTTTTCAACCAGGAGCTGGCGGAACAGTTGACGCGTCACCCCCGGATAGCTTTGATCTGCGGCCGGTACGAGGGTGTCGACGAGCGGGTAGCCGAGCATCTGGCCACCGACGAGTTATCCATTGGCGATTACGTGTTGAGCGGGGGCGAGCTGGCGGCGGCCGTGCTCATGGAGGTGACAACGCGCCTGTTGCCCGGCGTGCTTGGGAACGAAGATTCCCTGGCGCGCGAGTCCTTCGCCGACTCAACCGCAGGCCCGCTTCGGTTCGCGGCGCTCGACTGGCCGCACTATACGCGCCCGGCCGACTTTCGAGGGTTGCGGGTGCCGGAAGTCCTGCTTTCGGGAGACCATCAGCGGATTCGGGAATGGCGAGAACGTCAGGCGCTGCTGAAGGCCTCAAAGCGCCGGCCCGAGTTGCTGGTCCGGACGGAGGCGTCTGCAATTCCGCTTGCAGCCGCCAGCTTATCAGGAGGCCACTGAAGGATTTTTGCTAAAGCGCTGTGGCGCACCTGGCGGCCGGCCGCGGTCACCGGCGACGCTGTCCGCCCGGCTAAGAATAAACCTCAGGCGGCGCGCAGCAGCGGGGGAGAACAAGCATGACAGTGCTGGAAAAAGTCGAGCAGGAGCAATGCAAGAAGGACTTGCCCGAAATGAATCCGGGAGACACGGTGCGCGTCCACGTGAAGATCAAGGAAGGCGACAAGGAGCGCATTCAGATTTTTGAGGGCACCCTCATCCGGCTGCGGCGGGGCGGCAGTCACTCCACATTTACGGTGCGCAAGATTTCTTTCGGTCACGGCGTGGAGCGGATTTTCCCGCTGCACTCGCCGCTGATTGAAAAGATTGAGGTGACTCGCTCCGGGCGCGTGCGGCGCGCCAAGCTCTATTATTTGCGCGGGTTGAAGGGCAAAGCCGCCCGCTTGCGGGAAGCCCGCAGTGACCAGGAAGGGTGAAGCCGGGGAGGGCGGTCCTGGGCCGAGGCCGAGGTCGTGGCTAGGCGACTCAGATCGGGGCGGCGACCAAGAGCCGGCTTGACGGGTGGGCGCGAGGAGCCGCTGCTCGGGCCGGCCCCCGAGGTTCCCGCGCCTGAGCGTGCACTGTCCATGCCGCGCCTTTGCAATCCGAAGACGTTTCGCTGCACGGGACGGCTCGAAGCGCGGGCTTTCGCTCGCGGTTTCAGAGTGGTGGCGGGCTGCGATGAGGCGGGCCGCGGTGCGCTGGCGGGACCGCTTTATGCGGCCGCCGTCATCTTGGACCCCGCCCAGCCCATTCCCGGGGTCGATGATTCCAAGAAATTAACCCCGGAGGTCCGGGCTGAACTCGCGGAGAAGATCCGCTCCCGCGCCGTTGCCTTTCGGATCGTCGCTTTTTCAGCCGCTGAAGTCGACTCGTTGAATGTCTACCATGCGTCACGGAAAGCCATGATCGCGGCGCTCCAGGCTCTCCTCCCGACCCCTGATCTTGTGCTCACGGATGCCATGCGGCTTTCAGGCTGGGGCGACCCCGTGGAGTTTTCGATCCCCCACCGCGCCATCGTTCACGGCGACGCGCGATCGGTCTCCATTGCCGCGGCCTCCATCCTTGCGAAGGTTGCGCGCGACGATTACATGCGCGAGCTTGACCGCGCCTATCCCCAGTATCAGCTCGCCCAGAACAAAGGTTACGGCACTCCCGAGCATCTTGAAGGCCTGCGCCGCTACGGCCCTTGTCCGGAACACCGGAAGACGTTCCAGCCAGTCAAAGACTTCATGCTACCGCTCTTTCCGCGGCTCCAAGAAGGCACCGCCGATTAAAGCGGCCGGCAAGCAGAGGCTTAAAGATCATCCTCACCCACTTCGATGACAGCCTTCAGGCATCCCTCCCGCCAGGGCAACCGCGGGAAGCGCTCGGGCACTTCTGCTAGCGCCATGCGATGGGTGATCCAAGGCGCGCTTGAGATCTGCCCTTGCTCGAGCAGGCGGATAATGCGAGGAAACTCACCGACGCTGTTGCGAGAAGCGAGGACGGTGAGCTCCTTGCGATTGAAATCCGGATCGTTAAACGACAAGCGCTCGGTCACCAGACCTACCAGGACAAGACGCCCGCCGTGCGCCACCAAATCAAAGCTGCGTTCCATGGCGGCAAGGTTTCCCGTGGCGTCAATGACGACGTCAGCCCGCCGGTCATCGGGTTCAGCCAGAGTCTCGACTCCCAGATGTTTCTCGATGTACTGGCGCCGGCAGGGGTCGATCTCGAGCACGCGAACCCGCCCGCCGGCCGCCAAGGCGAACTGGGCCGCTGCCCAGCCGATGGGGCCCGCCCCGACCACGACCACCGCCTCGCCGGGCTGCAGTTGGCTCCGCGTCACCGCGTGGGCTCCGATGCTGAGCGGTTCGACGAGCACTAACTGATCGAACGAGAGGATCGGGGACGGGTGAAGGTGGTCGACGGGCAGGGCGAACCATCCCCTCATGCCCCCGTCGGTGTGAACGCCGAGCACGCGCAGGCGCTCGCAGCAGTTGGTCTTGCCGATCCGGCAGGCGTGGCATTCGCCACACTCCAAGTAGGGTTCGACCGCGCAGCGGGTGCCGGCTCCGATGCCTCGCGCGTTGGGGGGTGACTCGATCACCTCCACCGCCAGTTCGTGGCCCAGAATGCGCGGAAACGTAAAGTACGGTTGCCTTCCCTCAAAAGCGTGTTGGTCGGTGCCGCACACGCCCACGCGGTGGACACGCACCAGCGCTTCGTGGGCTCCGCAGCCGGGCGGACGAGCCGTTGCGCTGACCAGGCGTCCGGGTTGTTCGAGCACGATCTGCCGCATACCTGTGCATCTCCGGGAGGATGGGTCTGGAACCATGGCGAGTTTTCGACCCGGTCGCATGGTATCGTTGCCGACGGCCTGCTGGCAAGCCCGGGCAACCGCACGATGTCTGCTCCGTCCGGCTCGAGACATGATACAGTGCGGGATTTGCGCGGGACGGCGTGACCGGCGCGTGAGAGGATGGATGGCGACAGGCATACATTCAGGCATCGCCCTGGTACTGGCGGGAGGATTCCTAAACGGGAGTTTCGCCGCGCCCATGAAGCGGATGCCCGGCTGGCGCTGGGAGAATACATGGTTAGTATACAGCGTCAGCGGGCTCGTCATCGTTCCCTGGGCCGTTGCGGTGCTCACGGTTCCCCATCTCGCCAGTGTGTATCGCGGAACGACGGGGGCGGCACTCTTCGAGGTGGCGATCTTCGGGTTTGGATGGGGTGTCGGCTCGACTCTATTCGGGTTGGGGATCAGCCGCGTTGGGATGGCGTTGGGCTTCGCCGTGATCCTTGGTATCACCTCATCCTTCGGGTCGCTGCTGCCGCTTCTCATCTTACATCCCCGCCAACTGATGAGCCCCCAAGGCCGGGCCCTGGTGGCGGGGACGCTGGTGATGATCGTTGGCCTCGTCTTTCTCGCGGTGGCTGGTCGCGGCCGCGAGCGGGACGCCGCGAAGGCGAGTCCGGGGCAAGGCGGATACGCCTGGGGGCTCGCCATCTGCATTCTTTCGGGAATTCTATCGCCGATGCTCAATTTCGCGTTTCTGTTCGGCGACGAGCTCAAGAACCGCGCTGCCCGGGCCGGGGCCGGGGCGGCGATGGCGGCAAACCCGGTTTGGTCTCTGGCTGTCACCTCGGGATTCGTCGCCAACGCCGCCTATTGCCTCTACCTCCTTCGCAAGAACCGCGCCTGGAGTCGGTTCGGATCGGGCGGAGCCCCCGGGTACTGGCTGGGCGGTAGCCTCATGGGATGGCTGTGGTTCGGCGGCATCGCCCTTTATGGCATGGGAGCAACGGCGCTCGGGACGCTGGGCGGAATCGTTGGATGGCCGGCGTTTATGGCGGTCAACATTAGTACGGGTTACGCCTGGGGGCTTGTCACCGGGGAATGGAAGGGAGCGAGCCGCCGCTCGCTCCGCTATTCGTGGGCCGGAATCGTCATCCTGCTGGTTTCGATCTACGTGATCTCGCGCGGGAACGCAGGTTGACCGTTCCGGCCGTTTCTTGGGCGGATGCTGTTTGGACACACATTCTTCCAATGCTCGGGACTCGCTGGCCGGCCAAGTGGCCCTGATCACCGGTTCTTCGCAGGGAATCGGGGCCGGAATTGCGAAGCTGTTCGCCGCTCGGGGTGCGAGTGTCGCCGTTCATGGACTCGATCTCGATGCCGCGGAACGAGTTGCCGGTCTCCTCCCGATGGCCGGGGGGCAAGCCTGTGCCCTGGCTGGAAACCTTCAAGACGAAACAGCGTGCCGGAAACTGGTGGAGGGGACGGTCGAACGCCTTGGACGGCTCGATATTTTGGTGAATAATGCCGGCGTGTTTCACCGCGGCACGATTGAAGACACTTCGGTGGAGCTGTGGAACGAGATTTTCTTTGTCAACCTGCGGGCCCCCTTCATTCTCTGCCAGGAAGCGGTGCGGCACATGAAGCCGCGCCGGAGCGGCTGCATTATCAACATTGGCTCGGTCAACGCCAGCTTCGGCTTGCCGCGACTGCTCGCTTACTCGTCATCGAAA
>CADDZC010000075.1 GCA_902812365.1 Acidobacteriota bacterium | reverse complement strand
TGGACGCCAGTACCTACCACATCCGCCAGATCGTGGGCGTGCCCCTCAAAAGCCCGTCCTTCTGGATCAAGGATCCGCACATTACCGTCCAGTTCGCCAGTGTGAAAGGCATGTGGATACCGGTGTCAGTCGACGCCATCGCCACCGTGCGGTTCCTGGGGCTTTATACGCTCTCTGGACTGGACGTTGGGCCCGAGATCCCGGTTTCCGTTACTCCCACGCATGCCTTACGCTCACCCTCGGCCGCCGTGCCGAGTCTGATCGGTGATTTCAACCGCACGAACGCCGGGGAGTGATTGCGACCCTACCTTCGAGCCCGGCGGTCGTCGCGGCCGCGGGGATGGGGATTGCTTCCGTGAGCGGCGACAGTCGGAAGGCGAGCGACCACCTCGCCAACGAGTGGACTTTCCTCGCCTGGATTCGCACCAGCATCAGTATTATTGTGTTCGGCTTTGTGGTCGCCAAGTTTGGGATCACCTTGCGCCAACTTCTGCGCCTGCAAAACCAAGCCACCCAGAACGGGGCATTTTCCCTGGGCATTGGAATCGGCTTTATGGTGATGGGCGTTCTTATGACATTTGTGGCCATGATCCGTTATCACTTGACCCTGCGCCTGCTCGAGGCCGGCCAGTTCAAGCAGGCCCGGGGGATCATCGTCTTTCTTGGCGTGCTGACCGCCGTTTTCGGGTTCATCCTGATCGCCTACCTTGCCTTCACCGCACGTTCCTTTTAAATCATCGCCAGGAACGGGACCGTTCGAAACCAAGGAATCGCACAGGACGCTTCAGCCTCTTCAATTTCAACACCTTAAGCCTCTGCGATGAGGGCGTCGTAGAGCTCGTCGCTTTTCGGCTCGAAGGGCGGATTCGTCCCCATGCAAGCTGCTATATCAGAACGCGAGATGGCTGGTCATAAGTCATTGATTTTCAATCACCAGCGGACTGGAGGTTAATGGCAGGGGAGAGGAAAATTCGTGTTGACAGAAAACGCCCGGCTCGATTAATATTTAAGCGAATGATTGATTAATTGAACGCCATGACCAAGCGCGCTTTTAAAGACGCCGTCTACCGCCAGGCCGCTTGGATCGGCAAAGCCTTGGCGAGTCCTAAGAGATTGGAACTGTTGGAGTTGCTCGCTCAAGCTCCCCGCACCGTCGAAGTCCTGGCTGCAGAAACGGAAGCGACCGTAGCGAACACCTCCCAGCACCTTCAGATCCTGTTCGCGGCCGGATTACTGGACGCCCACAAAGGCGGACGGTTCGTTACTTACCGTCTAGCCGACGCCTCCGTGGGCAAGTTTCTGCTCGACTTTCGCGCCCTGTCCGAGAAGCGACGGGCGGAGATTGATCGCATCAAACGCCAGTTTTTTGCCGAGATGGGAGAGGTCGAGCCCGTCAATCAGGAAACATTACTGGAGCGTGTGCGGCGGGGAGAAGCCCTCGTCTTGGACGTCCGGCCGGCAGAGGAATTTCATCACGCCCACCTGGTAGGAGCGATTTCGCTTCCTCTGCCGGAGCTGGAGAGCCGCCTTTCGCAACTCCCTAAAAACAAAGAGGTTGTGGCTTATTGCCGGGGGCCGTTTTGCGTCCTGGCCGCTGAGGCCGTCCAGCGGCTTCGCCGGCATGGGATCCCGGCTTACCGGCTGGAGGGAAGCGTCTACGACCTGCAAGCTTTAGGGCTTCCGACCACGGCCAGCGCATCCGGCCATCCCCCGGCCGTCGATCGCTGACGGCCACCGCGGAGGCCGATTTATGGTGCTGCGGCAGTTCTTGCACACTCAGCCCGTCATTGCCGCTTCCTACCTGTTCGGTTGAGGGGGCCAGGGACTGGGCGCCGTGTGCGACCCCATCGACGAGCCAGAAATTTACATACGGGCTGCCGAAGAAAACGGTCTCCGCCTCGTCTATGTTATTGATACGCATGTACATGCGGATCATATTTCGGGCGCGCGCAAGCTGGCAACCCGGACGGGCGCACGATATATGCTCCACGCCAGCTCCGGCGCCCGGTTTCCGTTCCTGGCTGTCCATGAAGGCGACGTGCTCAGCCTGGGCAACGTGGAGATTCGCGTCCTCCACACGCCCGGTCACACTCCCGAACACATCCTGCTTCTCGTCACCGACAAGACGCGGAGCGACGAACCCTGGTTCGCCCTCACAGGCCATACCCTGATGGTGGGCGACATGGGGAGGACGGAGCTGGTTAGTCAGCCCGAAGTAGGGGCGCAAGCCCTTTTTGAGAGCGCCCAGAGGATTTTGGCCCTTCCCGATTACTTGGAAGTGCTACCCGGGGCGTTTGCGGGTTCGGTTTGCGGGCGGGCCTTGAGCGGGAAGCCGATGTCAACTATTGGGTTTGAGAGGCGATACAACCGCGCCCTTCGGATTCGGGATCGGGACGAGTTTATCCGTTTTATGGTACACGACGTGCCGCCTCGGCCTCCACAAGCCCAATCCATCCGAGGCGTCAATCTCGGACTCGAGGTCCCTGAAGCTTAAAGCCGGGCCATGGAATGGCCCGGCGGATATTCTGCCTCGCCCCATTCCACGCCATGAGCTCAACAGCGGCGGTAAGAAGCGCGATGTCTCTTCGTTTAGGCGTGCGCGCCAACCTCGGCCAGTTCTCCCTATTGATTCTCATTAACGGCTTCGTGGGCATGATGGTGGGCCTCGAGCGGACCGTAGTGCCCTTGATTGGAGAAAGAAACTTCGGCCTTCGTTCCAAAACCGCCATCGTTTCTTTCATCGTAGCCTTTGGAGTAACGAAAGCGGTGTGCAACCTCTTCGCGGGTCGCCTCTCGGAGCGCTGGGGGCGCAAACGAGTGCTCGTGCTCGGCTGGGTGGCTGGCTTGCCTGTCCCGTGGATCATGATTGTGGCAAACCGCTGGGCTTGGTTCGATTTCGCCAACCTGCTGCTCGGCGTGAACCAAGCCCTCTGCTGGTCGATGACGGTCAATATGAAGATCGACCTCGCCGGTCCCCACCGGCGGGGGCTGGCGCTCGGGCTGAACGAATTTTCCGGATATCTCGCCGTCGGCTTGATGGCCTGGACCAGCGGCTACATTGCCTCGGTCACCGCCTTACGCCCTCAGCCCTTCTACTTGGGGATCCTCATGGCGTGCGCGGGCTTGATCTCTTCGGCGTTCTTCGCTCGCGATACCCTGCCGTACGCCCGGCTGGAGTCCCGGCTCCGGGGGCCCGAACCTGTAAAGCCGCCCGCAGCCTTGACCGGCTCGCTTGCCGACAGCGCCAACGTGTCCTGGGTCCGCCTCATCGCCTTGACTTCTTGGAAGGTTCCAGCACTATTCCTCTGCTGCCAAGCCGGATTAGTTAACAATCTGAATGACGGAATGTCGTGGGGCCTGTACCCCCTGTTCTTTGCCGGTCTCGGCTTGGGTGTGGAGTCCATTGGCATCATCAAGGCGGTCTACCCGGCCACATGGGGTGTTTCGCAACTGCTGACCGGTCCGGCCAGCGATCGGTGGGGACGGAAGCCATTGATTGCTGGCGGTCTGATCGTACAAGCGGCAGGGATTTGGCTGACGGTAATGGTTCGCGCGTATCGCGCTTGGATCCTCGGAGCGATAATGCAAGGGCTTGGCACGGCCATGGTCTATCCCACCCTGCTTGCCGCCGTGGGGGATTTGGCTCGTCCGGAGTGGCGAGCCACGAGCCTAGGCATTTATCGTTTTTGGCGCGACCTTGGGTACGCTGTGGGGGCCCTGCTCTCCGGAACCATCGCCGACCGCCTCGGCATTGCGGCCGCCATCCACGCGGTTGCGGGCCTCACGCTGCTTTCGGGGCTCCTGGTGCTCGCCTTCATGCCCGAAACGCTTCTGAGCAGGCAATCCTTTCCCGGAGGTAACTAAAAACCGTCCGTTAAGGTTGGCTGATCAGACCCAAAGAAAAGAGGAAGAAACGGGGGATTCCATGGGCGACAACAAACGGTCGTGGATCGCAAGCTTATTTGCCGCAGTCGCCGCGATCCTGCCGAACCTTTGATGAGTACTCGTACTGCTCTCCGCCGGAGCAAGCCTGACCGGCGGGAGCATGGCTGTCAGGTTGACAGCCTATCGAGCATACCTTTTTCCGCCTTCCGTGCTGGCGCTGGCAACCGGATTCTATCTAAGCTACAGGCGAAAGATCGGGCCAGGGTGGCAGCGCCTCGTGCTCTGGGTCGCCTCGGCCCTCTCGGCTGCGCTGTGGTCGCTGCCTTACGTCATGAAATTAAGGTCAACTTAGAGGACCGGATCTATGCCCGATTGGCTCGCCATATACACCTGCCTCAGTTCCAGAGCCAAGTCTCCGAATCGTCGGTTGCCAAAGCCGAATTTTGGCGGCACGAACGGTTCTCCGGGCGCCCGATTAATTGGAAAGACCCTGTCGCCGAACGGCTCCGCAAGAGCTCGCTGGTCCGCCAAGCCCTGACGGCCAGGACCCAGCCGCCGCGGGGCCGTCGAGCTCCCGGTCAGCCGCAGGCACAGCCGGTCGTTTTGGCCGAGGCCGCTCAGCAACCCTCGAGCTCCGCCATTCTCGGTCAGCGGAGATCGTTCGCGCTCCCGCCGGCGGTTTTTTCCGCCTGCGCAGCTTCCGCGGCCCTCGCTTTCGGCTTGCGAAAAAGAACGCTTTCTGCCTATACTGTCATTGCGGGGTGGAGCAGTCAGGTAGCTCGTTGGGCTCATAACCCAAAGGTCGCTGGTTCAAATCCAGCCCCCGCAACCATCCGTCCGGTAACGAATCCAACAAGTTACAAGGAATCGACAACGTTGCCGTTTAGTGCGTCTCGGTGCTATTCGCCGGTGATTGATTTCTCCCTTCTTATGATTTGATCCTGCTGGTACAATCGCCGGTTGCCGTTGGTGCAGGGATAGGGGAATGAGCGCTGGGGGAGCGAGGTCCAATCATGACGGGGAGTGTGCCGTGAGTGATCAGTCGGAAGATTTTGCTGCGATGTTCGAGGCTTCGGTTCAGGCCAAGCGCCTCGAACAAGGCGAACTCGTCGAGGGCAAGATCGTCTCCATCGGCCGGGAGGTAGCGTTAATTGACGTTGGTCACAAGGGTGAGGCGGTAATGGATATCGCCGAACTGAAGAACTCCGACGGCGAGTTCGAGGTCGCAGTGGGCGACCAGGTTCAGGCGATCGTGGTATCGACGTCGGGCGGATTGACGCTCTCTCGCAAGCTGGCTCGAGCGGCCGCGAGCGAGCGGCAGTTCGAAGCTGCCTTCCAAAGCGGCTTGCCGGTGGAAGGAAAGGTCGAAAAGGCGATCAAGGGCGGCTACGAAGTGCGCATCGGCCGCCGCCGTGCTTTCTGCCCGACTTCCCAGATTGACGTTCGCGGCGCACACACGTCGCGGCACGAAGGGCATATCTACCAATTCCGCATCATTGAGTACAAAGAAGGCGGCTCGAATATCGTCGTCAGCCGTCGCACGCTCCTCGAGGACGAGCAGCAGGCAAATGCCAGGAAGGTGCGCGACAAGATCGTTCCCGGTGCAGTCATGACCGGCGGTGTCACGTCCGTGCGTGAGTTCGGCGCGTTCGTCGATTTGGGCGCGGGTGTCCAGGGGCTTCTCCACGTGTCCGAGATGTCCTGGTCCCGGGTGGCGGACCCCGCGGAGATCGTTAAAGCGGGCGACGAGATTACGGTCAAGGTCCTGCGCCTGGACGAGGAAAAGCAGAAGATCTCGCTCGGGTTGAAGCAGCTCTCCGCCGACCCCTGGTCGAGAGTGCCCGAGGTGTACAAGGTAGGCCAAGTGCTGCCAGGCCGCGTCACGCGCGTCGCGCAGTTCGGTGCGTTCGTCGAGCTCGAGCCGGGCGTCGAGGCACTGGCCCATGCTTCCACCTTCGAACCCACCGGACGAGCGGAAGGCTGGGCCAGTCAGGTCTCTCCCGGCATGATGGCTACATTCGAGATTCTCGCCATCGATCCCAAGCAGAAGCGAATCGGCGTGGCGCTCGTCCCTGAAGCTTGGGGACGGACCGCGGAGGCAGCGGGAGGCCGCATCGGCATCGTTCCGGGTGCGCGCCTGAAAGGAAAGGTCGAGCGGTACGAGAAATTCGGTGTGTTCGTCTTCCTGGCCCCCGGCCGTACCGGCGTCATCCCCTTGAGCGAAACCGGCATCGCGAAGGAAGGCGATCTGCGGAGAGCCTTTCCGGTCGGGGCGGACGTCGAAGTTATGGTGCAGGAAGTCGATCCGTCAGGCCGGCGCATCCGCCTGAGCATGAAGGCAGTCGCGGAAGCGCGCGAGGCCGAGGAAGTTCGCGAGTGGACGGAGCGCAATGCTCCTCCCGCCGAGGGCCTCAGCACATTCGCCGAAAGGCTGCGCTCGGCGTTGAAGGAGAGGTAGCGCAGAGTTGTTTTGTAACCCTGCAGCCGTTCGTGTTGTGCCGGTGCGGCTTGACTAAAATCCTCTCGCGGCTGGTGCTGGCTGCAAAACCGCCTTTCTAGCCCTGAGGATGTCCGTTTCTGTTTTGTGGATTTCGGCTTCGGGATTCCGCTGAGCCTCGATGGCCTTTTTGGTGGTGTCAGCCATTTTTTTGGCGTTCTTCCGCAGGTTCACGACGGACTGAGATCGGCGGGATTTGGGACTGCTTCTCTTTCGCATGCTCCCGGTATCACACGCCGGGAACGGCGGCCAAGAATTGCAAGGTCGAAACTACACCACAGAGCCCTCACGGCGCTTGACAAGGACACAGTGTTTCCTATATAGTAAACAGATTGAGAACTGCCCCTCGTCAGTCCCTGCGCTTTGCCTATTTCACTACGCAAATCGCTGATCCCAGCGCCTGCCTTGCCACCCTCGATCATGCAGACAATGACACTATCCTTCGGGAGTAAGGGTAGCGCAGAGTTGTTTCTTACCTCTGCGGCGGTTGGTGGTGGTCTGCGTAAGAAAAGCTGCGGTGTTGCAAGACAACTCCGCGCTACCGATTCCTCAGAGAAAAGATTCCCTGGAAAGCCGGAATGCGATTTATTTTCAGTGATATGGAGAATGAAATTACATCTGCCATCGCGGATTGGGCGCCACCGCTCGGCGGTTCAGTCTGGAATAGAGGAAGCGTTGCTTCCTCACTGTTAACGTGGTCGCGGGCGAGGTTCGGGAGGGTCCAGGCGGAATTTTCGGAACAGCACTGAACGGGTCACGAGGCCGCCATTGTAGTTGACAATCTACCACCAATGTGGTAGATTATCTGCCAGCATGGCTAAGCAATCATCCGGGGACCGAATCGAGCTTGTTTATGGCTCGCTCGACATGCTGATTCTGCGCACGTTGCTTTGGGGTCCGACCCACGGGCACGGCATTGCCAAGTCCATTGAGCGGATGTCGGGAGAGACGCTCAAGGTGGAGCACGGGTCCATTTATCCTGCCCTTCAGCGCCTGCAACAGGAAGGCTGGATTACCGCCGAGTGGGGCGTCTCCAAGAACAAGCAGCGGGCCAAGTATTACCGCCTGACGGCAGCGGGGCGGCGTCAGTTAGTCACCGAAACTTCCCGTTGGGAGCGCTTCGTGCGGGCGATCACTGCGGTGCTGCGGCCAACTGAATCCGAGGAAAGGTCATGAGCTGGCGTCGCGAGCTTTCGAGACTGCGCGCTCTGTTTCGCCGGCCGAAGCTGGCGGACGATCTCAAAGCGGAGATTCGCTCCCATCTCGAGATGGAAGAGCGTGAGAACCTGGAATCGGGTATGCCGGCCCAGGAGGCTCACTACGCCGCACTGCGACGATTCGGCAACGTGACCCTGGCGGAAGAAGGGAGCAGGGAGATGTGGATATCGAACGCGGGCGAGACGCTCCTGCAAGACCTTCGCTATGGCCTCCGGCAGCTTCGCCGAAATCCCGGCTTTGCGGCCGTCGCGATTGTCACGCTCGCCCTCGGCATTGGCGCGAACACGGCCATTTTCAGCGTTGTGAGCGCCGTGGTGCTGCGGCCGCTGCCTTATCCGCACAGCGACCGGCTGGTGTGGATTGCCGAATCGTTTCCGGCGCTCAAGTCCGAAGTCGCCACTGGCGGAGACTACCTTGATTGGAAAGATCAGAACCACACTTTGGACCGGATCGCCGCCTACGACCGGGGAACCAAGGTGGAGGGCAGCAAAGGGACGTCCGACAATTTCAATCTCACCGGCCGTGGCACGCCGGCTCGGGTTCATGGCGCGTCCGTAAGCGCCAGTTTCTTCACCACTCTGGGCGTGGAGCCGCAAATTGGGCGGGCCTTCACCGAGAATGAGGACCAGCCGAACGGGCCCCACGTGGTGGTTCTAATGCACTCCTTCTGGCAGCAGTATTTTGGCTCCGACCCTCACGTGCTGGGTCAGACGGTCGACCTCGATGCCGCGCCTTACACCGTGGTGGGTGTCATGCCGGCGAGCTTCCGTTTTCCCGAGGATTCAGGCGCTCAAATCCTGTTGCCGCTGGCTCTCAACCAGGCCAGTGAGCGGCTTCGCATCCAGCCGCAAAGAATGGTCCGGATTATCGGCCGGTTGAAGCCTGGCGTCTCGCTCGCTGCCGCCTGGGCCGACCTGGATGAAATCCGGAAACGAGCGCAGCCGTCCGGCGGGCCCATGCTGGCCGAGGGCGGCCGCGGCGAAGGTCCCGTGACGCGCGACAATGGCTCGTCGCGCAGCGAGACCGCACGCGCTACCGGACCGTCTGGGATGCTGAGCGCCCGACGCGGAGCTTCGCGCCCTAACGGGGGAGCTCCGCTGGCAAGCGAGCTCAAAGTGGTTCCTCTGGCCGAACACCTGGCGGGGAAT
The DNA here is from genome assembly GCA_902812365.1 of Acidobacteriota bacterium. Lineage (GTDB taxonomy): Bacteria > Acidobacteriota > Terriglobia > UBA7540 > UBA7540 > CADDZC01. The sequence continues at coordinate 4,566 of CADDZC010000075.1, read as the reverse complement.
CTGCGCCCTGCAATGTTGACACTGATGGGAGTGGTGGGACTGGTATTGCTCATCGCGTGCGCTAACGTCGCCAACTTGATGCTGACGCGCGCCTCAACCCGGACGCGGGAAGTGGCGGTGCGGGCCGTCCTCGGCGCGGGGCGCTGGCGCCTGGTTCGGCAGCTCCTGGCGGAGAGCGTGATCCTGGCGGTGGCCGGTGGCGTGGCGGGACTGCTGTTTGCCGCGTGGGGCGTCAATGTCATCGCGCGCCTCATCCCAGCGGGAACTGGGGCCGGTATCCTGAGCGTGGTGACTCCAAAGGTTGATGGCAACGTACTGCTGTTCGCACTCGCGGTTTCGCTAGTGACGGGTGTCCTGTTCGGCCTCGCGCCGGCCGTTGCCGCCACCCGGCCCGATCTGGCCGAAGGCCTGAAGGAAGGAACGCGGCTAGCTGGCGCCGGTTCCGGCCGGGGTGGGCTGCGTGGGGCGCTGGCGGTGGCTGAGCTCTCCCTCGCGCTGATGCTGTTGATCGGTGCCGGCCTGCTCATCAAGAGCTTCTATCGCGTCCTCCAGGTCAACCCAGGCTTCGCGCCGGAGGGCGTGATGACCCTGGGCCTCAGCCTTACGGACGCGCGTTATCCCACGGCCCAGCAAAAGTCGGAGTTCTTCTCGCAGGTTCTGCGCCGCGTCGAGTCTTTGCCGGGCGTCCGCTCTGCGGCTTTCGCTGATTCTCTGCCGCTCAGTCCTTATCAGAACCTCGTGATGATGTCCCCCAACCGTCTTCAGCCACGGGCGGCGCTCTCGAACTCGACAATGGTCATGATGATGCTGCTCAGGGTGAGCCCGGGCTATTTCTATACGCTTGGCATTCCGGTGCTCAAAGGCCGCACCTTCACGGACCGGGACGACGAGCAGGCGCTGAAGGTTGCGGTGGTCAATGAGACCTTGGCGCGTCACCTTTGGCCAACAGAGGATCCCATTGGCAAGCAGTTCCCGCTCATGAGAGACAATCTGACGGTCATCGGAGTAGTGGGCAATACACGCCATGAAGGACTCAGCCAGGAGACCAAAGCAGAGATCTACGTCCCTTACCTCCAGCCGCCGGGACCCGACAACTCCATGCAGCTCGCAGTGCGCACTACGGCCACACCGGCTAGCCTGGTTTCCGCCGTGCGCGCGCAGGTGAGGGCGATCGATCCTGACCAACCGCTCTATCATGTGACCACGCTCGAACAGACCCTGTCGGAATCTCTTGCCCCGCGGCGGTTTAACGTGCTTCTGCTGGGGATTTTCGCGGGAATCGCGCTCGCGCTGGCAACCGTTGGGATTTACGGCGTGATGGCATTCTCAGTGACCCAGCGTACTCACGAGATCGGCATTCGCATGGCGCTGGGCGCCGAACGGCGGAGTGTACTGGGTCTGATCGTTCGACAAGGCCTGCGGCTCACCTTGATCGGCGTGGCCCTGGGCGTCGCGGGAGCCTGGGCGCTCACCAGTTTCCTCGCTAGCTTCCTCTTCGGCGTCGCCCCTCGAGACCCCGCTACCTTTGTGCTGGCTTCGCTTACACTGGTCGCGGTGTCAATCTTGGCGTGCTACATCCCCGCGCGGCGCGCGACACGCGTGGACCCGATGGTGGCGCTGAGATATCAATGACTTTGAGGCTCGACGGTCCACGAGCAGCTGTGGCAAACCGAGTGGAACAAAGAGCTGAGGCCGGCAGAAATGCCGCTTCGACAACTCGCAGTGAACCGTTCCGATGCCACAATTGGCCCACCAGCCGCAAGTCATGCCGGTTTAGGCGCAAGCCTCCATCCCGTCTAATGAAATAGGGTTTCCAACGCCCCGCCCCCGCAGAGTGTGCAGTTCGGCAACCGGCGATTGAACCAGCCGGACGCCCTGAGGGAATCGTCTGAGCTTCAGCACCCGTGGGAGGGATTGCTGGCCGCGCCACGGACTCGTGGGCACGCGGGCGGCATATTCCCAGTTATCGAGCCAACCCAGCCAAACTCTTCGGCCGTCCGAGGGCGGCATGGTTGAAAACGATGTGGAGGCATAGAAATCTTTCCGGTAGTCGGCCCAGAGCGTCAGGCCGCCGGAATTGTAATTCATGAACTTGCTTCCGTCGAATTCGCCCACAAAGTATTGATCGCCGGACCCTCCGGCGATGCTGCCAGGGTTCACGTTGACGCTCAATACCCAGCGGCGCTCGCCGGGCCTGTTCTCAACCGGGAGTTCGAACAGGTCCGGGCACTCCCAAACACCGCCCGTGGCTCCAGCGGGCCCGAAGTTACTCATGAAGGCCCAGTGGATAAGGTCCTCCGATGCGTAAAATCTCACCTGGTGCTGGTCCGACAACGCAACGACCATCACCCACTTGCGGCCGGGACGATACCAAAACACTTTGGGATCCCGAAAGTTTGCCCGATGCAAGTCGAGAATCGGGTTGCCGGAGTATTTCGTCCAGGTCCGCCCGCGATCATAACTGTAAGCCAGATTCTGATTCTGTACCTTCCCGTTAGAGCCCGTGTATATGGCCACCAGGCACGACGGGCCGGGTAATCCCGAGCCTGTGCACAACCCGCTTGAATTGTTCCAATCCACCGCGGCGCTGCCGGAGAAAATCATGACCCCATTCTGTTCGGGAATCGCTACCGGCAGATTCCGCCAATGGATGAGATCGGGACTGACGGCATGGCCCCGGCTCATGTGGCCCCATTCGTTCCCAAAAGGATTGAGCTGGTAGAAAACGTGATACCCACCCTGGTTATAGACGGGCCCATTCGGGTCGTTCATCCAGTTCTTGGGCGGAGTTAAGTGAAACTGGGGGCGGAACGGCTCCTCGTAAGTGCCGCTCCTCGGCCATTCCAGCAGGGCGTGCCTGTTGCTCAAAAGAGTCGCCGAGACCAAGAAAAGGACCACAGAACGGAGCAAGTTTCTCCCGCCCTTATGGCCCCATGAATTTCGCCTCGAAGACGTTCGTAAGCATGTCATAACCGTGCCTGCCAGTGTACGCCACGCGGAGCCCAAGTAGTTCCCCCGGCGTTGCGGAGATTCCCAATGGCCGGTGACGTCCCCGGCCTCGCCCACGTTACCTGCCAGCGCGATCCCCGGTAGGTTCAACGCTTTCAACTTTCGGGGATCGGCTTGAAGGATGCTTCGAGGCATGCCAACAGCCGGCCTCCATTCACCACGGAGTACGAGCGGCTCGGCCTGGCGATACCGAGGCGGTTCCGAAGCACTCCCTGTGCCGACTCCCCGAGCCAGGAGCGTGGACAATAAAAGCACAGAGGGTAAAAGCAGGCGGCGCGGCATCCGTCCTTTCAACGGTGTCATGACAGCACAGCTTCCCTAAAAGCGTAACCAGCCGACTTGTTTCTGCAACGCGCGCAGATCACCCCGATGCGACAAGGCAGCCCCGGAGCTTCCGCACCCATGATAGTCAACCCCCGCAACCCACTCCCGGCGTAGCTTCGCCGGCGGCAGCTTCCGAGGCTCCTGGGAGGGATTGATCGCCGGCGTCCGGCACGGAGCGTGGCGCTGCTGCCAAGCAAACCGGGGGACCGATGTATTCGTGTACCGATGTGAACATGCCAGTTGCCCGGGGTGGGAGGGCTCAAAATGTGATGGTCAATCCTCCGTCGACAACGATCGTCTGGCCGGTGATATAGGAACAGTCCTCGGAGGCAAGGAAAAGCGCTACGCGAGCGACTTCCTCCGGTTCGCCTGGCCTCGCGAGAGGAATCTTCCGCCGTTTCACATACCATTCTTTGAAGAATTCCGTTTGGGTTTCGTCCACCCCGTCAATAACGGACATCGGCGTGTGGATGCATCCGGGCGCTATGGCATTGGCCAATATCCCGTAGGGAGCCAATTCCACCGCTAAGGATTTGGTGAAACTTATAATGCCTCCCTTAGCTGTTGCATAGGCACCAACCCTTCCGTCCGTGGCCATCGCCTGAGTCGAGCCGATGCTGATCATTCGCCCCCACCGCTGTTTGGCCATGTGAGGAGCTACCAGCTTACAACCCCAATAAACGGCTTCCAGGTTAACGCGATAAGTTTGGCGCCATTGCTCCAAGGAGTCCTCAAAGATGTCACCGTAAAAGGAAATTGCTGCATTGTTCACCAGAATGTCGATCCGGCCGTGTTGTTTTGCAACTTCGTCCACACACCGCGCATAAGTTTCGTGGTCCGTGATATCGAAGACGTAAGGGATAGCCTGGCCATCGTCTCCTGACGCTTCATGGCAAACCTGTTCAACATTCCGCTTTCGATCAATCGCCGCAACGGTCGCCCCTTCACGAACGAACTCGGCCAGAATTGCAGAGCCAATCCCTTGGGCGGCTCCGGTCACCAGCGCCACGCGCCCGCTGAGCCTCATCAGTCGCTTTCCTTTCTCTCTATGTGTTGAGATTCTGCAGATGAAGGTTCCAGGGTTGTAATCACAATGGTGCCTGTCAAAGTGACTACGCCTCCGACGATCATGGGAACGGTGATCTTTTCATGCAAGGTGACCGCAGAGATCAGAACGCCCAGAAAGGGCAACAGATAGATGGAGACCGACGCCTGACTCACGTCCAGACGCTT